>JAIOXV010000164.1 GCA_021741465.1 Paracoccaceae bacterium
AAGCGCGCCATCGCCACGCACCACCATCAAGGGCGCTGCAATGCCAATTGTTGCCAAATGGCGTTCGCAGGCCGCAACCAGCCGGTCGATCATGCCGATCAGCCGCGCATTCAAGACCGCCGTCAGGGCACGCTTGGGGCCATTGAGATTGGCCGAGAGTTCGTGGCTGCAGGTTACGGGCCGACCGGTAACGCGGCGGATCATTTCGCGCGCGGCAATCTCGTGGGCAGGGTTTCGGGTGGCAAACCGCGCAGCCACGGCAAAGCCCATGACCGAAGGCCCAAGGTCCGCCACCTGCGCCTCAAGCCCGGCCAGATCAAGCGGGGAGGCTTCGGTTCCGGCGTGGCTGTGCCCGCCGTCCAACAGGATGACCGGATCGCCTTTCAGCGCCTCGGTCAGGCCGCCACGCTCCATGTCGCCGGCATCAAAGCCGATGAAGACAAGCGCAACGCGTCCGCCCTGGCCTTCGACAAGCGCATTGGTAGCAAGGGTGGTGGACAAGGACACCAGCGCAACATCCGCCGCTGCAATCCGGGCGGCCTGCAAGGCGGCATCCACCGCACGGCCTATGCCCAGCGCAAGATCGGCCCGGGTTGTCAAAGATTTTGCCTTGCCGATCACCTTGTCGGCAGCCTCATCGACGATCACGGCATCCGTATAGGTGCCGCCGGTATCGACGCCAAGAAAATAGGCCATGCTGGGGAACTCCTGTCGCGCGCAGCTTTGAAATAGCCCGGGCGCGGGCAAAGATCACCCCGCCTTGCGACGTTTTCTGCCGTTATGCCGACCTTCGCCCAGCCGTCCTGCCCTCGCAGCCGTCCTGTCCTCAATGGCGGCGGGCCAGCACGCGCGCAAGCATCGGCACCATGAACAGCGCCGCCGCCGCAACCACAAAGGCAAAGCGTAGGCCCAAGGTGCCTGCAATCAGGCCAAAGCCCGGCGGGCCGATGAAATAGCCCAGATAGCCCACCAGCGTGGCACGGGCGACGGCGCGGGCGCGGGCGGCATCGGGCGCAGAGGCCCCGACCAAAGAAAAGGCGGTCGGCGCAATGACAGACGACCCGATGCCCATCACCACAAACCCCGCATAGGCCATCACGGGCGACAAGGCCGCCGCCACGCACAAAGCCCCCAGCGCCGAAATCCCGGCCCCCGCCGTCAGCAGCACCACCGCGCTCACCCGTCCGGCAACACCCTGCCCCACCAGCCGCGCGAACCCCATGGTCAGCGCAAGCGCCGCCGGGCCCATCGCGCCATGGGCGGGCGATCCGCCCAGCGTTTGTTCGATGTGCAGCGCCGACCAGTTTTCGGCCGCATTTTCAGTCAAAAAGGCAATGAACACCATGCCGCCGCCGATCATCGGCACCCATCCAAGGCCCGAGGCCGTGCCCTTGGCAGGCCGCGCCAGCCCGTCAATCCGGCCATCCCGCTCGATCGTCAAAAGCGCCAAAAGCCCCGCCACCAGCACCATGCTGCCCAAGACCCAAGCCGGCGACCACTGCGCCTGCCGCATCGCCCCGGTCATCACCGCCCCCCCGGCATAGCCAAAGGAATAGGCGGCATGACACAGGTTCATCAGATGCACAGAGCGCTGGCTTTCCAAAGCGGCGACGCGCGCATTCATCAAGACATCGGTCAAGCCGGTGCCAAAACCTGCCATCATCATTGCGGGTGGAAACATCCAGATCGTGCTGGCCTGACCCGGCAGCAAAAACCCAAGGCACATCAGGCCGGTCGCAACCGGCAAGGCAAAGCGGCCAAGTCCCTGGCCCGCACGCGGGGCCACCAGCATCGCCACCACCGCCGCCACTGGGGTCAGGAACATCAAAAGCCCCATGCCCGCCTCATCCACCCCCAGCATCGTTTTCAGGTCGGGCAAGGCGGCGGCAAAGGTGCCCCAAAGCACCCCCATCGCCGCAAATGCCGCAATCGCAGGGCGCGACAGGATCAGAAGTTTCAGAAAGGGCATGGAATTCTCGGCATTGTGAAAACCACTGCTAGCGTGCAAATGATCACCCGGCGCGTCTTGGTCCGACACCGGAATTGCCACGCGCGACCGCTTTTGTGCTTTTCCTTCAGCCGATTCCCCGCTATAGGCCCACGGTCGCGCCATGCACCCTTGGAGGATGGCGGACTTATCAAGGAGAAAAACCATGGCTCGTGAAGCTCAAGATTTCATCGCCGCGGTACGGACGGGGACAGGCAAGGGGGCCGCTCGTCAAGCTCGTCGTGAGGGCAACGTACCCGCAATCGTTTACGGCGACGGTAAAGAACCGGTCGCTTTGAACATCAGCTACAACTACCTGTTGAAGCGCCTCAAGCAGGGCCGTTTCCTGCAATCGCTGTTCAACCTGAAAGTCGAAGGTCATGACGACGTTCACGTCGTTTGCCGCGGCGTTCAGCGCGATGTTGTCAAGGATCTGCCGACCCACGTCGACTTCCTGCGCATCCATGACGATTCGAAGATCGAACTCTTCATCCATGTCGAGTTTGTGAACCACGAAGCGTCGCCCGGCCTGAAGCGCGGCGGCACTTTGACCATCGTGCGCCACGAAGTGGAACTGGAAGTCACCGCCGGTGATATCCCTGACCACATCACCGTGGACCTGACCGGCAAGCAAATCGGCGATGTGATCCACATCGAAGACATCGCTCTGCCCGCAGGCACGGCCCCGACGATCAAGCGCAACTTCGTTGTGGCAAACATTGCAGCCCCGTCGGGTCTGGCAGCCGCCACCGAAGAATAATTGCCCCATCACCGGGCATGGCAAGGCGCGGCAGGGCAACCTGCCGCGCCTTTTGCTTTTGCGCCTTGGTCACAGAGTAATCTGGCCACCGACAGATGAGGCCGCAGACAGACAAGCCTTCGTAAAATACCTTCAATTTTATTGATCGCCAGCGTCACCGCCTGTGTCAGGGTGCCCCTCTTTTTGGCAGCGCCCCGGAACTCCTATATCTATGCCATTGAAATAACTCATAACAATCAAGCCACCGCCTGCGTGGTGCGCCCCTGCGCGCTTGGCCCACGGCGCTGCGCCCTTGGCCAGAACCCTTCGCGGCTCTGTTAACTTATGGGTCTTATTTTGGGGGTCAAATGACACTGTGACCCTGAAACTGGAGCCAAACATGAAACTTCTTGCACCTGCAGCGACCCTTTTGGCGCTTACCACCAACCTTGCCGCGGCAAGTGATGTGGAAAACAAGATGACAGCCTTTGTGCAGGCTGACGTAAAGGCCTGGACATCAGATCCCAGCATCATTTCGGCCGTCCAAAGCGCCAACAGCGCGCATGCCGCCCTTTCAGAGGCGGACATCCTTACCCTTGATACCCAATGGCGGGCCGAGGTGGGCACCGACAGCGCCCTTATCAAGGGCATTCTGGACAATGCCGCGTCTGCCTATCTGCGCGATCAGGTGGCAAAGTCGGGCGGCGCAGTGACCGAGGTTATCATCATGGATGCCCAAGGCCTGAACGCAGCGATCAGCGGCGTTACGTCTGATTACTGGCAAGGCGACGAAGACAAGCACCAAAAGACCTATGTTGTCGGGCCCGATGCCGTGCATGTCTCAGATATCGAACTGGACGAATCCACCCAGACCTATCAGGCGCAGGTCTCTTTCACCCTGACCGACCCGGCCAGCGGAACAGCGATTGGCGCCGTGACCGTGGGGCTGAACGCAGCGGCGTTCTGAACCCCTGTCAGACCTATCTTCAGCGTGGAAATAAACCTGATGCCGACACATATGCTTTCGAAACTGAACTCGATCTTCATCAAGCTCACGATCATCGCAATCGTGGTGACAGCGGCCGTAACAACGACCCTGGCAGTTATGAGCCGCAGCGCAAGCCACGCCCAAATCGAACGCATTATCCGTGAACGTGCCGTTTCGGAAACAGAGGCTCTTGCAGATGACGTGTCTGGTGGTGTCCGGTTTGGCCGGGGCGACAAGGTTTATGACACCTTTGATCTGCAAAAGACCCACTCCAACCAAGCACTTGCGGAGGCCATCGCGCTCAAGCCGGATGGGTCGCTTGTGGTTGATGCATCACGCAGCCTGCCCGACTCCCCCGCGTTGGTGGACCTTGCCCTGAAGGCACTTTCCCAAGGGGGCACTGTGGTTTCCGATGACGGGTTTTCGGCCGCCTCGCTGGCACATTTTGGCGACGGGACCGAGATTGTCGGCGCAGTCGCAACTCACTGGACACCCGAGCATCAACTTGCCAGCCTGCGGTCTGACGAAGGAAAGGCCCTGCTGACCTCAAGCGCGGTCTTCCTGCTTTCGGTGATTGGCAACATGTTCCTGATGTACCGTCTGGTGACCCGGCCGCTTGGCCAAATTCAAGCCGTCATCCAAGGGTTCAAGGACCGCAACTATGACCGCGCCGTGCCGTTGCAGGGCCGCAAGGATGAATTGGGATCCATCTCGGCGTCGCTTGAAGAGTTGCGCGGCACGCTGGCGCACGCCCGTGATGCCCAACTGGAAAACACCTTCAAGGGAACGGCCTTCATGACCGCCTCTGCCGCCATGTTGTTGACCGATCTGGACGGCAAGATCACCCATACCAATGCCAAGATGATCGCGTTGTTTGCCACCCACAAGGCGGCGCTATCGGCCTGTGTGCCCGGCTTTGATCCGCACGCGATGATCGGTCTGTCGGTCGAGGCGTTCCTGTCAGGGCAAAAGGATCTGGTCACCCAAGGTGGCGCGCAGTTGGGCAGCGGTGCGGCGGGCAATGACCAGCCTTTCACCGCGGTCATCAAACTGGGCGAGGCACGCATTTCACTCTCGGCCTCGGTCATTCGTGACAAGTCCGGCCATGAGGTGGGCTATGTCATGGAATGGTCGGATGTCACCGACAATTGGCTGAATGCCGCGGTGATACAGGCGATCGAAGCCAGCCAGATCAAGGCCGAGTTTTCACCCCAAGGCGCCCTTTTGACAGCAAACGCCCCCTTCCTTGACATGATGGGCCAATCGCTGGAGCTTTTGCAGCACCGTCCGCTGCCTGCGCTTCTTGACAGCGCGTCAGGCCAGTCGGCCGACGTGCTGCAAGCCGCCCACGCGGGCAAGACCTTTGTCGGCATGCTGCGGCTTGTGCGCGACACTGACCAGCCTGCAATCATTGATGGCAGCCTGGATTGTGTGAAAGACCACCAGGGTCAGATCATCCGCCTGCTTTTGCTTGGCAAGGATGTGACACGATCAGAGGCCGAGCTGCGCGCCTCGCGCAAAGGGCGCGCCGAAGCCGAAGCGCAGCAGACGGCCGTTGTCGAGGCCTTGCGCCTTGGTCTTCGGAAACTCAATCTGGGGGATCTGACCGCCCAGATCACCGAACCCTTCGCCGGCACCTATGAAGATCTGCGGCAGGATTTCAACGAAACCGTCCGCAGCATGGCCGACGCCATGCAAGACATTCTCAACAACGCCAAAAAGATCAGCAATGATGCGGGAAGCATCAGTTCAACCGCCGAAAACCTGTCCTTGCGCACCGAAAGCACCGCCGCGACGCTGGAACAGGCCGCCGCCGCGCTGGACGCGCTTACCACATCGGTGAAGGGCACCGCCGCAGGGGCCGAACGCGCCGATCTGGTGGTCAGCGCAGCAAAGGAAAAGGCCGAAGGCAGCGGCAGGGTGGTTGTCGAAATGGTGTCGGCGATGGATCAGATCGCCACCTCTTCCGATCGGATCACCTCAATCATCAAGGTGATTGATGACATCGCCTTCCAGACAAATCTGCTGGCGCTGAACGCCGGGGTCGAGGCCGCGCGGGCGGGCGATGCGGGCCGGGGCTTTGCGGTGGTCGCCTCCGAGGTGCGGTCCCTTGCCAAACGTTCGTCTGACGCCGCCCGCGAGATCAACGATCTTATCAACAACAGCGCGACTCAGGTCAGGATGGGCGTCGATCTGGTGGACAAGACCGGCGAGGCGCTGACCCAGATCGTCAGCTCGGTCTCTGAAATCTCGATGCTGGTTTCCGACATTGCCGGGGCGTCGCGGGAACAATCGGTAAATCTGGTCGAAATCAACAATTCTGTGATGCAACTGGATCAATCAACCCAGCAAGACGCCGCCCGCCTGGAA
>JAIOXV010000006.1 GCA_021741465.1 Paracoccaceae bacterium
GCCCCGGCCCTTTGTTCAGGCGTTTTGTTCTGACCCAGCTTCCAAGTGCCTTCGACCCCCTCAATGACCAGACGAAAGGGCAGAATCATCCGCATCATGCGCTCCATCGCGCCTTCGGACATCTTGGCACTGGTCCATGGCTTTTTGGGCAAAAGACGTGCTTCGAAAATCGCCGACAGGTCATCAGCCATGGGGCGCAGCGCTTCGGGCGGCAGGGGTTCCAGCCGTCCTCGCAGATGCACGGCGACATAGTTCCACGTCGGCACCTGATCCACCGCGCCATACCAATCGGGCGAGATATAGCTTTCCGGCCCCGTCACGGCGATCACAGCGGGCGTCGGCAAGGCAGCGCGCGCAAGGGCATTGGACCGCGCAAGGTGAATCAGCGCGCAAAGCCCGTCGGTTTCGTCGAACAGAAACGGGACATGGGCCATCAACGGCCCCGCCTCACCATTGATCGACAACGTGCCAAAGCCGCGGGCGCGGGCAAAGGCCAGACTTTCATCGGCAGGAACCTGACGGAAGGCGGGGTTGGGGTGCATGGACCACTCCTTTGCGTAAAAATGAAAAAGCCGCCATGGGTTTACCCCGGCGGCCCTGTCATGCTTGCTGGCGCAACACTCAGCCCTGACGGGCCTTATAGCGCTTTTGCGTCTTGTTGATCACATAGACGCGGCCCTTACGGCGCACAATCTGGCAATCGCGGTGACGCGTCTTCAGCGAGCGGAGCGAGTTCGCAACTTTCATCGGCCTTCTCCTGTTCGCGGCGCGTCTGCGCCGATTGAAAACAACGTGCCTCTTTGCAGAGGCGGTGAATGGTGGGCGGTACTGGGATCGAACCAGTGGCCACTACGATGTCAACGTAGTGCTCTACCGCTGAGCTAACCGCCCACGTTTCAGACTGATTCCACCTGCGCCCAAAGAAAAGGACGCGGGCGGAACCGCGTCGGATGGGGGGGCTATAAACAGAGTCGCTGACACGTTCAAGGGGTTTCGATGACGGAAAGCCTATCAACCCGCGCTGTTTTGCCCTTATATCAAGGATCTGAGCAATGTGCATGTGGCTTTCCCGATGACCGCAGGGGTTTTTCGTCTTCATCAGCCCACCCGGCAGGAAACGCCGGTCATTTTCGCCTCTCCGCACAGTGGGGTGGCCTATGACCCCATGTTTCTGGAACAGTCGGTTTTGACGACCCTGCAGATTCGGTCTTCGGAAGATGCCTATGTGGATCAACTGTTTGCAACGGCGCCGACCCGTGGCGCGGCCTTGCTGTTGGCTGAAGTGCCGCGCGCCTATCTGGATTTGAACCGCGCCCCGGATGAGCTTGACCCGGCGGTTATCGAAGGGATCGTACGGGCGCCCCACAATCCGCGTGTTTCTTCGGGTTTGGGGGTGATTCCGCGTGTTGTGTCGGGCGGCCGGGCGATCTATCGGGGCAAACTGCCGCTGGCCGAGGCTGAGGCGCGCATCGCGCGCTATTGGCACCCCTATCATCGGGCGTTGCGGGAATTGGTTGAAAGCACCCATACGCAGTTCGGCCAAGCCATCTTGATTGATTGCCACTCGATGCCACACGAAGCGATAGAGCATCACGCGCGGCCCGGGCAGATCTTGCCACAGGTGGTCTTGGGGGACCGCTTTGGTGCCGCGGCCGCACCTTGGGTGATGGCGGCGATCGAAGCCGCCTTTGAAGGAGAAGGCTTTTTGGTTGCCCGCAATGCGCCATTCGCAGGCGCGTTTATTGCCCAGAGCTATGGCAGGCCTTCAGCGAACCGGCATGTCGTTCAAGTTGAAATTGACCGCTCGCTTTATATGGATGAGACGACGATCACGCCGCTGCCGGTGTTTGATGACTTTGCCGCACGTATGGCGAGCGTGGTCGAACGACTGGTGGGGATTGGCCAGCAGGAACTGCCCCTGGCGGCCGAATGATCGCGCCAGCCTTTCAACCTCGGGCCGCTCGGCCCAGCAATTACCGCAGTGACCGACCCTTGACGATTGCATTCGCACCGAACCGGGCGCGGATGGCATCTGCCGCGCGTTCGGCTTTGGCGCGTTTGCCCGCCTCTGGATCCAGCAGATCGCCCATCTGATCGGCCTCACTTTCGGGGGCCAGATCGGCAATACCAACCCCGATCAGGCGGAAAGGACCCCGCCCCACCTCGGCGCGGAATAGGTCCTGAGCGGCGCGATAGATGCGGTCGGTCAACTGGGTGGGGTCGCTCAGCGCGTGGCGGCGCGAGATAAGTTGAAAGTCGCCCTTCTTCAGCTTTAACGTCACTGTTCGGCCACTTAGAGCCTTTGCTTTCGCGCGGTCTGCCACCTGTTCGGCAAGCCGCCACAGATGCCCGTCAAGCACATCGGGGTCAGATGTGTCTTCAAAGAAGGTGGTCTCTTTGGAAATGGATTTCAGCTTTTCATCACGGCTGACGCGCCGCTGATCCTCGCCCCGCGCCAGATGCCAAAGCCTGTCGCCCATGCTGCCAAACCGCGCCACCAGATCTGCCCGATCCCACCGCAAAAGATCTGCGATGGTACGGATACCGGCCTTTTCAAGGCTGGCCTGCGTTGCGGCCCCCACGCCCCAGATGATCCGAACCGGCTTGGGGCGCAGAAAATCTGCCGTCTCGGCACGCCCGATCACCGAAAACCCGCGCGGTTTATCCAGATCAGAGGCGATCTTTGCCAAGAATTTGTTGTGCGACAGGCCGATTGACCCGGTCAGGCCAAGCTCTTGCTCCATGCGCATGACAAGGCGCGCAAGCACCGCCGCCGGCGGCGCACCGTGCAATCTTTCGGTGCCTGTCAGGTCAAGAAACGCCTCGTCCAGCGACAAGGGTTCGATCGCGGGGGTCAAATCCTCCATCATCGCACGAATGGCGCGGCTGACCTGAACATAAACCGCCATCCGCGGCTTAACCACGGTGGCCTGCGGACAGAGTTTCAGCGCCTGAAACATCGGCATTGCGGATCGCACCCCATGGATGCGTGCCAGATAGCAGCAGGTCGAAACCACACCCCTTTGCCCACCACCAACGATGACCGGAACGTCCCGAAGGGCCGGATTGTCACGTTTTTCAACACTGGCATAAAACGCATCACAGTCCATATGGGCGATGGACAGGCTGTTCAATTCGGCATGGGTCAATGTCCGCGGGCTGCGGCAGGCGGGGCAGCGCGCGCCGGCATCAAACGGGGTAAGACAATCGCGGCAAAGGCTGGGCATGGCGAATTATCCTCTGCATCGCAGGCTCTGTCCATGCTGGTTTCCACCAGTTCCCCTTGCACGCCAACCGCAACTTGCCCATCTTGATGGCAGATTTCACGGAGGCACCAATGGATTACGAACAAGTTGCTGGCAGCGGCCCGATTTACCTGGCGGTAGCGCTTTTCATCATCGTCGCGATCTTCAAGGCGGTGCGCATCGTGCCGCAATCTGAAAAATTTGTGGTTGAACGCTTTGGCAGGCTTCGGTCAGTTCTGGGGCCGGGCATCAACTTTACCGTACCCTTTCTTGACCGTGTGGCCCATAAGGTTTCGGTGCTGGAACGGCAGCTTCCCAACGCGCGCCAAGATGCAATCAGCGCCGACAACGTGCTGCTGCAGGTGGAAACATCGGTGTTTTACCGGGTGACCGAACCGGAAAAGACAGTCTACCGTATTCGTGATGTCGATGCTGCGATTGCAACCACCGTCGCGGGCATCGTGCGCAGCGAGATCGGCAAGCTGGAGCTGGATCAGGTGCAGTCCAACCGTGCGCAATTGATCGAACGGGTCCGCGAACAGGTCAAGGCCATGGTCGATGACTGGGGAGTCGAAGTTACCCGCGCCGAGATTTTGGACGTAGCCCTGGATGAAGCGACCCGCAACGCCATGCTGCAACAACTGAACGCCGAACGCGCCCGCCGCGCGCAGGTGATGGAAGCCGAAGGCAAGAAGCGCGCGGTTGAACTGGCCTCGGATGCAGAGCTTTATGCCGCCGAGCAACAGGCCAAGGGCCGCCGAATCACCGCGGACGCCGAGGCCTATGCCACCGGGGTAATTGCCGTGGCGATCAAGGAAAACGGGATGGAAGCCGCGCAGTTTCAGGTGGCGCTGAAGCAGGTGGAAGCCTTGCAAGCCATTGCTTCGGGTCAGGGCAAGCAGACGATTCTTGTGCCCGCCAATGCGCTTGAAGCCTTTGGTGACGCCTTCAAGATGCTGAAAGGACGTGGATAAGATGTGGAACGTCTGGTGGGTCTGGATCGTTGCGGGCTTTGCTTTGGGCGTCTTGGAGATCCTTGCGCCCGGCTATATCTTCCTTGGCTTTGCCTTGGGGGCGCTGCTGACCGGGGTGCTTTTGGGCATTGGCGTTCTGGGGGGATCTTTGCCGTCGCTGCTTTTCGTCTTTGCCGCGCTGTCTTTGGTCACCTGGCTTGTTCTACGCCGGGTCATGGGGGTGACCGCCGGTCAGACGAAAATCTGGCACAAGGATATCAATGACTGATTTCGTCGGCGCGAAAGCCGCCCTTTTGTGCGGTGACCGCATTCTGACCTATCAGCGTGACACTCGGCCCGGCCTGCCTTGGCCGGGGTTGTGGGATCTGCCGGGTGGTGGACGAGAAATGTCTGAATCCGCCGAACAGTGCCTTATTCGAGAGGTTTGGGAAGAGTTTGGCCTGCGCCTTGACCCAAGGCATCTGCTTTGGCGAAACGAGTTTCCCGCCATGCAGGACGCGGCCAAACGATCCGTTTTCTTTGCGGCGCGAATCAGCGCGCAGGAGGTGGCACAGATTCGCTTTGGCACGGAAGGTCAGCGCTGGCAGATGATGACCTTGTCCGAATGGCTGAACCACCCGTCCGCAATTCCAGCCCTGCAGCATCGCACAGCGCTGGCGCTTGGCGGACTGGCGCAAAACACCGCCTAGTGCGACCGGGCGTTGCGGTGTTCGACCTGCCCAATGCGAACCTGACGCAGCGCCTCGATCAAGAGGGCGGTCAGCAGGCCAAAGTGCAAAAACCCGTTGGTTGCCGTCATCCCCGCCAAAATCCGCCAACTGTGCGGCAAAAGCACATCACCAAAACCTAGCGTGGTGAAGCAGACCAGCGAAAAATACACCGCTTCTTCCAAGGTTCCGAAAGCTCCCAGCCAAAGATAGGCGATTGCCCACAGCCATACGCCGGCCGTGATCATGCCAAGAACCCAAAGCGAAACACCCGCAATCATCACAACCAGCTTTGGGCGGTGCGGCTCGGTCAGCATCCAGCCGTGACCACGCTGGAACAAGACCTCAAGCAACATGGCGGCCACCGCCGTGAACAGAATGTTGGTCAGCAAAACCACTGTGCCGACTGCGATTTGCAGGAACATTCCCACCCCCTTCTGGACTTGGGGGCCGCAACCCCCTATTTCGATTGAACCATGGCCAAGATGTCTGACCCCAACAACAAACTGATTGCCGAAAACCGTCGCGCGCGGTTCGATTATCACATCGAATCCGATCTGGAAGCAGGGATCATGCTTCTGGGCTCGGAAGTGAAGAGCCTGCGACAGGGCGGATCGAACATTGGCGACAGCTATGCTTCGGTTGAAAATGGCGAATTATGGCTGATAAACAGCTATATCGCGCCTTATCTGCAGGCCAAGACCTGGGGGCATGAAGAGCGCCGCCATCGCAAGCTTCTGGTCTCGCGCAAGGAATTGGGCCGGTTGTGGAATGCGATTGGGCGCGAAGGCATGACGCTGGTGCCGATGAAGTGGTACTTCAATGATCGCGGCATGGTGAAGGTCAAGCTTGGCATCGCCAAGGGCAAGAAAATGGCCGACAAACGCGAAACCTCTGCCAAGCGCGACTGGGACCGGCAAAAGGCCCGCCTTCTGAAGCAAGGCGCGCGCGACTGAGGCTGCGGCGGTCGGTTGGATGCGCGCGCAAGGTTAACGATCTTGCAGAATTCCCCCTATCCGGTTGGCCAATGCGCGGCCTAATGACCCGGTGACGGGCCCCAAAAGGGGCGCAGAGGGAAAGGACGCGTATCGTGGAACTTATCATCCAATTGATTGCCGGTGCCATCGGCGGAAATGCTGCTGGCGCTGTGCTTAAGGGCCAAAGCCTTGGGACATTGGGCAACTCGATTGCCGGTGTTTTGGGCGGTGGTCTGGGCGGGCAGATCCTGGGCATGCTGGGCGGCGGCGCCATGGCGGCCGGCGGCGCTGCGGCGGGTGGTCTTGATCTGGGCGGCATCGTGAGCGCGCTTGCTTCGGGCGGCGTGGGCGGTGGGGCGCTGATGGCCATTGTCGGCGTGCTGAAAGGCATGATGGCCAAGCAATAAATTTGCACGCGGGCGTATCGGATGCGCCCGCGCCACCCTTGCGGCAAAAGCCCCTTCGGGTTAGGTGCGTCTTATCCCTAGCAGGAGACGCCGATGACCGCCTTCACCGACGATCCAAGAACCCTTGTGTCCACCGATTGGCTGGCCGCCCATCTGAAAGACCCCGATCTGCGGGTCATTGATGCCAGTTGGTATCTTCCCGACACGGCCCGCGATGCCAAGGCCGAATATCAGGCCGCCCATATTCCCGGCGCGCGGTTCTTCGACATTGACGAAATCACCGACAGCCGGTCAAACCTGCCCCATATGGCCCCGCCGCCCGAAAAATTCGTGGCCCGGATGCGCGCCATGGGAATTGGCGACGGCCATCAGGTGGTGGTCTATGATGGCGCCGGCCTGTTTTCAGCCGCCCGCGTCTGGTGGACGTTCCGGTTGATGGGCAAGATGGATATTGCCGTTCTTGATGGTGGTTTTCCGAAATGGCAGGCCGAAGGGCGCGAGGTGGAAGACATGCCGCCCGTCATGCGCGACCGCCACATCATGGTCAGCCGCCAGAACCATATGGTCAAGGACGTGACGCAGGTTGCCCATGCCGCCAAACTGGGCGAGGCCGAAATCATCGACGCCCGCGGGCCTGCGCGGTTCAAAGGCGAGGTCCCCGAACCCCGGCCCGGCCTGCGCCAAGGCCATATTCCGGGGTCACGGAACGTGCCTTTCGCCACGCTGCTGAACGCCGACGGCACGATGAAATCTGTTGCCGATCTGCGCGCCACCTTCGAGGCGGCGGGCGTCAACCTTGCCAAGCCTGCCATCACCACCTGCGGATCAGGTGTAACCGCCGCCGTCCTGTCGCTGGCGTTGGAGCGGATGGGCCACAGAAACCACGCGCTTTATGATGGCTCTTGGGCCGAATGGGGCATGTATGAAGATCTTGCCGTCGAGAAAGGCTGAAGAATGCTGGAAACCCTGAACCCGCAGCCGCAGGACAAGATCCTGCAACTGATCGCGATGTTCCGTGACGACCCGCGGACGGACAAGATCGATCTTGGTGTTGGCGTCTACAAAGACGCAACCGGCCTGACCCCGGTCATGCGGGCCGTGAAAGCCGCCGAGAAGAAGCTGTGGGAAACGGAAAAGACCAAGACCTATACCGGCCTTGCGGGGGAACCCGCCTTCAACGCCGCCATGGTCGAGATGATTCTGGGCACGGGTTTTGCCGACCGCGCGGCGTCGATCGCAACGCCCGGTGGCACAGGGGCCATTCGTCAGGCGCTGGAGCTTGTGAAAATGGCTGCCCCCGACGCAACGGTTTGGCTTTCGGCCCCCACCTGGCCGAACCACCCTTCGATCATCAAATATCTCGGCATGCCGATGGCCGAATACCGCTATTTTGATGCCGCAACCCGGGGGATCGACTTTGCCGGGCTGATGGAGGATTTGGCCAAGGTGAAAGCGGGTGATGCGGTGCTTTTGCACGGCTGCTGCCACAACCCGACCGGCGCGAACCTGACGCTGGAGCAATGGGAAAAAGTGGTTGAACTGCTGGCTGCCAAAGGTGCCGTGCCTTTCGTTGACCTTGCCTATCAAGGCTTTGGCGACGGGCTGGAAGAAGACGCGGCCGCAACCCGCCTTGTGGCCGCCAAATTCCCCGAAGTGCTGATTGCCGCCTCTTGTTCGAAGAACTTTGGCATTTACCGCGAACGCACCGGCGTGTTGATCGCGCTGACCAGCCCCGACCGCAAGGCTGTGGTGCAGGGCAATCTCGCCTTCCTTAACCGGCAAAACTATAGCTTCCCGCCCGATCACGGCGCGCGGCTTGTGACGATGATCCTGGAAGATGATGCGCTGCGCGCCGATTGGAAGGCGGAACTTGAAGAGGTGCGGCTGAACATGCTGTCCCTGCGCCAGCAGCTTGCCGCCGAGTTGCGCAAGGCGACCAACTCCGACCGTTTCGACTTTGTTGCCAACCACCGCGGCATGTTCAGCCGCCTTGGTCTGACCGAGGCAGAGGTGAATGTGCTGCGCGAAACCCACGGGATCTATATGGTCGGTGACAGCCGGATCAATATCGCTGGGCTGAACGCCAAGACCGTGCCGATTCTGGCCGCGGCCATCGCCTCGGTTGCCGGGTAAAGCATGCTCGCCGTCCTGTTGTCGCTGGGGGCGGCGGCTACCTTTTCGCTGTCGGCCATGGCCGTTAACGCGGTTGCGGGCCGGGTTGGCGTTTGGCAGCTTGGCCGCTGGCAAATGGGGATTTCCTTTGTTCTGACCGCCGGTGCCGCGACGCTTGTCGGCGGGTGGGCCAGCGTGCATCCGTGGCAATTCGGGCTGCTTGCCGCCTCGTCCGCCGCGGGCATCATGCTGGCGACCACAACTTATTTGGCCGCCATTCACGCCGCCGGTCCGCGTGTTACGGCGCTTTTGTTTTCGCTCGCCTCGCCTTTTGCGGTGGTGGAGGGCTGGCTTTTTCTGGGCGAAAGCCTGAGCGCGGCGCAGCTTTCCGGCATCGGCCTGATCCTTTTTGGCATTGTGCTGGCCATTCTGGCCGAACATGACCCCCATCCGGACGACAGGCCGACAAAGCCGCTGTGGATCGGGGTTGTGCTGGGCATCATCACGTCGGTTGGTCAGGCAACCGGCAGCTTGCTGGCGCGCCCCGCGATGGAGGCAGGGGTAGAGCCCTTTACCGCCATGGCCATTCGCTCGGGGCTCGGCGGGCTGTTCTTTCTGGCGCTCTTGGCCTTTCCCTTTGCCCGCGCAAGCCGCCTGCCTGCCGCGAGCGATCTGCGATATGTGTCTCTATCTGCCTTTTTCGGCATGTTTTTGGGCATGTCTTTGATGATGGCCGCGCTGGCCAATGGCGATGTTGGCATCGTCTCGACGCTGACCTCGACCACGCCGATTCTGATCTTGCCGATGATCTGGTTCACCACCCGGCGCGCGCCGGGTTTGCCCGCATGGATTGGCGCCGGTATCGCGGTTGCGGGCACCGCCCTTATCAGTCTTTCGGCCTGAGCCAACGAAAAAGGCCCGCGCAAGGCGGGCCTTTTCTTGAAGCTGCCGCCTTTGGATCAGCCGTGATACGCCTGTTCGCCATGGCTGGTCAGGTCAAGACCCTGGCGTTCGGTATCGGTGTCGACCCGCAGACCGATAACCATATCGACCAGCTTGAAGGCAACAAAGGACACAACGGCCGACCACACGACGGTGATGGCAACGCCCTCGATCTGGATCAGAAGCTGCGCGATCATGTCATAGTCGTCGCCCTTGACCCCACCCAGCGCACCTGCCGAGAACACACCGGTCAGAACCGCACCTATGATGCCGCCAACCCCGTGAACACCAAAGACATCAAGGCTGTCATCATACTTCAGCTTGTTCTTCACAACCGTCACGAAGAAGTAGCAGACCGCTGCCGCAATCGCGCCAAGGGCGATGCCGCCCATCGGGCCAACCGTTCCACAAGCCGGGGTGATGGCCACAAGACCCGCCACCATACCCGAAGCTGCCCCGAGCATCGACGCCTTGCCACGCTGGATGCTTTCCAGACCCGACCAGACCAAAGTCGCCGCCGCCGTGGCGATAAAGGTGTTGATCATCGCCAGCGTCGCGCCGCCATTGGCTTCAAGGTTCGAACCGACGTTGAAGCCAAACCAGCCGACCCACAGCATGGATGCGCCGATCATCGTCATCACCATCGAATGCGGTGCCATGTTTTCCTTGCCATAGCCGACGCGCTTGCCGATCACGATACATCCGACCAGCGCCGCGATACCGGCATTGATGTGCACCACCGTGCCGCCAGCAAAGTCGATCGCGCCTTTGGCAAAGAGATAGCCGCTTGCGTCCCAGACCATGTGGGCGATGGGGAAGTAGGAAAAGGTCACCCACAGCAGCGAAAAGGCCAGAACGGCGCTGAACTTCACCCGCTCGGCAAAGGCGCCGATGGTCAGCGCAGGGGTGATGGCGGCAAAGGTCATCTGGAACACGATGAACAGGTATTCCGGGATGACATAGCCCGCCGAGAAGGTGGCCGCCATGCTGTCCGCCGTAACGCCTGACAAGAAGAGTTTTGAGGTACCGCCCCAGAATGGGCTGGTCGACCCGCCGAAGGTGACGGAATAGCCATAGACCACCCAAACCACCATCATCAGGCAGGCGATGATCGTGGTTTGCATCAGGATCGACAGCATGTTCTTGCTGCGCACCAGACCGCCGTAGAACAGGGCAAGTCCGGGCAGGGTCATGAACAGCACCAGCACGGACGAAATCATCATCCAGCTGACATCGCCCTTGTCCATGATGGGCGCTGCCGCGTCGACGACGGCGGCGGCGGTTTCGGTGGTGGCTTCTTGCGCCAACGCGGGCAGGGCCGCGAACAGGGAAGCCGTGGAAAGCATAAGTTTCTTCATCGCCTTTTCCCCCTTAAAGCGCATCATCGTCGGCTTCGCCGGTGCGCACGCGCAGGGCTTTGGCCACATCGAGAACGAAAATCTTGCCGTCGCCGATCTTGCCGGTCCGGGCGGTGTTGGTGATGGTGTCCACCACGGTTTCGGCCATGCTGTCCGCGACCACGATTTCAAGCCGCATCTTCGGCACGAAATTCACGGCATATTCAGCGCCGCGGTAAATCTCGGTATGGCCAGATTGCGCGCCAAACCCCTTGATTTCCGTCACCATCATCCCCCGAACGCCAATCGCGGTGAGCGCCTCGCGCACCTCGTCCAGCTTGTAAGGCTTGATGGCGGCAATGATCATCTTCATGTCGCACCCCTTTATCCTTGTCCCCGACCCAAAGGCGGGCCGCTGAGGAAATCAGGCGGCCTTCGCAGGTGCAGCACAAGTTTGCCGCGCGGCAGAATCGGCTGAGAAGGGTGATTTGGCGGCATCTGCTGCATAAATTTGCGCCATTGCCTGAATATTAGGCAACAAGCATAGGCGAATCATCGCCCGCGACCCTTCGCAAACCCCGCCAAAGCCGTTAAGGTGGCCAATAACAAGATCACGCAAGACGGGTCGGCAAGGCATGGCGGGAACAGGCAAAGGGCAACGCCCCATGGTGGCGGACAGGCGCTATGGCGCGCCCAAAACCACACGCAAGCCGACCAGCGCCCCGCCCCCGCCACGCAAGCGCCGCACGCCCAGGCCAAAGCGTCGGGGTGGGCTGATCTCACGGTTTTTCGGGTTCATCTGGCGGCTGATCTTCGGGATCATCTGGCGCATCACCGCCGTAACCGCGCTGATCTTTGCTGGCATCGTCTTTTACTTTTATGCTCAGCTGCCCCCCGTCAACGATCTACTTGATGGCCGCGCCCGTGGTTCGGTCACGCTGCTAGACCGCAATGATCGGGTCTTTGCCTGGCGCGGCGAAACCTTTGGCGGGCAGATCACCGCCAACAACGTTTCGCCCTATCTTCTGAATGCGGTCGTCGCGACCGAGGACAAGCGGTTCTATCGACATTTCGGCGTTTCCCCGCGCGGCATCGCCAGCGCGGTGCGCATCAACCTTGCCGAAGGCCGGGGGCCGCTTTCGGGGAATGGCGGTTCAACCATAACCCAGCAGGTTGCAAAACTGCTGTGCCTTGGCGTCGCCTATGACCAGGCAAAGTGGAAATCGGAAGCCGCATACGAAGAAGATTGCCGGTCAGGTGGTGTGGCGCGCAAGCTGAAGGAACTGCCCTTCGCCGTGGCGATGGAGGTGAAATACACCAAGGAAGAGATCCTGACGATCTACTTCAACCGGGCCTATCTTGGGGCGGGGGCGCGCGGGTTTGAAGCCGCGGCCCAACGCTATTTCGGCATTTCCGCAAATGCCGTGAACCCGGCCCAAGCCGCCATGCTGGCCGGGCTTTTGAAGGCGCCCTCGCGCTATGCGCCGACAAACAACCTTGGCCGGGCACAAGACCGGGCCAATATCATCATCGGGTTGATGGAAGAGCAGGGCTATCTGTCTGCGGCCGAGGCGAATGAAGCCCGCGCCAACCCCGCACAGCTTTCCACAGCCGCGCAAACCAAATCGGGCGGGTTCTTTGCCGATTGGGTGATGGAAACCGCGCCATCCTTCCTGACCTCTGAAACCATGGAAGACGTGGTCATCCGCACAACGCTTGATACCATAATGCAAAAGCGGGCCGAAGAGGGCCTTGCCTGGGTCTTCGAAAACAAGGTCAAGGAAGGGTCAAACGCACAGGCCGCGATTTTGGTGATGAGCGCGGACGGTGCCGTGCGCGCCATGGTCGGGGGCCGCAAGATAGAGGCGGCAGGCAGTTTCAACCGCGCGACGCAGGCTTTGCGGCAGACCGGGTCTTCCTTCAAACCCTTTGTCTATGCCGCAGCGCTTGACCAAGGCTGGAGCCCGATGGACTTTGTCGAAGACACGCCTTTGACCATGAATATTCCCGGCTCTGGCCCATGGACGCCAAAGAACTATGACGGGGAATTCAAGGGCCTCATCACGCTGACACAGGCGCTGGCCGAAAGCCGCAACATTCCGGCGGTGCGCGTGTCCGAAGCGGCGGGCCGCGAAAACGTTCGCAACATCGCGGCCGATTTCGGCATCGCCTCTGACATGGCGGCAGGTCCGGCACTGGCGCTGGGGGCCAGTGAATCAACCCTGATCGAGATGACAGGTGCCTATGCGGGCATTCTGAACGGCGGCTCGTCGGTTTCGCCTTATGGCATCCGCATTCTGGAAGTGCCCGGCAATGAAGAGCTGAACATGTTCACCGAAACCGGCATTGGCGAACGGGTGATAAGCGAAGAGGCCGCCCAAAACCTGATCTACATGATGGCGCAGGTTGTGAATGACGGTACCGGCCGCCGCGCGGCGCTGGATGGGCGCCCGGCAGCGGGCAAAACCGGCACAACCTCGGCCGGGCGCGATGCGTGGTTCATCGGGTTTACCGCCGATTATGTCGCCGGCGTCTGGATGGGCAATGACGATAACACGCCCTTGAAAGGGGTCACGGGCGGCGGGCTGCCCGCTGAAATCTGGCATGAGGTGATGACGCGGATCCACGAAGGCCTGCCTGTTACCGAATTGCCGATGCGGGTGCCTTCCCCCCGAGATGCCCCGGCACAAGGTGGGCTGTTCCAAAGCCCGGATACTTCACTTGGCGGTGGCGCGCGCATCGGCGGCGGCCAGACCACCGCCCCCACCAGCGAGGACGATGTGTTAGAAAAGCTGTTGCAGGAACTCCGTTAGGGCCGGTTGGCTTCCGTCGCGGCGCAGCTTAGGCGGCAGATGTTCTTAACCGTGCCATTTGAACCGCAAGAATTCCCAAAGCCGCAATTGCCACGCCCGCCATATCAAGGCGACTGACAGTTTCATCCAAGAGAACGGCCGCAATCAGCACGCCGAAGAACGGGTTAAGAAAGTGGAAGGCCGAGGCTTTGACCGCGCCAACCCTGCCGACCAAGTGAAACCAGATCACCGTGGCCACAAGGCCCGGCACCACAATCTGATAGGCAAAGGCCGCCAGAAGACGCCAGGTGAGCGTGATGGCAAAGGGTTCCACGGCCAAAGCCACAAGCGCCAGCGCCGCCGAACCGACCAGCATCTGCAGGCCCACAACCATCAAAAGGTTGCCCCCCGCACTCGCGCCACGCACCGTCAACGTCGCCACCGCAAGCGCGGTTGCCCCGACAACGCAAAGCAGAACCGAACTTGGGTCCGCGCCTGACTGAAGGCGGCTGCCCATGACAAGCGCCACACCGGCAAAGCCCGCAAACATTCCGCCAATGCCAAGCGGTGCCAAACGCTCTCCGCGAAACGCCCATCCCAAAGCCGCCACGATCAAAGGCATCGCCGACGCGATGATGGAGGCCAACGACGCCTCGATCTGCTGCATCGCGACGAAGAACAGGCCAAGATAAAGCGCGTTTTGACAAAGACCAAAAATCACCACCGCGCGCGCCTGCGCAGGCCCAAGCCGCCAGCTTTGCCCCAATGCGCGCGCGACGCCAATCGCCAACCCGCCCGAGATCATGAACCTTAGCGCCAGCGCCCAAAGAGGCGGCGCGTCCAGCAGGATGATCCGCGCCGAGGCAAAGGCCGATGACCACATCACCGCGAAGGCCAGTCCCAAAGCTATGGCACGAATATCCAACTGACCCTCCTCCAGCGAAAAGGGCCGCCCGAAGACGACCCTTTCCCCATTCCGTCAAAGACGCAAATCAGGCGTTGACGCTGTCTTTCAGCGCCTTGGCGATCGAGAATTTCACCTGCTTGTCAGCGGCTTTCTTGACCATTTCATTGGTGGCCGGATTGCGGACCATACGCTCAGCGCGCTCACGGCAGACAACCTTGCCAAGACCCGGAAGCGTAACCGAACCACCCGCCGCAACTTCCTTCGCGACAACAGCGGCAATAGCGTCAAGCGCTGCGCCAGCGGTTTTCTTGTCGGCACCCATCGCATCAGCAAGTGCAGCCAACAGTTGGGTTTTGGTCATCGGTTTGGTCATTTTGACATTCCTCTGTTAGGGCCGGATCCGTATCCGGTGATATACTGCCTTACGGCGACGATTTGGCTTCCCATGTTTTAAGCCAGTTGTGCAAGAGGTTTTTCCTTGGATTTTACGCTTTTTGCCGTTCGCGAAGCGTCAAAGAAACGCAGTTTCCTCAAAACTGCGCAACTTTCGGCTGTGAATGCGCGCAATCGGGGTTTCGCGCAGCCGCTCCATTGCCCGAATACCGATTTGAAGATGGCGACTTACCTGGGTCTTGTAAAAGTCGCTGGCCATGCCCGGCAATTTCAATTCACCATGAAGGGGCTTGTCGCTGACACACAAAAGCGTGCCATAAGGCACCCGAAAGCGAAAGCCGTTTGCTGCAATTGTCGCGCTTTCCATATCCAGCGCAATCGCGCGGCTTTGGCTAAGCCGCCGCACGGGGCCGGACTGATCGCGCAATTCCCAATTGCGGTTGTCGATGGTGGCCACGGTGCCGGTTCGCATGATGCGCTTCAACTCATAGCCTTTCAGCTTGGTAACCTCGGCCACGGCCTCTTCCAGCGCGATCTGAATTTCGGCCAAGGCCGGAATGGGCACCCAGACAGGCAAGTCATCGTCAAGCACGTGATCTTCGCGCAGATAGGCATGGGCCAAGCAGAAATCGCCCAGGCTTTGGCTGTTTCTAAGACCCGCGCAATGGCCCACCATAAGCCAGGCATGGGGGCGCAAAACCGCGATATGATCGGTTGCGGTTTTGGCGTTCGAGGGGCCCACCCCGATGTTGACCAGCGTGATCCCCTGCCCATCGGCACGTTTGAGGTGATAGGTGGGCATCTGCGGCATCTTGGCGGGCTGAAGGATCACCCCGTCTGGCGTCGAGATCTCTTGATTTCCGGTGGCGACAAAACTGGTGTAGCCTTGCGACTTGTCTGCAAGGGCCGCCCGGGCAAAGGTTTCGAACTCATCAACATAGAACTGGTAGTTGGTAAACAATACGTGGTTCTGGAAATGGGTCGCATCTGTCGCGGTGTAATGTGACAGCCGGGCAAGCGAATAGTCGACGCGTTGCGCGGTAAAGGGGGCCAGCGGCATCGCGCCATCTTCGTTCTTGGTACGCGTGCCATTGACGATATCATCGTTGGTCGTGGAAAGATCCGGCACATCGAAGACATCGCGCAGCGAAAACTCCAGCACGCCCTCATGCGGGACGGCAACAGAGGAATTCCCCGCCACGGCAAAATGCACCGGGATGGGCGTGTTCGAAGGGCTGATCTGCACCGTCACGCCATGATTTTCCATCAAAAGAGCGATCTGCTGGGTCAGATAGGCCCGGAAAAGATCCGGGCGGGTGATGGTCGCGGCATAGGTGCCGGGCCCGGAAACATGGCCAAAGGAAAGCCGGCTGTCGACTTCGGCATGGCTGTTCACCGTCAGGCGAATTTCGGGGTAAAAAGCCCTGATCCTTGTGGCGGGCTTGCCGGTGCTTACCGCTTTGATGAAGTGGCCGGCCAAAAAGGCTGTTGCCTGCTCATAAAGCGTTTCAAGCCGCGCCACGGCAAGTGCCGCGTCGCTGAAGGCTTCTGGCGTGGGGTGATCCGGGGTCAGGACCGGGGCTGTATCATCTTGCATCCAAATTTCTTCCGTTTTGATCGGGCATCTAAACCGGAAGCAGGGCGCCTTCGCAAGTGACGTCTTCGTAACGTCAGACTGCGCGGAACAAGACCACCTGCGCGCGGTCATTCGCATGACTTTGGTCTATGGCGGCCGCAGCGCTGCCATAGACCTCGACCTCGATCAGCTGCAGGGCCGTGATCTGGCCCTGCGCCCGCATCGCGTCCAAAGCGGTGTCAAACCCGCGCGCCTTCCAAACCCGCATGTTGACCGAAAGCGCAAATTGAGCGCCGGGAAGGGCCAGCGCCAGAAGGTTCGGCAGAGCCTCGGGGCCGACATGGCCGGCGGTGAAGGTGCCGGAACTGACGATGCCACCGTATTGGCGCGGCAAGGGGATAGGCTGGGTGATATCAGCCTGTGCAAGGGTGCGGTAAAGCCCTTTGCGCGCGGCCTGTGCCAGCATATCGGCCGAAAAATCCACCGCGTCGAGCGGTCCTTCCTGGCCCATGGCGCGCAAACTTTCCGCCAAAAGCCCGGTGCCCGCACCAATATCCAGAACGGGGGTGCCTCCGCCCGCGGCCCCAAAGGCGGCGGCGACATGGGCGGGCAAAAGATACTCCATATCTTTGGCAAATCCCGCATCATAGCTTTCGGCCCACGCCCGATAGAGCGAAAGGCAAGCGTCAGGGCTGGTAAGTGCCAGCGCGGTGGTGAGGTCAGCATCAGACATGTCGCAGGTTTGCATCACAGGCGCAAACGATCAAGCCTTGTCGCGGCCCTGCAGGGCAATGATACTGAGGCGATGAACACGCTTTTGTCCCTTGGCCACGGCTACACCGCCAGCGCCCTTGCCGCCCGGCTTATCCCAATGGGATGGGCCGTCATTGGAACCTGCCGTGATGCGGCGCGGGTTGCGGGTTTGCGCACCTTGGGGGTTGAGCCGCTGATGTGGCCCGGGGATCTGACAGATGCGCTTGCCCGCGCGACCCATGTGCTTGCCTCGGCAGCGCCAGATGCGGCTGGCGATCCCTTTCTTCAGGCGGCAGGGCCTGCGCTGGCGCCCGCGCGGCCAGACTGGGTGGGCTATCTGTCAACCACGGCCGTTTATGGCGACCATCAGGGCGGCTGGGTCAGCGAAGACACGCCCGCCACGCCGCAATCTGCACGGGCCCGACAACGCGTTTTGGCAGAAGAACAATGGCTTGCAACCGGCCTGCCCGCCCATGTCTTTCGCCTTGCCGGCATCTACGGACCGGGGCGGGGCCCGTTTGAAAAGGTGCGTGACGGTTCGGCCCGGCGCATCATAAAGCCGGGTCAGGTGTTCAGCCGTATCCATGTTGCCGATATCGCCACGACGCTGATCGTCTCCATGGCCAAGCCCAACCCAGGCCGGATCTATAACCTTTGCGATGATGAGCCAGCCCCGGCCGAAGATGTGCTGTCCCATGCGGCCCACCTGCTTGGCCTGCCCGATCCGCCTGCCGTGGACTTCGATCAGGCACAGATGAGCCCGATGGCCCGTAGTTTCTATTCCGAGTCAAAGCGCGTGCGGAATGACCGCATCAAGACAGAACTGGGTGTCCGCCTGCAGTTCCCCGATTACCGCGCTGGCCTTGCCGATATTTTGGCTGGATGACTGAAAGTTTCTTGCAAATTTGCAAGAAATCTTCATCTTGGCGGCATGAATGAGCTTGGCCCGAAAATCCGCGCATTGCGCCTGCAACGCCAGCTTTCGCTGGCCGATCTTGCGGCCAGCACCGGCGTGTCCGAAGCCACGATGAGCCGTATAGAGACTGGTTCAAGCCAGGTTTCCGCGCCACATCTTTACGGTTTGGCACAGGTTTTTGGCATCGAAATCGCCGACTTCTTTACCGAACCCAGCGCCTTGGGGGGCCGCCGCAGCCTGACCCGGGCCGGTGGCGGTGCGCCCTTCACCTCGCCCCGGCTGCAAGCGCAACTGATTGCGGGCGATTTGCGACACAAGGCGATGCATCCCTTCGTGAATCGCACCACCGCGCATGACCTTTCACAGGTTGGCGGTCTGCTTGCCCATGCGGGCGAGGAATACCTGCACGTGTTGCAAGGCCCGCTGGTCTTTCACAGTGCCGCCTACGAACCGCTGCGCCTGAACGGGGGTGACGCGCTGTATTTTGATGCCTCTGACCCGCACGCCTATTTGACCGACAAGGGATCAGAGGCCGTGTTTCTTGTGGTGTCTTCCGCCACCTCTCCCCATCCCCTTGCCAAGGACACGATCCCATGACCGACGCCATTCTTGCAGAAATCTTGCTGCCCACCACAGAGCTGCGCAACGACTTGCCGTTCTATACAAAGACCCTTGGCATGCGGCTGGAGAACATCTTTCCGGCCGATAACCCTTCGGTGGCGTCATTGTCGGGCCATGGCTTGCGGGTGCGGATCGACAAATCGGCCAAGGTCAGCCCGGGCAAAATCCGCATTCTTACCGATGATCCGCAGAATTTTGCAGGCGGGCAGCGCCAGCTTGTTGCCCCGAATGGCACGGAAATCGAAGTGGTGCCGCTGTCGCCGCAATTGGTGCAGCCCGAAACCTCGCATGAATTCGGCGTGCGGCGGCTTAAGGATTCCGCGCCTTGGGTGATTGGCCGTGCGGGAATGCAGTACCGCGATCTGATCCCTTCGCGGCTTGGCGGCTCGATCATCGCCAGCCACATCCGCATTCCCGATGGCGGGCCGGTGCCTGACGTGGTGCATTACCACACCGTCGGTTTCCAGCTGATCTATTGCTACAAGGGCTGGGTTGATGTGATGTATGAAGATCAGGGTGATGGAATGATGCGGCTTTCGGCTGGCGATTGCGTCATTCAGCCGCCCGAAATTCGCCACCGTGTCTGCCATGCCTCACCCAATATCGAGGTGATCGAGATTGGCGTTCCGGCTGAACACATCACGACGATTGACCATGATATGACCCTGCCTAACGGCCAGGGCGACCCCGCCCGCGAATGGCAGGGACAGCGCTTTGTCCACCATGTGAAAGATGCCGCCATCTGGCAGCCTTTCCGCATTCCGGGCTTTAGCGCCCGCGATACCGGAATTGCCGCGGGAACCAAGGGGATTGCCAACATTCAGATCGCGCGGTTCGAAGGCCCTACCCCCCCGGCCACGCTTCATGACACCGACATCCACTTTACCTTCGTTCTGGAAGGCACGATGACCCTGCGCGCCAAAGGCCAGCCCGACAAAGAGCTTGCCGCGGGCGATGCCTTTGTCATTCCGCCTGGTCTGGCGGCGCGATATTGCGACTGTTCGGCGGATCTGGAGCTGTTGGAGGCCACCCTGCCGGCAGGGTTCACCACAACCGTGACAACACTTTAACGCCAGGTGTTGACGCTGGGCTTTAAGGCCGGCGCGACAAGATCAAGATGCCGCAGCCGACGATCATCACAGACCCGATGATCGTCGCCAGATCTGGTCTTTCGCCGAACAGTGTCATCCCCAGCACCATCGCGAACAGCAATCGGCTGTAGCGGAACGGCGTCACAGCCGAAACCTCGCCCGTCCGCATGGCGCGTGTGAGAAAACTATAGCCCAAGATGCCAAAACAGGCGGCACCCAATGCCTTGGCAAGGGGCAGCGTGTCGGCCGCAACCGGGCCACCCTGAAAGGCCAGAATAACCGCGCCCGACAGCGCCAGAACGGCAAATCCGGCAACACCCAACTGCGCGTTCGAAAGCGTCCGCGGCGCGGCACGGGTGGCCAGATCACGGCCAGCAAAGCCGATCAACCCGATCAGGGCCAAAAGTGACAGCGCATCAAAGCCTGCCAAACCCGGCCGCAGAATCACCAGAACACCGGCAAAGCCAAGGGCGGTTAACGCCCAGCGCCTTGCCCCGACCTTTTCACCAAAGATCACCGCCGCACCGGCCACCACCACCAAAGGCGTGGCCTGCAAGATGGCCGAGGCCACCGACAGAGGCGTCAAGGCAATGGCAAGCGCGTAAAACAGACGCCCCACCAACTCAAACCCAGATCGAACCACCATCACGCGCGATCGCAACGCTGCCGGAAGCGCTGGCTGACCCGCGCGCCGGGCCATGATGCCGAACCAAAGCACGCCAAGCCCACCCATCAACACCAGCACCTGCCCCAAAGGCATCGCGCGTGCTGCGGATTTGATGAACATGTCTTCCACGGCGAAGCCCGCCATGGAAAGCACCATGAACAGGCTGCCGCGCTGGTTATCGGTCATGCGAACCATTTGTTGCATTCGGCGCCCGTCCTGAGTTCAAAAAGAGCGCCGGAATGGCAACGGCGAGAGTCAGATCAGGCCGGCGTGCTGCATGGCCGCCTTGATACGGGCCTTTGTGCCATCGGTCAGGCCGACCAAGGGCAGGCGCACATCTTCCGAACAGCGCCCCAGCAACGAAAGGCCATACTTGGCCCCGGCCAGACCGGGCTCGATGAAAATCGCTTCATGCAGCGGCATCAGCTTGTCTTGATAGGCAAGCGCCGTCTTGTAATCACCTGCCAGCGTCGCGGTCTGGAATTCAGCGCAAAGGCGCGGGGCAACGTTGGCCGTGACTGAAATGCAGCCAACGCCGCCATGGGCGTTAAAGCCAAGCGCGGTGGCATCTTCGCCCGAAAGCTGGATAAATTCGGCACCACATGCGGCGCGCTGCATCGACACGCGTTCAATCTTGCCGGTGGCATCCTTGACCCCGATGATCCGGGGCAGCTTTGCCAAGGTGCCCATGGTGTCGGGCAGCATATCCACCACCGAACGGCCGGGGATATTATAGATGATGATCGGCAAATTGCAGCAATCGTGCAGCGCGGTGTAATGCGCCACCATGCCGGCCTGCGTTGGCTTGTTGTAATAGGGGGTTACCACCAAGGCGGCATCAGCCCCGACCTTTTCCGCAAAGCGCATCAGCGAAATGCCTTCGACGGTGTTGTTCGAACCCGCCCCAGCGATCACCGGCACACGGCCGCGGGCGGTTTTCACCACAACTTCGATGACGGTTTGATGCTCTTCATGGCTGAGGGTCGGGCTTTCGCCGGTGGTTCCCACCGGCACAAGGCCCGTCGAGCCTTCTTCAATGTGCCATTCGACCAGGTGTTTGAGCGTATCAAGATCCAGCTCGCCGTTCTTGAACGGCGTCACCAGGGCTGGAATGGACCCATTGATCATGACACGTCTCCTTGTGGAATGGGCTTTTGCGCCCAGTTACGAACGGTGTCTCATTAACCGGGCAAGGGCGAAATGCCAAGCATTGGTGATAAACCTCTCATCACGGGGGTTTGGGTTGTGAGATGCCGGGGTGTCTGGCAGAATCAGGCGATGAAACGCTTTGCCCTTCTTCTTCCGCTTATCGCCGCTCTTGCCCTTCCCGCCCATGGCGGACCGGCTGAAGACGCCCTGCAAAAGGGCCTGAAACTGGCCTCTGAAAAAGACTGGGCCAATGCGACTGCCGCCGTGTCGGGGGTGGGGGGCGTTGCCGCTGACCTGATTGAATGGCAGCGCCTTCGCGGCGGGGATGACGCGGCGCGGCTTGGCGATTACGAGGCTTTTCTTGCCAAGCATCCCGATTGGCCGGGCCTTGGGCTTTTGCGGCAAAAGGGCGAAGTTGCTGTCGCCCGCTCTACCGATGCAGAGCGTGTGATCCGCTATTTCGGCGCCGAAAAACCGCAGACCGGCCAAGGCGCGGTGGCCCTGGTTTCAGCACTGATGGCCACTGGCAAACCGGGCGAGGCCGAGGCAGAGGCCCATCGCGCCTGGTCGGTGGCACGGTTCAGCGACACTGAAGAAAAGGCCATGCTGGCCCTGCAAGGCGCGGCGATGAATGTCGCGCATGAGGTTCGGCTGGATAACCTGTTGTGGGATGGCAAACGCTCTGCCGAGGCGTTGCGGATGTTGCCGCGCATCTCGGCCGGATGGCAGGCTTTGGCACAGGCGCGGATGGCTTTGCGGGCCGACAAACAAGGCGCAAGCGCGCTGATCGAGACGGTGCCCGCGGCCCTGAAAGACGACCCCGGCCTTGCCTATGAACGCTTCTTGTGGCGCATGCGGCGCGACAATTACCCCGATTCTGTCGCCCTGCTGCTGGACAGATCCGACAGCGCCGTGCGGCTTGGGCGACCAGAGGCTTGGGCAGACCGCCGGGCGCTTTTGGCGCGCTGGCTGATGCGAAACGGCAAGGCAAAAGACGCCTATCGACTGGCGGCCGGGCATCATCTGACCCAAGGCGAAGGCTTTGTTGACCTGGAGTTTCTGGCCGGCTTTGTGGCCCTGCGAAAGCTGAACGATCCCGACACAGCCTTGCGCCATTTCAGCGCGCTGAAGGCTGCGGTTCAAACCCCGATAAGCCTGTCGCGGGCCGAATATTGGACCGGCCGCGCCTTGGAAGCCAAAGGCGATTCGGCGGCGGCCGATGCCGCTTACCGCAACGCCGCCCGCCATCAAACCGCCTATTACGGGCAATTGGCGGCAGAGAAGCTGGGCCTGTCGCTGGACCCTGCGCTGGTGCAGGTGGGCGAACCGCAGCGCAGCTATAAAACCGCGCCTTTTGCAAATTCCAGCGTTTTGCAAGCCGCCCGGCTGCTTGAGGCTGTGGATGACCGGCCCACGGCAAAGCGGTTTTTCCTGCATCTGGCCGAAGGGCAGGACCGGGCCGGGCTGGAGGCGCTGTCAGATCTGGCGCTTTTGCTGGATGAACCCCACATCGCACTTGTCGTAGCCAAACAGGCTGCGGAAAAGGGGTGGATCCTGCCACGCGCCTATTACCCGGTCCCGGCCATGGTGCCCGAAAATCTGGCTGTCAGCCGCGCATTGGCACTGGCAATCAGCCGGCGGGAAAGTGAATTTGACCCCGCTGCGCGCAGCCATGCCAATGCGATGGGGTTGATGCAATTGCTGCCCGAAACCGCCGCAAGAATGGCAAAAACCTTGGATCTGGCCCATAGCACGCCGCAGCTGACCAGCAATCCGACCCATAACGCAACTCTGGGGGCTGCCTATCTGGCAAGGATGGTCGAAGAGTTTGGCCCTTCGGTTGCGATGGTCGCCTCCGGCTATAATGCCGGGCCGGGGCGTCCGCGAAAATGGGTGAACGAATTTGGCGACCCACGCCGCGATGACCCGGTGGATTGGGTGGAAACCATTCCGTTTTCTGAGACCCGGACCTACGTCATGCGGGTGACGGAAAGCCTGGTGATCTATCGCCAGCGCCTCAAGGGGCAGGCGGGGCCGCTGCGGATCATGTCGGAATTGACGGGCCGATAGCAAGCGCCCGCGCGCGCACCCGTTGCCGCCAGATCGTGAACAGACCTGCCGCAACCACAATCCCCGCGCCAAGTGCGACGTTCCAGCGCAAAACCTCGCCGAATATGGCGATCCCAAAGCCCGCAACGAACACCAGTTGCAAATAGGCAAAAGGCTGCACGGCGCTGGCCTCGGCCACCTCATAGCAGCGGATCAAAAGCCAATGGCCGATAATACCGGTGCAGCACAGGGTAAGCATCCAGAAACTGTCAGCTGTGGTCATCGGGCGCCAAAACCACAGGCCGGGTATGGTTAGAATCACAGCCCCGACGATGCCCATCCAGAAGAAGCTGACCGCGCTGGTGTCGGCGCGGCCAACGTAACGGGTCAAAAGGCCATATAGGGCGTAAAGAAATGCCCCCAGCAGCGGAACCAGCGACCAAAGCGAGAAAACCCCGGCACCCGGCTTGAGAATAACCAGCACACCAACGCAGCCCGCGCCAATGGCCGCCCAGCGCCGCCAACCCACCTTTTCGCCCAAGATGGGGCCGGACAGTGCCGCAACCATCAGCGGCGCGGTGGTAAAGACGGCATGGCTTTCGATCAGGCCCAGCCTGACGAAAGCCAATTGCATGATGCAGATTTGCGCCACCAGCAGGACGCCGCGAAACACCTGCCGTAGGGGATAGGGTGTCGCAAGAACCGGTTTCAGCGACCCAAAGCTGCGCCACACAAGGAAAACGCCGAAACCCGAAAAAACCCAGTAACGCAGCATCACGATCGAAAAGACATTGTAATGGCTGCCAAGGTGGCGCGAAATGCCATCCTGTGCGGCGAAGACCAGCATCGCGGCGCACAAAAGCAAGGCGCCAAGGCGGTTGTTCTGCTCAGCCATCTTGTTCGACCCTTTCACTCCACAGCGCGCATAGGCCGCCGATGATGACCAGGGCAACCCCGATCGCCACGGCAATCGATAGGCTTTCGCCAAAAACCAGAATGCCAATCAGCGCGATAAAGACGAATTGCATATAGGCAAACGGCTGGACAGAGCCTGCTTCAGCGATTTCATAGGTGCGCAGCAAAAGCCAGTTCGACACCACCGCCACCGCAGCATAGCCCAGCATAAAAGGCCAATCCCCAGCCGCCACAGGTTGCCATTTTACCACGCCAACCACCGCCATCAGCGCAGCACCGATGACCGCAGGCCAAAAGAAGGATGGAAAGCTGGGCTCGGCCCGCGCGGTCAACCGCGTCAGCACAGTAAAAATCGAAAACAACAGCGCCGAGGCCAAGGGAAGCAAGATTGGCCAAGTGAAAAGCCCGCTTCCCGGCCGCAAAATCACCAGAACACCCGCAAATCCAATCGCAAGGGCCACAAGCCGCCAACGGTTAAGCTTTTCGCCCAAGACCGGCCCCGAAAGCATCACCACAAGCAAAGGGCAGGTCGCGAACATGGCATGCGCTTCGATCAGCCCGATCAGGGTATAGGCCCAGATGATGATGGCAATTTCTGCGACAAGGATCACCGCCCGCAGCACATGAATGCCCAGCCGCGTCGAATGGATTGCGGCCCGAAACCCTTCGGGCCGGCGGAATGCCAAAATCAGGACATATGCTGCAAAGACCCAATAGCGAAAGGCCACGACCATGGGGGTGTTGTAGGTTTCGGCAAGATATCGAGACAGCCCATCCTGCACCGAAAACGACGCCATCGCAGCCACCATCATCAGTATGCCGGCGCGGCGCGTTGGTGTCATTCCAGACACCCGATGGTCATATGACGTTTGCGCCCATGGCCTGGGCGGCGTTCAACGCGAAAGCCAGCGCTGGCCAAGGCCCGCCGAACATGACCCGCCGCCGTATAGGTGGCAAAGCTGCCGCCGGGCGCGGTATGGCGGCCAACCTCGGCCATCAGGTCTTCTGCCCACATTTCCGGATTTTTGGCGGGCGAAAAGCCATCCAGAAACCACGCATCGGCGCGGCCTTGCCATGCCGGCAGGGTCTGGCGGGCATCGCCAATGATGATTTCAGCCTTGATAGAGCCGATTTCAAAGCTGCTCTGGCCTGCTTCGAACGCATCCAGCATCGGCTCGGCCACGGCACGCGCTTGGGGGAAATGGTCAAGGGCGCGGGCCATTTCGGGCGCGGTCAAGGGGAAGGCCTCAAAACTGGTGAAACGCAGCGCAAGGGCCGGATTGGCAAGATGCAGCGCCAAAAGGTTCAGCCCCGTGCCAAAGCCCAGTTCGGCAATGTGAAAGCCGGGACCAAGCCGTGCGGGAAGGTCGTTTCCCGCCAGAAAGACGTGACGCGTTTCGGACAGGCCATCGTTCAGCGAAAAATAGGGGTCATCAAAGCGCCGCGACACAGGGATGACGCCGTCGCGCCAATCCAAGCCCTGCCCCTGTTCCCCGCCGGTCATCTGTCGTAACTCCTGAACGCGCGGACCATGGGGAAGGCAGGACGGAATGGCAAGAGTTGATCTGACGGTGCGGGGCGGCGGCATCTTTGGTCTATCCTGCGCTTGGGAAGCGGCCCGTCGCGGCGCCCGCGTTCGACTGATTGAAACCACCCGGATCGGCGCTGGATCCTCTGGCGGCATTGTCGGCGCGTTGTCGCCGCATGTGCCGGAAAACTGGAATCCCAAGAAGGCGTTTCAACTTCAAAGCCTGCTGATGGCCAAAGATTTCTGGGCCGAGGTCGCCTTGGTCTCTGGCCTGCCAACGGGCTATGGCCGACTTGGCAGGCTGCAACCGCTGGCCGACGCCGCAGCGGTTGATCTTGCCCGCGCGCGCAGCGAAACGGCACGCGACCTTTGGCAAGGCCATGCGTCGTGGAACGTAATCCCCGCAACCGGGGCAGACTGGGAACCCACCTCGCCTTCGGGATGGCTGGTGCAAGACACACTTTGCGCGCGCCTGCATCCAAGGTTGGCAGGTGACGCCCTGGTTGCAGCAATTCGCGCCAAAGGCGGTGAGGTGGTGATCGGTCAGGCCCAAGACGAAGGCCCGGTGATCTGGGCCACAGGAATGGCGGGGCTTGGGGATCTGTCAGCCGATCTTGGGCGCGACATCGGTGGTGGCGTGAAGGGGCAAGCGATCAGCCTTCGCTTCAACGCCCCGACTGCGCCACAGCTTTTCGTCGATGGGCTGCATGTCATTCCGCATGCGGATGGAACCGTGGCAATCGGCTCAACCAGCGAAAACAACTGGGTTGATGATCATGGCACTGATGGCCAATTAGAGACTGTTTATGGCCGTGCGATCGCCGCGTTGCCGGTGCTGAAAGACGCCCCGGTTCTTGAAAGATGGGCGGGCATTCGCCCGCGCGCCAAAACCCGCGCACCCATTTTGGGGGCTTGGCCGGGCAGGCCGGGGCAGTTTGTGGCCAATGGCGGCTTCAAGATCGGGTTCGGCATGGCCCCGATGGTGGCAAAGGTCATGATTGATCTGGTGTTAAACGGGCAGGACGCCATACCCGATGGCTTTCGCCTTTAACTGCTTGCCCCACGCCCGCACCTGCCGCATCTTGGCCGCATGCGTCGTTTTGTTCCCCCCAATCTGCTTGCGGCCTTTTGGCGTTTTTACCGGCGGACCGAACAGGCAGAGCTTGACCTGATCGCGGCAGGGGTCGCGTTTTATGCCTTTCTGGCGATATTTCCGGCAGCGGCTGCGGTCATTGCGATCTGGGGCTTTGTCTCTGACCCCTCGGTCATTCGGCAAGAGTTGGAGGTGCTGCGCCCGGTGTTGCCGCCAGATGTTCTGGCGTTGATTGTCGCGCAGGTCGAAGGCCTTTTGACCGCCACCTCGTCCAATCTGGGGCTGACAACATTTCTTTCAACCGCCTTTGCCCTGTGGTCGGCACGGGCGGGCGTGGCCGCGCTGATCCGCGGCCTGAATGTCATTCACCAAAGACCGACCCGCTCGGGCTATTGGCACCAGCTGCGCGCAATCGCGCTGACCTTCGTGCTGGTCGGTCTGGTACTGGCGGCTTTGGTCCTGGCGGTCATTTTGCCTTTGATCGTCGCGTTTCTGCCTTTGGGTGTTTATGGGCTGCAAGCGCTGCAAGGCACCAATATGGCGCTGGGTCTGGGGTTGGGCATGCTGGCAATGGCGCTGGCCTATCGGCTGGGCCCGAACCACGGGCAAAACCCGCCGCCATTGCTTAGCTGGGGGTTGTTGCTTGCGGTGGTGCTTTGGGTCGTGGCAACGCGGGGGTTCATGCTTTATCTGGAGAATTTCCCAAGCTACAACCGCATTTATGGTTCTATCGGTGCCGTCGCGGCGCTTATGATGTGGCTTTACGTATCCGCCTATGCGGTCTTGCTGGGCGCGGCTTTCGATGCAGAAAGGCACAGGCGCAAACCGCGTCAGTAGTCTTTTTCGAGAAAAACACCAAACCCGGTGTTGCCATCTGTGCTGGTGCTGCCACGCAGGGTGATGCTGTCGGTCAGGTCAAGGTTCAGGTTGATCTGGCTTTTGCCATTCTGCCCAACTGTCACTTCGGAATAGACGTTTTTGCCAATGTATTTGCCCGCCGTAACCTCGGTGCCGCCTTCGGTGGTGGTCTTGACATCAAGGTTGTCCAGACCCACGCCCTTGCGCAGTTTGGCCATCACGCCTTCACCGCCGCGCCCGGCCAAGGTTGCCACCGCGCTGGCCAGTTGCAGCGCCTGAAGCGCTGAAAGGTTTTGCAAACCCTGACCGAAGAGAAGCTGCGAGATCACTTCTTCTTCCGGCAGTTCGGGAACCGAGGTGAAGCTGACTTTCGGATCATCGGCCCGTCCTTCGATAAGGATATTCGAAACGATGCCACCGTTTTCCGTGCTGGCGCGCACCCGCAAGAAGGGCACAAGATTGCCTTCAAGCTGCAACAGCGCTTCATCAAGATCAAAGCGCTTGCCCAAAATCTCCAGCCTGCCGCGCACAAGGTTGAAAGCCCCAGAGGGTTGAAGGTTGGACAAGCTGCCGCGCAACTGAATCTCGCCGCCGAGTTCGGCGTCCAATGCCCGTCCGCGCAGGAAAATTCGGTTTGGCGCAGAAACGATGATATCCAGCGCCAGGTCGCTGCCCCCCTGCCGGCCTGATTGTGCAGGTTTATCCAACAGCCCCGCGCGGCCACGGGTGGCCCTTACGGCAGCCGGTTCGTTTGTGTGGCGCAGATCAGGCAAGCCCGCCGCCCCACCAAACCCCGTGGAAGGCACGCGCAATTCGGTTTCCAGCAACTCGACCTTGCCTGACAGGATCGGGTTTTGTGACAATGGCCCAACCAGCCGAAGCGCGCCCTGCAACCGAGCGTCGTAAAGATCGGGGTCTCGCAAGCCTATCGCCTGCAGATCAAGGTCAAGCGCTGCAATATATGGCTCTATCAGGCCAATAGTGCCTGAAACGGTGATCCTGCCATCCGTCGTCAACGGCAGGGTTGCGGCAATGCGCGCCTGCCCTGCGCCAAGATCGGCACGGGCAGAAATGCCGTCAAACCCAAAGCCAAGCGCTGGGTCAGAATACCGCCCGTTTTCAAGACTTACCCGCCCCACCAGTGACGACGCCTGCAACGGGCCGTTCAGCCGCAGATCAAAGTCAACGCCACCCGTGATGGCGCGCGGAGTGATAAAGGCATTCGCCAAACCGGCCTGCGCCCTGCCTTTGATGGCCAGATCGCCCCGGCCCGCCGCAATGCGCCCGGTCACGGCCGCATCAATGCCGCCGGGGCCTTTGCCAAGAAGATCCACCCGCGCGCCAGTCGCATCGTTGACCACCTGTCCTGAAATCGACAACGGTCCGGGAAATTCTGGCAGCAGCACGGCAAGGTTTCGAACCTGCGCCATAACGTCCAAAACCTGCTGGCCCCCGCTGACCAGCCCCCTCACGGTTCCCGTCAGTTCAGCGTTTGAAAAGCTTGCGCTGTCGATGCGAACGGCCCCATCCTGCAACCCAAGTTCCGCCGAAAGCTGGCTTTTGCCACCAAGAAGTTTGTCCAATTGTGGGTTTCCAACCCGCAAGCCCTGCCCCACGGCATTGGCAAGAATGCGAGAATTGTTCAGCGGCCCGGTCAATTGCGCCTCAGCCGTGATCGCGCCGCCAAATCCGGCAATCACCGACATATCTTCCAGCTGCACCTTGGCAGACAGGTCACTGGCCGCGCTGGCAAGAAGGCCTTGCAACTCGGCTTTCAGCCCTTTGGCGGAGAGATGGGCAGCCCTGATATGGGTTCCCGTCTGATCGCGGGTCAAATCGGCCGAGGCGGTTGCCGTGCCAGCCAGCAGCGCATCCACAACCGGGATGCCAAGGGCTATGTCCTGACCGGTAACAGCCGACGAAATGTCAAAAGCCCCTGTCAAAGGCCCATAGCTGCCCGATGCCGACACGCCGGCCGCCCCCGCAATGGGCCGCTTGGCAAGCTGCGAGAACCGGGACAGGTCTGAAAGATCGGCGGCCAAATTGCCGCTGAGCGTAAACCCTTTTGCCAAGCCCTCTATCCGGCCGCCAAAGACCTTTGCACCATAATCTTCGCCCGAAAGCGTCAGCCGGGAAATCGCCAAGCCGCCATCCTTGGCCGCATAAGTCAACACTGCGTCCCCGGAAAGGATTGAACCGATCGCTTCGCCCAGCGCAGCATCTGTAAATTCCAGCCCTTCGGCATCAAAGCGCAGCGTGGCGCCAAACTGGCCCTTTTTTATCCGCCCCGACCCCGCCAAAATCAGGCTTGAGGCGCGGAAAGCTTGGCGGTCGATGCCGGTTATCTTGGCCTGCGCCGTCCACCCTTCGCCCTTGCTTCGGTCATACCCAAGGGTCAGATCAGCGCTTTGCACCCAAAGCGGCGAAGTCGTGGCCCAGGGCAGCAAAACCGGCGCGGCGTCGTCATGTGCTATCCGTGCAGTAAGGTTGAACTGCGACGGGCTGCTATCGGCCCCAAGGCCCAGCGTGCCCTTCAAACTTAATGCCCGAGAGTCGATTTGAAGCTGGGACAGATCGACACGGCCGTCGAAAAACGCCTTGCCAGTCGCAGCCAAACTGACCCGATCGCCGAAGAATTCGGCATAGTCTGGAAGAAACAAGGGCGCGATGTTTCCTGACAGGTTGGCCGAAAACCCGGTGTCCTTGCCCGAAGACTGGGTCATCACCCGGCCCGCCAATCGGCTTTGGCCGTCGGTGGCAAGCGTTACATCAGCAGAAAAGTCTCTAAACGGCCCTTTGCCACTGATATTCAGGGCCACAGCAGGTTGCCCCGGAAGCTTCAGCGCCTGCGAGATCAGGCCATTTGCCGCCTCTTCCGCCACAAGATCCAGTGACAAGGACTGCAAGGTGTTCGAATAGCTGGCGGTCAGGGCGATGCGGCCGCTGGGGCCTTCGTCTGTGCGTTCCAGCACCAGATCTGCGCTGCCCTCACCCCCGGCCAAGGTCATTGCCGCCTGAAAGGTGCCTTCGACCGGCTGGCCAAGAACAGCGGCATCCAGAACGATCTTGTCGGCAGAAATACGGTTGATGGCGATAGAGACCGGTATGTCTGGCAAGGCAAAGCTGCCCGCCTCGGGCGCAGGAATGCCTGTGTCGGCAGAGCGGGGCGGTCTGGCCATGATGATTTCGGCCGCAGAAAGCTCATTGATCGCGATTTTGCCCGACAGCAAAGCCCCGCGGTTCCAATCAAGCACCACATCGCGCAATGTCAGCCAAACGCCGATGTCATCGGCAAGGGTAAGCTCGGTCATCCGGGCCTGCGACGACAAGGCGCCTTCAAAGCCGGTGATCGTGACCTGCCGCCCGGCCGAGGACAGATTGTCTTCAAGAAAGGCAGTCAGATAGCCGCGATCCCCTTCGTCAGCCAGGGCTGGCAGGGGCACAAGGCACAGGGCAAAGGTGGTGCGTCGCAACATCAGAAAGCCTGTCCCAAACCAAGATAAAGCTGCAATCCGCTGCCTGTGTCGCCGCCGACAGGCGCCGCCAGATCCAGCCGCAACGGCCCGACACCCGTGGCATAGCGCAAGCCCAGGCCTGCGCCTGCGTGCCAATCCCCAGCCGAATTGAAGAACCCGCCAACGTCGATCCGGCCCATGTCGATAAATCCGACAACGCCAAGGGATTCGGTGGCTTTGACGCGCGCTTCAAGCGATGCCCCCAGAAAGTGCGACCCGCCGATCGTGGTCGCCAGACCGCCGCGCAGCAGGCTGACCCCCAACGACTGATAGGGCTGCCCCCGCACCGTGCCCGCACCGCCAGAATAGAAAAGGTCATCGCGCGGCGTGCCCAAAAGTGAGGCGCCAGAGATGGCCCCAGCTTGCAGGCGCGCGGCGAAAATCAGTCTCTGTTCGGCATCCAGAGCCTTATATCCCCGGATGTCCAGCTTGGAGCGAATGCCGCTATCAGTGATGCCAAAGCCCTTGAACGGCTTGACCTCGGCATCCACGAAAAAGCCATTCTTGGCGTCGGTCTTGTTGTCGCGGCGGTCCCAAGTCAGACCCAAAGGCAGGGCAAGATGGCGATAAGTGGATTTGCCCAGCGCATCTGTTATCGCAGAATGGCCATAGGACAAGCCCGCCCTGCCCGTCAGGCTGTCTGAAAACACATGGCTCAGCGTGACCGAAGCAAGGGCGAAATTGGAATCAAAATCAGCGTCGTTGCGCTGGCCGACATCAAGCGCAAAGCCAAGATTTGTATCGGCTGTGAAGGTGGCGGGGCGGTCCAGTTTTGCCCCGATGACATAATCAACCCCGCTGGATTGTGCCGCGATGTTGCTGACCTCGGCCCCAAGTTCCAGCCTTTCGGCCCCGCCCATGAGATTGCGGTGCAGCCAGCTTGCCGACAGGGTCATACCGTCAAGGCTGGCCACCTCTGCTCCAAAGCTGTAGCGGCGCGGTTTTTGTTCAACCACTGTGGCGGTGATGCCCAGAAGGTCGGGGCGGGTTATCGCCTCATCCTCGGTCAGGCTGACAGAGGCGAAGACCCCGGTCCGCCGCAACCTTTCTGCGGCGCGGTCAAGCTTGGCCGGATCAAAACGTTCGCCCTCGGGCAGTCCGGCGATCTTGCGAATGCGGTTTTCGCGCATGCGGTCCTGGCCTTTGATGGCCAGGTGGCCGAAGCGCAGTACAGGGCCGGGATCAACCTGAATGTCGGCGGACACTGTGGCGCTGGCGTGATCGGCGACCAGATCCTGCGCGGAGATGCGAGCCTTGGCGTTGCCCTCGGCGCGCCAGCCCTTCACCCCAGCGCTGGCGGCGGCGATAATGACACCGCTTTCGGCAACGGCACCCACGCGAAAGTCTTCGGGCAGGTCCGGGCGGGCGGGCAAGGGGCGCACCACAGCGCGCGACAGGGCAAAGCGGCGGCCCGGATCAACGGTGACCTTGATACGGTCAATGTTGGCGGGGCTGTCCAAGGGCGGAATGGAAGCCACTTCACGCCCATCAACAAAGACATGGATCACCGCAGAATAATGCCCATAGGCATAAAGCGTGTTCAAAAGGGCGGCATATTCGGCCCGCCCGTTGGACAGGATATCCTGGGCATCCTGCCCCTGGTCTTTTTCGGCGCGCAACAAAACCGACGCGGCACGCAACGCCTGCGAAAGCGCCCTGTCTTCAGAGGCAACCTGAAAGTCAACCTTTTCAAACGCCTCGGCACCAGTCGACACAAGAACAAGCGCCAAGAGCCCTGCGCGACCCAATCTTGGGATCGTTGCGGCAGCCATGTTTACCCCCCTTGGCGGTAACAAAGTATCGCAAGCCTTGGGGCCGGGCGCAATCACACCCGGCAAGAAATCGCGCGTCAGCGTTTGACGCTTGCCGTCACGTAATTGACGGAAAGATCGCGGTCCGAAAGCGCCCAGCGCCACGACACCGGGTTGAAAACCATGCCCTTCTTGTCAACCGGGTCCAGGCCCGCTTGGCCGATCAGCGCACAAAGCTCATCAGGGGTTATGAACTTGGCCCAGTCATGCGTGCCCTTTGGCAACCAACGCATCACCCATTCTGCCCCGATAATCGCCATCAGGAATGACTTAGGGTTTCGGTTCAGCGTTGAACAGATCATCAGCCCGCCGGGCTTTAGCAGCTGCTGGCAGGCCGTAAGATAGGCCAGCGGATCGGCCACATGCTCCACCACTTCCATGTTCAGCACTGCATCAAACTGCTCGCCCGCTGCGGCCATATCCTCGGCAGTGGTGAAGCGGTAATTGATGGTCAGACCGGACTGTTCGGCATGCAGCTGCGCGACGGGAATGTTGCGCGCCGCCGCATCAGCGCCCACCACATCAGCCCCCAGCCGGGCCATGGGTTCAGACAAAAGACCGCCACCGCAGCCGATGTCCAAGATGCGCAGGCCCTTGAAGGGCTGCGGGCCGGTCAAATCGCGGCCAAACTCGGCCGCGATCTGGGTGGTGATATAGTCCAGCCGGCAAGGATTCATCAAATGCAGCGGCTTGAACTTGCCATTTGGGTCCCACCACTCGGCGGCCATGGCTTCGAATTTGGCCACTTCGGCGGGGTCTATCGTGGTGGTGGTCATGCGGAACTCCTTGCACGCGGGCGTAATGCAGCGCAGTCTTTGGCCACTATATAGGACGATGATGGACCAGAGATCAGGCCAAAAGCGCGCAGTCGACTACCTTTATCCTACGATTGAACCCTTTGACCAAAGGGTGATCGAAGTGAGCGACGGTCATCGGGTGTTTGTCGAGCAATGCGGCAACCCGCAGGGCGTGCCGGTGCTGGTATTGCACGGGGGGCCCGGGGGTGGGTGCAGCCCGGCAATGCGCCGGTATTTCGACCCCAGCCATTACCGCGTGGTTCTGTTTGACCAGCGCGGCTGTGGCCGTTCACGCCCGCATGCCAGCGTCGAGGCGAACACAACTTGGCATCTTCTGGACGATATCGAAACCATTCGAAATCTGCTTGAAATAGACCAATTCGTTCTGTTCGGGGGGTCTTGGGGTGCAACACTGGCCCTGATCTATGCGATCAAATTCCCCGAACGGGTCTCTGCGATGGTTTTGCGCGGCGTGTTCTTAATGACCCAAGCCGAGTTGGACTGGTTTTATGGCGGCGGTGCGGGGGCTTTTTACCCAGAGCTTTGGCAGCGTTTTCTGGCCCCTATCCCGGACGACGCGCCGACACGCCCGATTGACGCCTATCACCGCTTGCTGTTTTCAGGAAACCTTGCCGAAGAAATCCGCGCCGGGCGGGCATGGAGCGGTTGGGAAAATGCGCTGGCTTCGGTGCATGGCGACGGCACCATGATGGACGGGCCCGCCGAATACGCGCGCGCCTTTGCTCGGCTTGAGAATCATTATTTCGTCAATGGCGGATTTCTGGAAAGCGATGGCTGGATTTTGGCCAATGCCCCAGCCATCGCACATATTCCCGCAACCATCGTTCAGGGCAGGTTCGATATGATCTGCCCGCCCACCGCTGCCTGGAAACTGGCGCGGCTTCTGCCAAAGGCGCGGCTGCATATGGTTCCCATGGCCGGGCATGCGCTTTCAGAGCCGGGCATCTCTGAAGCGCTTGTTCACGCGATGAACAACCTGCGCGGCTAAAATCGTCTTTTCGGGGGTTGAATTGCCGATCGCGCTCTCCATCTTAAGCAAGCGGACCGGGCCCCTCTGACGTGAGAACGTGATGTCGGACCGCATCGAGCGCGCTCGATGTCATGCCCGGACCTTCGGACAAGACCTTCGGCGCCCCCATGCGAGAAAGGTCTGAGCTGTGGAATTCCTAACGTCTGTGTTTCTGGGTACGCCGGTCTGGATGTGGCTTACCTTCATCAGTCTGGTCATTGGCCTGTTGGTGCTTGATTTGGGCGTTCTGCACAAAGACGGCGCGCAAGAGATTGGCGTGGCCGAAAGCCTGAAGCTGTCTTCCATGTATATCGCCCTTGGCCTTGGCTTTTCCGGCTTTGTCTGGTGGCAGATGGGCTGGGATGCCACCGCAAATTATGTGACGGCCTTTGTCGTTGAAAAGACACTGGCGCTGGACAACATCTTTGTCATCGCGCTGATCTTCGGGTTCTTCGCCATTCCGCGCGCCTATCAGCACCGGGTGCTGTTCTGGGGAATCTTGGGGGTGATCGTGTTGCGCGGGATCATGATCGGTCTTGGGGCAACGCTGGTGGCGCAGTACAGCTGGATTCTGTACATCTTCGCTGCCTTCCTGATCTTCACCGGCATCAAGATGCTGCTGATAGCCGATAAAGAGCATGACATCGGCGAAAACGGCATGGTTCGGCTGCTGCGCCGGCTTTTCAATGTCACCGAAGGGCTGCGCGGAACGGCGTTCTTTGTCACCGAGCCAGACAAGACCGGCAAGCTGACCCGTTTTGTCACGCCGCTTTTTCTGGCGCTGGTGATGATCGAGTTTGCCGATCTGGTCTTCGCCGTTGATTCGGTGCCGGCTGTTTTCACCATCACCACCGATCCGTTCATCGTTTACACCTCGAACATCTTTGCGGTCCTTGGCTTGCGCGCGCTTTATTTTGCTTTGGCGGCCATTCTGCACCGCTTTGCCTATTTGAAATATGCCCTGGCGGTTCTGCTGATCTTTATCGGGTCCAAGGTTTTCGTGGCGGATCTGATGGGCTGGGCAAAGTTTCCGCCGTCTTTGTCGCTCAGCATCACTTTTGCCATCCTTGCTGCCGGATTTGCGGTTTCCATGTGGAAAACCCGCGGGCAGTTGGCGGTTCAAAAGGACTGAAGCGCGCATAACCCCTTTCCCCGCAGACCGGTTCGGCCTATGCGGGGGAAAAGCGCGGAGGCAAGGATGAGCTTCAACACCTTTGGCCATATGTTCCGGGTGACCACCTGGGGAGAAAGCCATGGCCCAGCCATTGGCTGCACGGTTGACGGTTGCCCTCCGGGGCTTGCGCTAAGCGAAGCCGATCTGCAGCCTTGGCTTGATGCGCGTAAACCCGGCACGTCGAAATTCACCACCCAGCGGCAAGAGGCCGATCAGGTGCGCATCCTGTCAGGGGTTTTCGAAGGGCTCACCACCGGCACGCCCATTCAGTTGATGATCGAAAACACCGACCAACGATCAAAAGACTATGGCGACATCGCGCAGGCCTTTCGTCCGGGCCATGCCGATATCACCTATCATCAGAAATATGGCCTGCGCGATTATCGTGGGGGCGGGCGGTCTTCTGCACGTGAAACCGCGGCGCGGGTCGCAGCGGGTGGCGTGGCGCGGGCGGTTATTGCAGCGCTTGCGCCGGGCATGACCTTGCGCGGCTATATGGTGCAGATGGGCACCAAGCCGATCGACCGCGCTCGGTTCGATACGGCCCAGATCGGGGAAAACCCTTTCTGGTGCCCTGATCCGGTCATGGCAACCGAATGGGCGGCCTATCTTGATGATCTGCGCCTGTCGCACAATTCCGTCGGCGCGGTGATCGAGGTTGTGGCCGAAGGTGTGCCCGCCGGTCTTGGCGCACCGCTTTATGGCAAGCTTGATGGCGATCTGGCCGCCGCGATGATGTCGATCAACGCGGTAAAGGCGGTAGAGATTGGCGATGGTATGGCCTCTGCCAGCCTTACCGGCGTTGAAAACGCTGACGAAATTCGCATGGGTGCGAACGGGCCAGAGTTTCTGTCCAACCATGCTGGCGGGATCTTGGGGGGCATTTCCTCGGGTCAGCCGGTGGTGGTGCGTTTTGCGGTCAAGCCAACCTCTTCAATCCTGACACCGCGGCACACCGTCAACGCTACGGGCAAGGAATTGGATCTGGTCACCAAGGGCCGCCACGACCCGTGCGTCGGCATCCGTGCCGTCCCGGTGGGCGAGGCGATGATGGCCTGCGTTCTGGCCGACCATTTGCTGCGCGACCGTGGCCAAACCGGCGGGCTGCGCGGCAAGATCGGCTAGGGCCGGCAAAGCCAGGGCCTGACCGCGCCGCGCCAAAGGGCAAAATGCCAAATACGGGCGCCAGAAGACCAAATTTACCTATAGTGCCCGACTATTTTTCAAGACTGAGCCAAGGAAAACACCCCATGACACTTCGTTTCGCCATTCTTGGTGCTGGCCGCATCGGTCAGGTTCACGCCCGCGCGGTTGCAGGCACCCCAGGTGCCAAGCTGGTGGCAATTGCCGATCCGGTTGCCGCAGCGGCCGAGGCGGTCAAGGCCGCATATGGTTGCGATATCCGTACCATCGACGCGATTGAAGCTTCGGCAGATATCGACGCTGTGGTGATCTGCACCCCAACCGACACCCATGCCGAACTGATCGAACGGTTTACCAAGGTTGGCAAAGCGGTGTTCTGCGAAAAGCCGGTCGATCTGTCGCTTGCTCGGGTCAAAGCCTGCCTTGCGGTCGTTGCAGCGAACAAGGGCAAGGTCATGGTGGGCTTCAACCGCCGTTTTGATCCTGACTTCATGGCGCTTAAGGCGGCGATCGATGCCGGATCTGTCGGCAACGTGGAAATGGTCACCATCACCAGCCGTGATCCCGGCGCACCGCCTGCTGACTATATCCCCCGTTCCGGCGGCATTTTCCGCGACATGACGATCCATGATTTTGACATGGCCCGCTGGCTTTTGGGCGAAGAGGTGGAAACCGTTCAGGCCGCTGCCTCGGTTCTGACAGACAAGAAAATCGGGGAATTGGGCGATTTCGATAGCGTGAACGTCATCCTGCGAACGGCGTCAGGCAAGCAGGCGATCATCACCAACACCCGGCGCGCCACCTATGGCTATGACCAGCGGATCGAGGTTCTTGGCTCCAACGGCATGGCCTATGCCGAAAATCAGGGCGAGAACCGCGTTGTAATCGCCGACAAATCCGGCTTCCGGTCTGCGCCGCTTTTGAACTTCTTCATGTCACGCTATGTGGCTGCCTATGCCAATGAAATTGCAGCGTTTATCGCGGCGGTTGAAAATGGCACAGACACGCCGACGACAACCCACGATGGCCTGATGGCGCTGGCTTTGGCCGAAGCTGCGCTGAAGTCCGTGGCCGAAAGCCGGACGGTCAAACTGGCCGAAATCATCTGAAAACCCAAATGGGCAGGGGCGCGGGAACTTCTTTTTCGCCCCTGCCGTCCCCAGCCCTTTGGCGCGTTACTGCTTTTTCTCGGCCGCAGGAACCAGGGCCGCCACGGGCTGACGCGTCGGCAAAATGTCAAACCGGGCGACATCGACATGCGGCGGCATGTTCAATACCGCCATGACCATTGACGCCACATCTTCAGGCTGCACCGCGTTTTGACCAGCATACATGGCCGCCCGGGCTTCCAGCGACAGCACATCCTTGTAAAGCGGGCTTTCCACCCGCCCCGCCACGATTTCGGTCACCCGAACACCCGAAGGCGACAGATCCAACCGCAGGCTTTGCGCAAAGCCGCCAAGGGCCGCCTTGGTGGCGGCATAAACCGCCATGTTGGGGTAAGGCGTATGTCCGGCAATCGAGCCGGTGAAGAACACATGCCCCCTGCCGCGCGCGCGCATGCCCGGCGTGATCGCATGGCTGACCAAAAGCGCCGATGTCAGGTTGGTGGCAACCGTGCGCAGGATGTCAGAGGCCTGCATGTCGCAAAAGTTGCCCGGCGGGGAAACCATGCCTGCGTTGTTGACCAGAATATCGGTTTCATGGCCGGCAAGCGCCTCGGCTATTCCTTCGGCAGAGCCAAGGTCCAATTGCAGGGGCGTGATGCCCAGCGCCGCAAGGTCCGCCAGGGCGGCAGCATTGCGACCAATGGCTAAAACCTCATGTCCGGCGGCCTTCAGCAAGAGCGCCACCGCCCGGCCAATGCCGCTTGTTGCCCCGGTTACGATCGCTTTGCCCATCATCCCACCCCTTTTTCAGTCTTCAATCTGATCACTTGCCCAGTCCTCGGCAACCAACCACTGACAAAACGCCGATATCGATTTTATCCGCCGATGCGATTTTGGCAAAACCAGATAAAAGCCCGGAACCTGCTGGCTGGGCATGTCGTGCAAAACCTCAAGCCCGAAGGGCGCCTCGATCTTGCCAGTTTTCAGGTCTTCGGCGGCATCGATGATCGAATTCAGGCCAACTCCCAGCCCAGCCAAAGTTGCGCGGCGCATGGTGGCCGCGTCATGGAATTTCATGTCGCTGGGCTGCGCACTGCGCTCTACCCCAAGATGGGCCAAGACATTGCCCCAAAGCCCCGTGGCCAAAAGCGGATGCAGCAGCGGCAGCTTGGCCAGATCGGCCGGCGTTTGCAGCTTGGCGGCCAATTCAGGCGTGCAGCAAATGATCTTTTCATCTCTGCGCAACAGCGTGTGATCCAGCCCCTTCCAATCGCCAAAGCCCCATTGAATGGCAACATCCACATCGTCGCGCACGAAATCTGGCAAATCCACCATCGTCGTCAGCCGAAGATCGGCATCCGGCATCAGGTCGCGAAACCGCGACAGGCGGTCAAGCAGAAAGCGGGTGGCGAAATAGGGGCTGGCGTTCAGATTGATGCGATTGCGCGTGATTGTCTTGGAAATGCGACGAACCCCTTCGGCCATTTCGTCAAATCCGGCCTGAACGTAATGGGCCAGAAGGATTGCCTGTTCGTTCGGCTCTATCGCGCGGCCTTTGCGCAGGAACAATTCCTGACCCAGCGTTTCTTCCAACAGCTTTATCTGCTGACTGACCGCTTGGGGTGTGACCAGCAACTCTTCGGCCGCCGCTCGAAAGCTGCGCTGCCGCACGACCGTCTGAAACACCCGCAGCGCGTTCAGGGGGGGCAGGCGTGCGGCGCGATCGGCCATATCAGATCACGGCTTTTTCAAGGAAGGGCCGCCCTTCCACGATACGCTCATAACCGACTTCCGACAGATCAAGGCTGCGGAAGCCACCATAAACGATCAGTTCTGAAACTCCGCGCCCGGCAGCGGGCCCTTGCTGCAGGCCATGGCCCGAAAACCCGTTGGCGAAGATGAAGTTCGTCACCTCAGGGTGGCGGCCGACAATCAGATTGTGGTCAAGCGTGTTGAAATCATAGTGGCCCGCCCATTGGTTGACGAGTTTGATCGCCTCAAACCCGGCGGATCTGCTGGCAAGGCTTGGCCAGACGATTTCTTCGAACTCTTCCCAGCGCGGGGCAAAATCATCCCAATCGGCAGCGGGGTCTTCAACGGGTGGGCAACCGGCCAGAAAATACCGACCCTCTGGGCGACAGAACGTGCCCGAAGTGTCGATCATCAGCGGCAAACGCCCCCCATTCACCCGCGCAGACCCTTCTGGCGTCTTGGCGCAATCAAAAACGAAAAGCGTGCGCTTGCGCGGTTCTACCGGAACATCCAGCCCAGCCATCCGCGCCGTCAGCGCGGCGCGCGGCCCCGAAGCGTTCACCACCGTTCCCGCCTGCACAACCGCACCAGATTTCAAGGTGACACAGGTCACATGATTGCCCTCGCGCCCAATCGACACCACCGCATCATGGACGTAATCGGCCCCAAGGGACCGGGCCTTGGCGCGAAACCCGTTCATCAGCCCGGTGTTGGAAAACCACCCCTCGCCCGACTGACCGTAAGAGGCCAGCGTGATGTCATCGACATTCAAATGCGGAAATGCCTGGGCCAATTGCTCTTGGTTCCACAGCACGACATCGGCCCCGCAAGCCTTTTGCACGGCATGGTTTTCGCGCAGCACCTGTTCCTGATCGGGCGTTGCCGCCAAAAACAGATACCCGCCGGGATGGAAATTCAGATCCGGCGCGGCCTCGCCTTCGACCTGCATCGTCTTGGCGAAATCTTGAATGAAGGTCGAACCGAACTGGCTGATCTTGACGTTGATCGCATTGGAAAACTGCGTGCGGATTGACGCGGCTGACAGCGAGGTGGAGGCCTGCGAAAAGGTCGGATCGCGCTCGACAATCAGGACAGAGCCTTTGAAATCTGGGTTGGCCATAAGGAAATAGGCCGTTGCCGAACCAATTACGGCCCCACCAACAATCACCACATCATAGCTGGATTTCATGCTTTTGCCTCATCATCAGGATGTCCAAGATCGACGAACCAGCCGCCGATATGCTGCACGGCAGGGGCCGTCGGATCGGGTGGCGGAAGGCGCGCTTCCAAATCTGCGCGGAACTTTTCGGTAGAGTCCTTTGGCGCCCAGCCCAAATGCGCCGACAACCGGTTGTCCACCGCCTTGACGGCATTGTCCGAAATGCCGTGCGCGACGGTAAAACCAACGCGTGGCGCGATCAGGGCGGCGCTGACCAGACCAATGCAATCGTCGAACGACAGCCAAGACCACAGCATGCGGCGGTCTGCCGGTTCCGGGAAGGATGAAAAGATCCGCAGTGCCGCCGTTTCGATGCCGAACTTGTCCCAGTAAAGCCGCCCAAGGTCTTCGACAAAGCACTTTGACAGGCCATAAAGCCCGTCAGGCCGATGTGGCGCGCTGGCGTCGATCTGGTCTTCTATCCGGTGATAGCCGATGGCGTGAACCGAGCTTGCATAAACCACCCGCTTCACCCCGGCTTTTCGGGCGCCTTCATAGATGTGATAGCTGCCGCGGATATTCGCGTTCAAAATGGCGTCCCAGCTTCGTTCGAGTGGTATGCCGCCAAAATGCACGATGGTATCAACGCCTTGGCAGGCGCTATGCACGGCCGCTTCATCTGCCAGATCAAAGCAAAGCCCCTCTTCATTCGGCTGAATATCGGTGATTTCAACCCTGTCAGCCAACCGCAGTTTGCGCGCCAGAGGGGCAAGACCGCGGCGCAGTTCGGTTCCCAGCCGGCCTGCGGCGCCGGTTATCAATAGGGTGTCAAACCGCGGGATCATTGGACATCTCCGGACAAGGCGCACATGACGCGTGAGATGCGAGCCGTGGCTTCGATCCAAACTGCGTCTGCCGTTGCGGTCGATAAGCGGAAAACCGGCGAAACGCCAGAGCGGGCGGTTGCAGGACTGGCTGATGCCACGCTGTCTGCGACACGGGTCATGACTTGCCCCCGGTGACATAGCCCTTGGCGCAATCTTCGTCGCGGGCGTCTTTTGCTCTTGCGGCCGGATCACCATATCCGCCGCCACCCGGCAGATTCAGAACAAGGCGTTGGCCTGCGGGCACGCTTTGCCAGCCTTTGGGGTTTAGCCGCGTTCCATCGCTCAACACTGCCGCCCCCGTTGCACCGGGCTTGCCCCCCTCGCGCCCAAGGGCGGGATGGCCCGTGCGGTCGAACATGGCAGAAAACTCGAACTCATGTCCTGGAAGCGCTTCGATCTCGATCACCTGGCCAAGCCCGCCACGAAAGGTTCCGTCTCCGCCGCTGTCAGGCCGCAAGGCCTTGCGCCAGACCACCACCGGGCCGGTCTGTTCGGTCGCTTCGATCGGCATGGTCATGACGCCCGAGGGGAAGGCCGTTGCCGAAAGACCGTCAAGCCCCGGCCGCGCCCCCATACCGCCCGAGTTGAACATGAGTATTTCTGCCCTTCGGCCAATCTGTCCTGCCACAGGTCGCACCGACATGTGAATGTTCCACAGCGCCGCCGCGCCTTCGGCAAGGACCTGCCCGGGCAGGGCCTGTGCAAGCGCGCCAAGAACCAGATCCGGCACCAGATGCCCAATGACATGGCGCACGGCAACCGGGGCGGGACGCGGGGCGTTCAGAATATTGTTGGGCGATGACACCGTAAATGGCGCAAGCGAGGCCCAGTTGTTGGGAACATCTGGTGCGATCACGCATTTCAACGCATAGCAGGCATAGGCTTTGGTATAGACGACCGGCACGTTAATGCCCCAGCGACTGACCGGGGCACTGCCAGCAAAGTCAACATTCACCGCATCGGCAGATATCGTCACCGCACAAACCAGACGAACCGGCTGATCGTAGCCATCCGTATCCATCGCGTTCTGCCACACCCCTTTCGGCAGGCCGGCAATCCGTTTTTGCAAGGCGGCCTGGGTGCGCGCAAAAATGAACTCTGACAAAGGCTCCAGATCGCACAAGGCCGCCTCTTGCATCATCGCGATCAGGCGTTGGTGGCCGACATCATTGCAAGCCGCCAGGGAATAGAAATCACCCACGACCTGATTGGCTTCGCGCACATTGGCCCGCAGGATGTTCACCAGATCGCGGTTTACCACCCCGCGGTCGGCAAATTTCATGATCGGGATCTGGATGCCTTCTTCATAGACCGACTTTCCGTCTGCGCCAAACCCGCGCCCGCCCACATCTACAACATGCGCGGTGCAGGCGAAAAACCCGACCAGCGCATCGTCTTTGAAGCTTGGCGAAACCATGGTGATGTCATGCAGATGGCCAGTGCCCTTCCAAGGATCATTGGTGACATAGGTATCGCCGGGAAACATGTTGTCGCGGCCAATTTCCGCGATGAAGTGCAAAACAGCCTCGGCCATGGTGTTCACATGCCCCGGCGTGCCGGTCACCGCCTGCGCCAGCATCCTGCCTTGCGCGTCGAAAACCCCAGCCGAAAGATCACCAGCTTCGCGAACACTGGTGGAAAACGCAGTGCGCAAAAGCGTTGTCGCCTGCTCTTCCACAACGGAAATCAGCCGGTTCCACATCACTTGCATGCGAATTTCGTCAGTCATGCCGCGCGCGCCTTTCGGATCAACAAAAGGCTGCGGTCGTCTTGCATCACCACATCAAAGGCTGACGTGACGACAGTTGAAGTTTCCCGCTCCACAATGATCGCGGGCCCCGAAATCCGCGCACCCGCACCAAGACTTTCCCGATCAATGATGGCGCTGGGCAGGGTCTTTCCTGCGGCGGGATCAAAGACCGCGCGTGAAAGCGTGGCTTCTGGCTGCGCATTGCCCAGCGTAAGACGCTGGCGCTGCGGTTCAGGGCAAATCTCGAGTGCTTTGACAGAGAGTGTGACGATTTCGATTGCAAGCCCGTCAATCGCGCGGCCGAAAAGGCGGGCATAATTGGTGCGGAAGCGGTCTCCCAGCTGGGCCGCGTCTTCTGGTCCGAACGGCCGGTCTGGCAGGGGTACCGGGATTTCCCATCCTTGTCCGACATAGCGCATGAAAGCCGTAATTTCGCGCTGCACCGGCCCCCGCGCCCCGGCGCGCACAAACCCTTCAACCGTAGCGGCAAGCCCCGCAATCAGCGCATTGACCTGATCGGCTTCAAAGGTTGAAAGCTGGACAGGCTTTGAGACAAGCGCCTCATAGCTGAAAGGCGCCTTCAAGAACCCGATGGCAGAGCCGACGCCCGCACCGGGCGGGATAAGGCAGCGCTCAATGCCCAGCTTTTCGCAAAGCCGCGCGGCGTGCAGGGGTGCGGCACCGCCGAAGGCAATCATCAGATTGTCCGAGATGTTCTTGCCGTTTTCCACAGCGTGCACGCGCGCGGCATTGGCCATGTTTTCATCGACCACTTCGCAAATGCCAAACGCAGCGGCCTCGGCCACAAGGCCCAAACCGTCACCAACCTGGCCCAATATCGCCGCCTTTGCCTTGCCAACCGAAAGCCTGATGGCCCCCCCGGCGAAATTTTCGGGGTCAAGCTTGGCCAAGACAAGATCGGCATCGGTGATGGTGGGGTGTGGACCGCCGCGCGGGTAACAGGCCGGCCCCGGATCGGACCCAGCGCTTTCGGGGCCGGTCTGAATACGGCCCATGGCATCGACCCAAGCGATGGAGCCGCCACCAGCCCCGATTTCGATCATCTCGATCACCGGGATCGAGATCGGCATGCCAGAGCCTTTGGCAAACCGGGCGCTGCGGGCAACTTCAAAGCTGCGCGCAGTCTTTGGCTGGAAGTCTTCGATCAGACAAATCTTTGCCGTGGTGCCGCCCATGTCATAGCTGACCACCCGGTCAAGGCCGAAGCTTTGGGCCACATGCGCCGCAAAGATCGCGCCACCCGCAGGCCCGCTTTCGACCAGCCGCACCGGGAACTCTGCCGCCGTTTCAATGCTGATAAGCCCGCCGCCGGAATGGATCATGTAAACCGCGCAGCCCGCGCCCAGTTCTTTCAGACGCAGCTTCAGTCGGGCAAGATATTGGGCCAGTTTCGGGCGCACATAGGCGTTGGCGCAGACGGTGTTGAACCGCTCGAACTCGCGCATCTGCGGCGAAACTTCGGACGAAATCGAAATCGGGAT
>JAIOXV010000165.1 GCA_021741465.1 Paracoccaceae bacterium
AAGCCTTCGAGGAAAGTCCGGACTCCATGAAGGAAGGGTGCCGGGTAACGCCCGGCGGGGGTAACCCCAGGGAAAGCGCCACAGAGAAGAGTCTGCCGTGCATGCACGGTGATGGTGAAACGGTGGGGTAAGAGCCCACCACGGTGCTGGCAACAGGACTGGTATGGCAAGCCCCACCCGGAGCAATGCCGAATAGGGGCCTCGTGTGGAAAGGTCCGCTTTTGCGGAGACCTCCACAGGGACACTTCAGCCCGGAGGCCCGGGTTGGCAGCTTGACCGCCCCGGTAACGGGTGCGGCAGAGGAATGGTCATCCAGAGGGGGCAACCCCTTGGACAAAATCCGGCTTACAGGCCCTCCGCGCAATGAACTTTCCTACCGAAACCCCATGGCGATTTGTCGAAAACTGGTGGATAGTTTTCGCGAAGTTTTAACGGTTTGTTGTGTTTGCCCATGCAAAGCCTTGCCTCCGCCCCTCGGATACCGGCTGAAACACCTGCCAAGACGGCGGGCGAAAAGGTGATTGTGGCTTGCATGCGCGACGAGGCGCTTTTCGTCGTGGAATGGGTGGCGCATCACCTTGCGGTGGGCTTTGATCGCATCATCGTTTTCACCAATGAGTGTTCGGACGGCACCGACAAGATCCTGGATGCCATGGCCGGGTTCATGCCGGTGGAGCATTATGACAATCCCGGCCCCTATACGGCGGGCACCATCCAGAAACAGGCGCTTGAGACGGCCTTTGCCTTGCCGCAGGTGCGACAGGCGGCTTGGATCCTGCACATTGATGCCGATGAATTCGTCAACGTCGAAATCGGCCGCCGCCGTATTGATGATCTGATTGCCCTTTATCCCGATGTCGATGCAATCGCGCTGCAGTGGCGGCATTTCGGCAGCGCGGGGGTTGCGAAATGGCAAGGTGGGTCGGTTGTCGAAACCTTCACCCGCACCGAACGTGATGTGCCCGTTCCAGAGGCCAGGGCGCAGATCGGGTTCAAGACCCTTTTTCGGCCGCAGAAGTTCAAGATGATGGGCGTTCACAGCCCCAAGCAACCCCGGCGCCGTCAGGTGCCCGTGGCGGTGAACACCGCGGGGACGGCGATGCCGATCGATGCTTTGCTGTCCAAGCGCAAGTCGGGTTACCGGGTTGCGGCAAGCCAGTGCAGTTGGGCGAATGCCAGCCTGCACCATCACCACGTCAAATCCGATGATCTGCATCTTTTGAAACACGCCCGCGGCGATGCCAATGGGCGCCACAACAAAAAGCGGGTGATCGGGTCAGACTATTACCGGTTGGCTGATCGCAACGAGGTTGAAAGCAAATCGCTTGTGCGCTTTCGCCCCCAGGTCATCCCGATCGAGGCGCAGATTCGCGGCCTGCCGCGGGTGGCAGAGCTGGAAGCCGCTGCCATGGCCTGGTTTCAGGACCGGTTTCAGGACATGGTCGTAGGCTCGGCCTTGGTAGAGCAGGAAGAGGCAGCACTTGACTGGCTGCGCGCACGGCTGGCAGAGCTGCGGCTACAGGCCGGACCCGCGGGGTATGAGGCGGCGGCCACAGACTGGTTCCACCGCCTTGTGCTACGGCTGGACGCGGTGGATGAAGACGCCGAAGGCACCAATGCCGAAGACGCGGTCCCGCCCGCCACCGCGCAAGCGCGCTCGGTCGCCTGAACCGTCCTGCGCTTTGGTGCTTTTGCTGTTGACTCTGCCCTTGTCGCGGGTAAAAGGCGGGCTTCAAGGTTTTACCGGGGAAACATATGTTTTCCCGATGCAGGAGAGACGACCATGGCCAAACCGGCGACGATCAAGATCCGTCTGAACTCGACGGCTGGCACCGGGCACTTCTATGTCACCAAGAAGAATGCTCGTACCATGACCGAAAAGATGACCGTCAAGAAATATGACCCCGTCAAGCGCGAGCATGTCGAATACAAAGAAGGCAAGATCAAGTAAGATCTGCCCTTCGGGTCTGAACCTGAACCGCGCCTTCGGGCGCGGTTTTTGTTTTTTCACGGGCCGATCCTCGGTGCGGCTGAATGCCATGGTGCTGACGCAGGTGCGCGCAGGATCGCCACGAAAAAGGCCGGGGTTTCCCCCGGCCTTTCCTGTTTTCCGTCTGGACCTTTGCTTATTCGCGGTTGCCCAGGAATTGCAGCAGGAACATGAACATGTTGATGAAGTCGAGATAGAGGTTCAGCGCGCCCATCACGGCGGCCTTGCCCAGCCACTCCTGATCGCCATGCATGGCATGTTCGATATAGGTGTTCTTGATCTTCTGCGTGTCATAGGCGGTAAGGCCAGCAAAGATCAGAACGCCGATGACCGAGATCGCGAAGGCCATCGCCGATGAGGCAAGGAAGATGTTCACGATCGAGGCCACGATCAGACCGATCAGGCCCATGATCAGGAAAGAGCCCATCGCCGACAGGTCTTTCTTGGTGGTGTAGCCATACAGCGACAGGCCCGCGAAAGCGATTGCGGTCACAAGGAAGGTGTGCGCGATCGAGGTGCCGGTATAGACGGCAAAGATGAACGACAGTGACAGCCCAACAGCCGCGGCATAGACATAGAAGAACAGCTGCGCGGCACCGACCGACATCCGGCCAATCAGCGCGCCAAAGGCAAAGACCATGACAAGCGGGGCGAACATGACGACCCATTTCAGGGGCGAGCCGAAGATAACGGCCAGCATCGCTTCGTTCGTGCCCACAGCCCAAGCCACGCCCGCGGTAACAAGCATGGCCACGGACATCAGGCCGTAGACCTTGTTCATATGGGCGCGCAGGCCCGTGTCGATCTCGGCCGTGTGGGCGGCGCCCGCTGTCCGGATCGTATCAAACTGTGCCATTTAAAGCCTCCGATTTTATTGGCGGGCGGCGCAGAAAGGGTCCCTGCACCGCCTTATGCGCTGAATATCGGAAGGCCGATGCGCAATTTCAAGGATTTCCATCCGAAAAGGGACGATAAATCCGACATTGCGCCTGCATCTTTGGGTTTAGCGCCGCCACGTCGCGGGAACGTCCCAAAATGGGCGGTTCACTTCGGCCATCGCGCTGCGTGCCGAAAGGCCGATATCGGCCAGACGGGCATCGTCCAGACGGGCAAGTGCTGTGCGCTGACGGTGCGCGGCAAGGCCCAGACGCAGGGTCTCGGCCAGACGGGAGGCAGTGCTCTGCGTCTCGACGCGACGGATCGTCATCGTGGAGGTGGCAACAGAGGCAAACATGTTCTTTCCTTTCGGGTCATCTACATCGGTGATCCTTTGGGGGTTTCCCATCAGGACACTTGATTGTTCTACGCGAATCGTCGACATTCTGAAAATGAATGCTTTTGACTTCTATCATCAGGAATTGTGATGTGATCCGCAATCTCGACCTTACCTCCCTGCGCTCTTTCGTGGCCATTGCCGACGCGGGCGGGGTCACCCGGGCCGCAGGTTTTTTGAACCTGACGCAATCGGCCGTCAGCATGCAGATCAAGCGGCTGGAAGAGATGTTGGGTTGCGATGTGCTTGACCGCAGCGGGCGTAAGGTGGGTCTCTCGGCTGAAGGTGAGCAGCTTTTGGGCTATGCCCGCAAGATGCTGTCGCTGAATGACGAGGCATTTCAGCGCCTTACCACAGATGTACATGAAGGCGAGGTCGTCCTTGGTGTGCCGCATGACATCGTTTATCCGGCCATTCCGCAAGTGTTGCGCCGCTTTTCCAAAGATTTCCCGCGCATGAAGGTGACCTTGCTGTCGTCCTTTACCCGCGTCTTGAAGGCCCAGTTTGCCCGTGGCGAATGTGATGTGATTTTGACAACCGAGGTGGGCGTTGACCCCGAGGGTGAAACGATCGCCGAATTGCCGCTGGTTTGGGTCGGGGCGCCACAGGGCACGGCGTGGAAAAGCCGGCCTTTGCGGCTGGCCTATGAACATAACTGTATTTTCCGCCAAGGCGTGCAGGCGGCCTTGGACCGGGCCGGCATCCCTTGGGAAATGGCGGTGGAAAGCGATTCGACCCGCACGGTCGAGGCCAGTGTTTCGGCGGATCTGGCCGTGCATACCGTTCTTGCCGGATCAGAGCCCCCCTATGTGGAGCGCATTTCCCACGGCGGGGCCTTGCCCGATTTGTCCCGGATGAAGGTGAACCTTTACGTCGCCAAGCCCGCGCATTCGACCACCGTTCAGGCCTTGGCCGAAATGATCCGCCGCGCCTATGCCCAAGGCAAGGGACGCGCTGTGGTGCAAGAGCTGCGGGCGGGCTGACCTAAGGCAGGGTAATCACAATCTTGCCAGTGGATTTTCGGTCGCGCAGCAACTCCAACGCTTGCGGCAAGGCATCAAAGGGCAGGGTATGGCTGATGTGCGGGCGCAGTCCCCCGGCCTGATACCAGCCCAGCAGGGTTTGCAGGCTTTTGGTCAGGACCTGCGGGGCGAATTTCAGATATCCCCCCCAATACAGCCCCAGAACCGAAAGGTTCTTCACCAAAAGCAGGTTTGCCGGCACCTGCGGCACCTGTCCGCTGGCAAAGCCGATGGTCAAAAGCCGCCCTTCGGGCCGACAGGCCGAAAGTGCGGCATCGAACCCAGCCCCGCCCACCGCGTCATAGACCACATCAACCCCGCCAATCGCCTTGAAGGCGGCCTTCAGGTCGGGGGTATCGCTGTCAATTCCGCTCTCTGCGCCGGCCGCCTTGGCTATGGCCAGCTTGTCTGCCCCGCGGGCACTGGCGATCACCCGCGCGCCCATGCGCGCCCCAATTTCAACGGCAGTCAACCCGACCCCGCCCGCTGCGCCCAGCACCAAAAGCGTTTCGCCCGGCTGCAGCCGGGCTTTGTGATCCAGCGCCAGATGCGACGTGCCATAGGCAATCGGAAATGCCGCAGCATCGGCAAAGCCCATGCAGTCGGGGATTGCGACCACGCGGTTGGCCGGGGCAATGGCGGTTTGCGCCAGCCCGCCATGATTGAGAAAGGCCAGAACCCGCGTGCCAATCGGCGGGCCCACGACGCCGGGGCCAAGGGCGGCAACCGTGCCTGCCACCTCCATGCCCGGAGTATAGGGCAGAGATGGTTTTTCCTGATACTTGCCGTCGCGCATCAAAAGATCGGCAAAGTTCAGCGCGCAAGCCGCGACATCAAGGGCAATCTCGCCTGCACCGGGCTGTGGGATTTCAATATCTTCGCACCGAAAAGCACCGCCCAGTTCGGCAAGACGCCAGGATTTCATGGTTGCGGTCCTTATCATGGTTGGGCCTGCATCAAACCGGCGGGGCTTCGTTCCGTCAAGGGCATGCAGAATTGCATTTTGCAAAAGACACTCAGGGAAAACGTCGCATAATGCATTGCATTTTGATAAACTCCTTTTGGGCGAGTTTTGACCCGGCTGCGAACTTTTAGCGCGCAGGAGCAAGTCTTCTCGGCATAAGTTCCACAACTGTACAATTGGACATATCCAAAAGGACAGGTTGTTCGACGCTTGTATCTTTAGGCATATCCAAAAGTACAGGTTTCGGCGCCCGTTTGAAAAAATCTTGGCTGCCGCCTGCTATGCCACTCTTTGGCGTGAAATTTGCTTATAATTTCGATGAACGCGCTTTGCGGTCCACAGGTTTGCAAGAATGGAGCCTCCAATGAAACACCCCGTTGACGCCCATGTGGGAAAACGGATCCGTCATCGCCGCTGGATGATCGGGATGACGCAACAACAGCTTGCGGACAAGGTCGGCATCAAGTTTCAGCAAATCCAGAAATATGAAACCGGTATGAACCGGGTGTCTGCCTCGCGGCTTTGGGATATCGCCGATGCTTTGGGCGTGACGATTGCCTTTTTCTTTGAAGGCCTTGCCGATACCGATATGCCCAAGCCCGCAGGGGCCGATCTGATGGCAGACAAAGAAGCGCTGGAACTGGTCCGGTCCTACTATGCCATTCCTGAAGCACAGCGCCGTCGCCTGTTCGATCTGGCCCGCGTGCTGTCTGACGCCGCCTAAGGCGCTGCTGTCGCAACGCCCAACTTTAGCAACGACTAGCGCTTGCGCTTGACCAAAATCCCCCGTGCCGCTACCCGGCACGG
>JAIOXV010000166.1 GCA_021741465.1 Paracoccaceae bacterium
CCCGCAAGGCCGAACATGTCGCCATCATCATGGACGGCAATGGCCGTTGGGCAACGCAGCGCGGCTGGCCGCGTCTTGTCGGGCACCGCAAAGGCGCCGAGCGGGTGAAGGAAATCGTTAATGCCGCGCCCGATCTGGGCATCAAATGGCTGACAATCTATGCGTTTTCCACGGAAAACTGGAAGCGCACCACCGAAGAAGTGTTGGGACTTATGGCGATTTTCTCGCGCTATATCGAGCGTGAGGCAGACCGGATGGCGGCGGAATCCGTGCGCATGCGCTTTATCGGGGATCGCAGCATGCTGAACCCCCGGCTGAAGCGGCTGCAAACCAGCATCGAAGAACGCACCTCGACCTATTCGCGCCTGAACCTGACCGTTGGCATCAACTATGGTGGGCGCGATGAGATTACCCGCGCCACCCGCGACATCGCGCGCGCTGTGGCCGAAGGCCGGCTGAAACCTGACCAGATCACCGATGAGCTGATCTCGCAGCATCTCGACACTGCCGATCTGCCGGACCCTGATCTGGTGATCCGCACCAGCGGCGAGACCCGGACATCGAACTTCCTGCCCTGGCAGGCGGCCTATGCCGAATATGAGTTCACCGATACGCTATGGCCTGATTTTACCGCCCAGCACATGGCCGAAATCGTCAGCCGCTTTGGCACGCGCGAACGCCGCTTTGGCGGGGTCGTCAAGGCATGAGCACGCCCACAGGCCCCAACTGGGATGACCTGAAGCCGCGGTTTCTGTCGGCTTTGGCGATGATCTTGGTTGGCGGCGCTGCGGTTTGGGCCGGGGGGGCCCTTTTCGCGCTGTTGGTCGTGGCTGTGACCGGGGCAATGATGTGGGAACTGGCGCGCATGACCGCCGATCCGTCCCGTGATCTTTCGCTCTGGCTTGGCGCCTTGGCGGCGGGCATGCTGGCGATCAATCTGTGGAACGCGTCACCTTGGGCGCTTGTGGCGCTTGGCGTTCCGGCCGTGGTGGGCGTCTTGATCCCGCGTCGCGACCGGGTGGTTTTCTTTGCCTATGCGCTGGTTATCATGGCGACCGGGCTGTCGTTGGTCGTCTTGCGCCAATCGCTTGGGCTGGTGCCGGTTTTTTGGCTTTTGGCGGTTGTCATCGCTTCGGATGTCTTGGGATATTTCGCCGGGCGTACCCTTGGGGGGCCGAAATTCTGGCCGGCCATCAGCCCCAAGAAAACCTGGTCCGGCACTGCGGCCGGGTGGGTTGGAGCCGGGCTTGTCGGCTTTGGTTTTTGGTCGGCAGGCTTTGGCACGGCGGCGCTTTTGTGGGCATCCCCCCTGGTGGCCTTTGCAGGCCAGTTGGGCGACATTGCCGAAAGCGCGATCAAGCGCAGGGCAGGGGTCAAGGACAGCTCGAACCTGATCCCCGGCCATGGGGGGCTTTTGGACCGCTTTGATGCGCTGGCCTTCGCGGGGATCGTGACGGTGCTCATCAGCCTTGTGGCGCCCCTTTTTCCGCTCTTGAAAGGCTGATGCCCATGCGGCGTATTTCGATTTTTGGCGCGACCGGCTCGGTTGGGGAAAACACCTATGACCTGATTTGCCGCGAAGGTGGGGCGGATGCCTTTCACACCGTTGCCCTCACCGGGGGCCATAACGTGGCGCGGCTGGCCGACATGGCCCGCACCCTGCGCGCCGAAGTGGCTGTCACCGCGCATGAAGAAAACCTGCCCGCCCTGCGCGAGGCTTTGGCCGGGTCTGGCGTGCATGCCGCCGCTGGAAGTCAGGCCATCACCGAGGCCGCCGACCGGCCCGCTGATTGGGTGATGTCGGCCATCGTCGGGGCTGCGGGGCTGGTGCCGGGGATGCGTGCGCTGGCCCATGGCACCTCTTTGGCGCTGGCCAACAAGGAAAGCCTTGTGACAGCGGGAGAGCTTCTTTTGGCCACGGCCCACAGCCATGGCGCCACCATCTTGCCGGTGGACAGCGAACATTCGGCGATCTTTCAGGCGCTGGTGGGCGAAGATCTTTCGGCGGTTGAACGGATCATTCTGACGGCCTCTGGCGGGGCCTTGCGCGATTGGCCGATGGAGCGGCTGGCAAAGGCGACGCTGGCCGAAACCTTGGCCCATCCCAATTGGTCGATGGGCCAAAGGATTACGATCGATTCGGCGTCCATGTTCAACAAAGCCCTTGAAGTCATTGAAACAAGAGAGTTTTTCGGCGTTTCACCTGACCAGATCGAAGTCATAATCCACCCCGAATCCATCATCCATTCCATGGTTGGCTTCCACGATGGCGCGGTGATGGCCCATCTTGGGATGCCCGATATGCGCCACCCAATCGGCTATGCGCTGAACTGGCCCGCGCGCCAAAGGCTGCCGGTTGCCAAGCTGGATCTTGCCGCATTGGGGGCGCTGACCTTCCGCGCCCCGGATGAGACGCGCTATCCCGCCTTGCGCCTTGCGCGCGAGGTGATGGCGCAGCGCGGCCTTGCCGGGGCCGCCTTTAACGCGGCCAAGGAAATCGCGCTGGATCATTTCATCGCCGGCGGCCTTGGCTTCATGCAGATGGCGGGGCTGGTCGAGGCAACGCTTGACCGGCTTTCGTCGGAAACCCGCCTTGGAAATGCCGTGGGGGGGCTTGATGATGTGCTTGCGATGGACCATCTCGCAAGGGTGCGGGCAGGCGAGATTGCCTTGGAAATGAGGGCTGGCTAGGTGGATTTTCTGACGACGCTTCTGGGCATGGGCGGATTTCTCTGGACCCTCGTCTTTTTCATCATCGCCATTGGCATCATCGTTTTTGTTCATGAATATGGACATTACATCGTTGGGCGCTGGTCGGGCATTCATGCCGAGGTGTTCAGCCTTGGCTTTGGCCGCGTGATTTATACCCGCACCGACAAACGCGGCACGCGTTGGCAATTGGCGGCAATTCCGCTTGGCGGCTATGTCAAGTTTCTGGGGGATGCCGATGCGGCCTCGGGCAAGGATGCCGCGGCCATTGCCGGGCTTTCCGAAGGCGAAAAGCGCCACACCATGCATGGCGCGCCGCTGTGGGCGCGGGCGGCGACGGTTCTTGCCGGGCCGGTTGCCAATTTCATCCTCGCCGCGGTTGTGATCTTCGGGATGTTCATGTGGAGCGGCGTTGCCACTGAAAAGCCGGTGGTCGGGAACCTTGCCACCCTGCCAGGGGCAGAGGCCGGGCTGCAAAAGGGCGATGAAATTCTTGCCCTTAACGGCACCATCACGCCGGATTGGGAAAGCTATCTTGGCGCGGCAAGCAAGCTGCCGGTGACAGGCCGCGTGCAATATACCGTCCTGCGCGACGGGGCCGAAACCACTGTCAGCGCTGGCCACCCGCTGCCGCCCCTGATTGGCATGGTGCAACTGAAATCGGCCGCCTATGCCGCCGGTCTGCAAGAGGGCGATGTGGTGGTCGAAGCGGATGGCCAGATCATCACCAGCTTTGCCCAATTGCCCCCCATCGTCGAAGGGCTGGCGGGGGCGCCGGTTGCGCTGAAGATCTGGCGGGCCGATGGGGCGGCAGGCACGACGCTGGATATGTCGATCACGCCGAACCGTCGCGATATTCCGCGCCCCGAAGGCGGGTTTGAAACGCGCTGGATGATCGGTCTGGCGGCAGGCATGCTCTTTGAACCCGAGGTTCGCCGCCCCGGCCTGACCGAGGCCGCCACGATGGTCTTGGACCGGTTGTGGTTCATGGTCAGCATGTCGCTGTCCAGCCTGTGGAATGTGCTGACCGGCGCGATCAGCAGTTGCAATCTTTCGGGGGCGATTTCCATGGCGCAGGTCATGGGCCAGTCGGCCACCCAAGGGGCGGATTACTATATTGAAATGCTGGCCATGCTGTCTTTGGGGATCGGTCTTATCAACCTGTTCCCGATCCCGGTTCTTGATGGCGGGCACCTGGTGTTTCATGCCTATGAGGCGGTGTTTCGCCGGCCGCCGCCGGATTCGGTCATGCGGGTCTTGATGACCTTTGGTCTGGCGCTGATCCTGACCTTCATGGCCTTTGCCCTGTTCAACGATGTGACCTGCAGCTAGGGGCCGGTTCGCCATCAGCCGCAGCGCTCCCACACCCCAGGCCGCCCCCCAGGCCGCACCCCAACCTGCGCCCTAATATTGCCATATTGCATTGGCATTATGGCGGGGTTCAAAGGTGTTTGGAGGGCGTAAAGATGGATGCGGTTGTAAAGGGCTATCGGGCCGTTTCGCTGCTGGTCTGGCTTAATGCTGACCGGGTTTTTACCCTTGGAACCGTCGTTGTCGGTCTTTTGGCAGGGGCGTTTCTGGGCACCGCCATTTTGCACCCCTGATCCCTGCGCCGTCTTGAGGCCGGTTTTACCCGGTTCAGGCGGTTTGCCGTGTAAAAACGCGGCCGAACCTTCCCCAAATGTCCTATGTCCTTTTGACAAGGCTTGCGGTTCAAGCTAGTCAGGAACACATCATTTTGTGACACCCGGGGGCTGCCAATGCCGAATTCTGCAAACGCGAAAGACGGGCGCTTGCCTGTCGGGCGGGGCTTTGCGCGTAGTGCCGCTGTGGCAATTCTGCTTTGTGGAACAGGCATTTCCGGGCCGATCTTCACACCGGCATTTGCCCAAGCCTACAGCTTTTCAAACGTTGTTATTGAAGGAAATACCCGCGTTGATGCGGCCACAATCCTGTCTTACGCGGGAATCGGCAAGGGCCAGACGCTGTCGACCGGGCAATTGAACGACGCCTATCAGCGCATCGTGAACTCGGGTTTGTTCGAATCTGTCGATTTGCAGCCGCAGGGCGGCACGCTGAAGATCGTTGTCAAAGAGATGCCGATGCTGAACGTCGTCGATCTTCAGGGCAACAAGCGGCTTAAGGACGACAAGCTGAAGACCCTTGTGCAATCGAAGTCGCGCAACGTCTATAACCCCGCCGTCGCCGAAGCAGACGCTGCCGCCATCGCCGAGGCCTACCGGGTCGAAGGCCGTCTGGCGGCGTCGGTTGTGCCGAAGATCATCCGCCGGTCGGAAAACCGTGTCGATCTGGTTTTTGAAATCACCGAAGGCAAGGTTGTCGAGGTTGAGCGTTTGTCGATCGTGGGCAACCGCGCCTTTTCCGACCGCCGCCTGCGGCAGGTTCTGGAAACCAAACAAGCCGGGCTTTTGCGCCAGATCATTGGCCGTGATACCTTCGTCACCGAACGGCTGGATCTCGACAAGCAACTCTTGAAGGATTTCTACCTGTCGCGCGGCTACATCGACGTTGACGTTCTGGACGCCACCGGCGAACTCGCCGCTGAGCGTGATGCAAGTTTTGTCACCATCACGGTGCGCGAAGGCCAGCAATACCGCATCGGATCGGTTTCGACAGTGTCCACCATCGAAGGGGTGGACGAGGCCGAGTTCATCAAGGTGCAAAAGCTGAAATCCGGGTCGGTCTATTCGCCTTCGCTGATTGAAAACAACATTGCCCGCATGGAAACCCTGGCTCTGAAAAAGGGTCTGAACTTTGTCCGGGTAGAGCCGGTCTTGACGCGCAATGAACGCGATCAGACGCTGGACATCAATTTTGTCCTGTCAAAAGGCGAGCGGGTTTTCGTCGAGCGGATCGATATCGAAGGCAACACCACAACGCTGGATCAGGTGATCCGCCGCCAGTTCCGCACCGCTGAAGGTGACCCCTTCAACCCGCGCGAAATCCGGCAGGCGGCAGAACGTATCCGCGCGCTTGGCTTTTTCGGCAATGCCGATGTCAACGCGGCGCCGGGAACCGATGGCGAGCAGATCGTTGTCAACGTTGATGTCGAAGAAAAACCCACCGGGTCTTTGAACATCGGCGCGTCTTTCAGTGTGAATTCCGGTGCAGGTCTGACCTTTGGCTTTTCGGAAGACAACTTCCTTGGCCGCGGCCAGAAGGTTGGCATCGACATCACCACCGGGTCAGACAGCGTTGACAGCTCGATCAACTTTGTCGAGCCGGGCCTGATGGGCCGGGATCTGAAGCTGAAGTTCGGCGCGGTCTACT
>JAIOXV010000167.1 GCA_021741465.1 Paracoccaceae bacterium
AAGCGATCCACCCTTTCAGGGTGGCCGGGGGGTGTTACGTGGCCGTCATGGTCGGAATGCGAAAAAACCAGCGTCATGCGGTTTAATCCGGCTGCAGCATGTAACCTTCGCCCCGAACGGTTTGAAGATAGCGGGGCATCTTGGGATCATCTTCGATCTTGCGGCGCAGCCGGGTGATCTGCACATCGACCGCCCGTTCCTGCCCAGCGCGATCTTCGGACGCCGTATCTCCGGCCAAGCGTTCCCGGCTGATGGGCTGACCGGGCTGGGCTGCAAAGGCCCGCATCAACTGTGCCTCGGTTGCGGTCAGCTTGACCGGATCACCGCCGCGCCACAATTCCCCCCGATCAATGTCATAGCGCACGGCCCCAAGTTGCAGCATCTTGGGTGCTTGCGCCGCCGCTTTGGCCTGCGGAACACGGCGCAGAATGGCGTTTATGCGCAGCAAAAGCTCTTTCGGCTCAAACGGTTTGACCAGATAGTCATCTGCCCCGGCCTCAAGCCCTTCGATCCGGTTCTGGGTTTCGCCCTTGGCAGTCAAAAGCAGGATCGGGACCGCCATCTGCAGGCGCAAATCGCGGGTCAGGGCGATGCCGTCTTCGCCCGGCATCATCACGTCCAAGATCAGCATGTCGAAATCAAGCCCCGCCAGCAGGCGGCGCGCCTGCGCGGCATCTCGGCCGGTTGTAACAAGAAATCCGTTACGGATCAGAAACTTTTGCAAAAGCCCCCGAATCCGCTCGTCATCATCGACGACAAGAAGATGTGCTTGTGGTTCGCTCATGCACCCCCCTCTTTCAAACCTTGATACTGTTTACGCATTTCGGGGTCCATCATGGCCTCCAACACTGTACGAAACCCAAGAACCGCTTGCGGGCCGGCCATGCGATAGGCCGCCCTCATGCGGGTACGCTGTGCATCCGACAAGGACCGTTCAAGATCTTGCCCCTTTGCGGTCAGGTAAAGGTGGCGCTCCCGCTTGTCACGTTTGCCAACGCGCGCCTCGACCAGCCCATCTTCAAAAAGTGCCCGCAGCACACGGTTCAATGATTGCTTGGTCACCCCGAGGATGGTCAGCAAATTTCCAACCGTGGTGCCAGGTGATCGGTTGATGAAATGCACAGCACGGTGATGGGCACGGCCATAATCCATGGTTTCAAGAATACGGTCAGGATCGGCGGTAAAGCCGCGATAGGCGAAGAACATCGCTTCAATACCTTTGCGAACCTGCTCATCCGTCAGAAAGAGCAGGCTTTCGCTTCCGCTGTTCGGTTCAACCATTGGCACCCCCTTTGGCCTGAATTTACGTCAGCCTTGTTGACATTCCAAGCCGCAAACGTTAGCGATTCGACGATTTGGCGCAATATTATGTCCGAAACGGACCAATTCAGCGCAACAATTGCAAAAAGGGCGTGGCAATGGCTGGATATGACGACCGCGATGGTTTCATCTGGATGAATGGCAAACTGGTGGAATGGCGGCAGGCGAATGTGCATATCCTGACCCATGCCATGCACTATGCCTCATCCGTTTTTGAAGGGGAACGATGCTACAACGGCAAGATCTTCAAAAGCCGCGCGCATTCCGAACGGTTGCGCATGTCGGGTGAGCTTCTGGACATGCCGCTGCCTTGGTCTGTGGAAGAGATCGAGGCGGCGAAAACGGCCGTGCTGCAGGCAAACGGCCTGACCGATGCCTATGTGCGCGCCTTGGCGTGGCGCGGTGCGGGCGAAGATATGGGGGTTGCGTCAAAGCGCAATCCGATCCACCTGGCGGTGGCCTGCTGGTCTTGGGGCAATTACTATGGAGATGCCAAGACGCGGGGCGCGAAACTTGATATCGCCAAATGGCGTCGGCCCAGCCCTGAAACCATTCCCCATGCGGCCAAGGCGGCCGGGCTTTACATGATCTGCACCATGTCAAAACACGCCGCCGAAGCAAAGGGATGTTCAGACGCGATGATGTTGGACTATCGCGGCTATGTGGCCGAAGCGACGGGAGCCAATATCTTCTTCGTGAAAGACGGCGAAGTGCATACGCCAAAGCCCGATTGCATCCTGAACGGCATCACACGGCAAACGGTGATCGGGATGCTGAAGGACATGGGCCTCACCGTGCACGAACGCCATATCATGCCCGAAGAACTGGCCGATTTCGAACAATGCTGGCTGACCGGCACCGCCGCTGAGGTTACGCCAGTGGGCCAAATCGGGGAGCACAGCTTTGTCGTTGGCGCGCTGACGCAGAAAGTTGCCTCGGAATACGAAAAACTTGTTCGGGCCTGAGAAAGGCCAAAGCGGGTCGCGCCGCCGGTGGGCTGCATCAGGGGACTGTCGGGCCGGGATGTCAGCTCACCCTCATCTTCACAGGGCGGCTCAGCACCGGCGGCAAAGGCCTTTGCGGTTTGATTATAGGCCAAATGGTCATTCGAAATGGCGGCCCATGGAAAACCTTGGGCCAGCCTAGGCCCGAGATCCCCCATCGGGCAGCGGGATCAGGCCTCGCGCCCTTTTTCGATGCGGACAAATTGCACGAGGCGGCTGTTTTCCTCGGGGCGAGCAAGGGGGCGCTGCCGCAGACCGTGCCAAGCGGTTTCGCTGCGATCGCGGGCGATCGTCAGAAAGGCTTTCAAGCGCGCGCCTGTCGGGGCATCCCTGTGGTCAGTCAGATGTTTGGTCATGACGGTCTCCTCTCGCGTGTTGGATCAATCTACGGCAGAATCACCCGAACCCAACGCGCGATTTTCAACGACTGCGCTGAACCGCCGAAATACCTATTGGCGCAAGCGGTCGACCGCCCACCGCGCGGCATCGGCAACAGCGGGGTCCGGGTCATCTACATGCGCGCGTGCGGTTGCAACCAGGCCAGAGTTCCCTGAATTTCCAATGGCATATAGCACGTTTCTGACCATGCGATCCCGGCCGATCCGCTTGATCGGGCTGCCTGCAAACCGCGCCCGAAAAGCCGCATCGTCCAAGGCGGCAAGTTCAGCCAATTCCGGCAGGCCCACTTTCGGCTGATACCCGATATCCCGGGCGGCCGCCGCAAACTTGTTCCATGGGCAGACGGCAAGACAGTCATCGCAACCGTAAATCCGGTTGCCCATCAGACCGCGCAGACCCTCTTCAACCGGGCCTTTATGCTCGATCGTCAAATAGGAAATGCAGCGGCGGGCATCCAACTGGTAAGGCGCGGGAAACGCCTTGGTCGGGCAAGCATCAAGACAGGCGCGGCACGAACCGCAATGGCTGGTCTCGGGCGCATCCTTTGGCAAATCCAACGTGGTGAAGATTGCCCCCAGAAAAAACCAGCTGCCCAGATCTTGGGCCAGAAGGTTGGTGTGTTTGCCCTGCCAGCCCAGCCCAGCAGCCTGCGCCAAGGGCTTTTCCATCACCGGGGCGGTGTCGACGAAAACCTTGATCTGTGGTTGTGGCCCAATGCTGGCGGCTTCTGCCATCATCCACCGCCCAAGCCGCTTGAGCCGGCGCTTCACAAGGTCGTGGTAATCCTTGCCCTGCGCATAGACCGAAACAACGCCCCGGTCGGGCATGGCCAACCCCGCCATCGGGTCGCCATCTGGTGTGTAGGTTTCGGCCAGCATGATAACGGATTGCGCTTGTGGCCACAAAGCCGCTGGATTTCCCCGCCAGTCTTCGCGGTCGGCCATCCAGCCCATTTGCCCGTGTCGGCCCAGCGCAAGGAACTCTTTCAGCCGCGCCGCCACAGCAGGCACGGCATCTGGTGCGCAAATGCGCAGCTTTGAAAACCCCTCGGACAGGGCCTGCGTCGTTAGCCGATCCTTGAACGCAGAAATGTCCATCCTTGGTGCTCAAATATCCTTCGGAGGTCCGGGGCCAATGCGACCCCTGAGGCGAACCTAGAAATCCAGGTCGGCGTAATGGGCGGGTGGCGGGAAGCCCGAAATCTGATCGGCCAAAAGCGTGCGAAAGGACGGGCGCGATTTGATCTTGGCGTACCAGTCTTTCACCGTGGCATTGCGGTTCCAATCCACGTCCGAGATATAATCCAGACAGGACAGGTGCGCCGCTGCGGTGAAATCGGCCAGCGTCATTTCATTGCCAGCCAGCCAGCGGCGCTGGTCAAGAAGCCAAGCCATATAATCCAGATGATACTTGATCCGGCCTGCGCCGAATTTCACGTTTTTCGAATCTGGATAGCCGTGACCCATGACCTTTTTGTTCAATCGTTCATACAAAAGCTTCGACGTCACTTCGGCATGAAACTTGTCGTCGAACCACGCGCAAATACGGCGCACCTCATAGCGGGCGTCGACATCGCGCGGCATCAGCGCCGGGCTGGGAATGGATTCTTCAAGATATTCGCAGATCGCCTGGCTTTCGCTCATGATCTTCTGGTCAATCCGCAGGATTGGCACTTTTCCAGCCGGATTTCGGCGCAGAAAATCGGGCGTGGGTTCCCAATACCGCTCTTCCACAAGTTCCACTTCAAGCTTCTTTTCGGCAAGCGTCAGACGGACCTTGCGGCAAAAGGGGGAAAGCGGAAAGTGATAGAGGCGGATCATGGGAGCTGTGCCTGCAAGTGGGATTGCACTTCAATAACGCCCTTCACGTCAGTTGCAACCGGACTATTGAAAACAGCCAGCCCGACCGTCAGAAGCGATAGTCTCAGCTCCCGAAAGAATGGCCCGCGTGCGCTTTCGGACAAAATCAGACGGTTTGCTGGCGCTTCTCCCCTTCGGATCGGGCAAGACTGCCGCAAGCCTTGCCGCCTGCAAGGGCGAAAGGTCACGTGCATCCACGCCAAAATGGTGCTGGGCCGCAGCTTGGACGCCAAATACGCCTTCGGCAAACTCGGCGGTGTTAAGATATACCTCAACAATCCGGCGCTTTGACCACAAGAGTTCTAACACCGGCGTAATCGCGGCTTCCATCGCTTTGCGCACGTAGCTGCGGCCGTGCCAAAGAAAGGTGTTCTTCACAACCTGCTGCGAAAGGGTCGAGGCCCCCCGACCACCCCCTGCTTCAATCGCATCGCGAATCGCGGCCATGTCAAAGCCCCAGTGCAGACAGAAATTGGCGTCTTCAGCGGCGACAACAGACCGCGCCATCACCGGGGCGATGTCGTCCCAACTCACCCAGTCTTTTGAAATGCCGCCAAGACGCCAGGCCTCTTGCGCCTGATAGATGTTGATAGGGGGCGGCAAAAAGCTGAACAACACGATCAGCAGCCCGAAATAGGCCGCAAGCCCAAGAAACCCGCGCCAAGCCCACAAGCGCAGCCGCCGCAAAAGCGGTGCCTTTTCAACGATCGGCTCTGGTTCTGGTTTCTTGCGGCCTGCCATGATCTTCATAGGCCATAAAGCGCGCGCCGGGGTCAAGCGGGCGCGCGGCTTGCATCTTTCGCCCGGCAAGGCGAAAGATGCCCAGGAGAGCAAGGGAGACAAGCGATGTTCAAAGCTTTGGTTGTGACGAAAGATGACGCGGGCCAGACCCACGCCGCTGTGCAAGATCTGGGTCTGGATGACCTGCCAGCAGGGGACGTGCTGGTTGCCGTCGAATATTCCACAGTCAATTACAAGGACGGGCTTTGCCTTGGTTCGGGCGGGGGGATGGTTCGCAATTATCCGCATGTGCCTGGGATCGACTTTGCCGGCACGGTCGAGGCCTCGGATGATCCGCGCTACAAGCCGGGCGACAAGGTGGTGCTAACCGGTTGGCGCGTGGGCGAGATCTACTGGGGCGGCTATGCCCAGAAGGCGCGCGTCAAGGCGGATTGGCTGGTTCCCTTGCCCGCAGGCCTGACACCGAAGCAAGCCATGGCGATTGGCACGGCCGGCTTTACCGCCATGCTGTCCATGCTGGCGTTGGAAGATCATGGGTTGAGGCCCGGGTGGGGTCGGGTTCTTGTGGCTGGGGCCGCCGGGGGGGTGGGGTCTGTTGCTGTCGCGCTGCTGGCTGCGGCAGGATATGAAGTGGCCGGTGTCACCGGG
>JAIOXV010000007.1 GCA_021741465.1 Paracoccaceae bacterium
CGTGAAGAACGCGGCCCCCACCGGGCCAAGGCCAAGGCCGATGACCGTGGCCCAGCCCAGGCTGTTCTGTGGCCAGACCGTCTCTTCCAACAGCAGATGCGCCGGCACCGAAAACGCCGCCGTCAGCAGGCAGTAAACCACAACCGATTCGCTCGGCACGTTGCCCAAGCGCCGCGACAAGACCGAATAGGCGGTCCAAACCAAAGCGCACATAAACGCCAACCCAAGGCCCAGGATCGGAATGCTGCCCGCCGACGCATTGCCCCGGTTCATCAAGATCAACCCGGCCCCGGCAAAGGCCACCAGCGCGCCAACCACATGCAGGCCGCGCAGTCTTTCGCCCGGCAACAGGCCCGAAAGCAACACAATCAGCAGCGGCCAAAGATAGGCGATCAAGCCGGTTTCCGCAAAAGGCGCGATGCGAAACGTGGTGAAGTACAACGCATGATAGCCGAAAAGCCCAATCGTACCAAAGGCATAAACCTTCCACGAAACCTGCCGCAGCACCGAAAACCCCGTGCCAAAGCCAATCCAGACCAGCCCGACCGCGCCGCCAATACCAAAGCAAAGCGCGTTCAGAAGAAAGGGCGGCACAGGGGCAGAGGCAATGGTCATCAATGCCAAAAGCGACCACATCAAGATGGCGCTAAAGCCGATCGCCGTCGCCTTTTGCCGTGTCATGCGCCCGCCCCACCTGTTTTGCCCAAGCGTTAGCGGCTTGCCTCTGGCTTGCCAAGGCCATGCATTCGGCGGGCAACGGCAATGCTGCAGATGCATAGTCATTTCTTTTGCATCGCAGCATTTCGCAGGGCATAGTCTGCCTAGGGGAGGGCATCATGAGGAGATGTCCAATGAACGCACAATCCGTTGATTATGAAGCCGTTATTCGCGACGCGCACCGCCTGCGCTCCCGCGCTGTTGTCGAGTTCTGGCGCGCTGTAAAAGAAGCCCTGTCTCTGCACGTGCCAAGACTTTTTCGGGCAGAATACTAAGATGCGAAAAGCCCGGCCAAAGGCCGGGCTTTTGCAAGACCTGCGGGCAGATTGCCCTTTCTGCGTCAGGCGAAATACTGGCCGCCATTGGCCGAGATGGTGGCGCCGGTAATGAAACCCGCATCATCGGCGGCAAGAAAGACCACGCAACGCGCGATTTCTTCCGGCTCGCCCAGACGGCCCACCGGGATTAGCGGGATGATCCGCTCATTCAGCACCTTTTCATCAATCGCCCGCACCATTTCAGTGCCGATATAGCCGGGGCAAATGGCGTTCACGGTGATGCCTGCGCGCGCACCTTCTTGTGCCAGCGCCTTGGTAAACCCAATGTCACCCGACTTGGCCGCCGAATAGTTGGCCTGACCCGCCTGCCCCTTTTGGCCGTTGATCGACGAGATGTTGATAACGCGGCCAAATTTGCGGTCACGCATGCCCGACCACAGCGGGTTTGTCATGTTGAACAGGCCAGTCAGGTTGGTATCGATCACCTCTTTCCACTGGCCAGGCGTCATCTTGTGGAACATAGCATCGCGGGTGATGCCCGCATTGTTGACCAGCACATCCACCGGGCCAAGATCGGCCTCGACCTGCTTGATCCCTGCGGTGCAGGCGTCAAAGTCGGCGACAGACCACTTATAGGTCGGGATCCCGGTTTCCTTGGTGAAGGCAGCGGCGGCCTCATCATTGCCGGCATAGTTGGCGGCCACCTTGTAGCCCGCCGCTTTCAGCGCCACCGAGATCGCCGCGCCAATACCGCGCGAGCCGCCGGTAACCAATGCTACTCTTGCCATTTATTCCTCCTCCAAGAGATCATTTGAAATCCTGTTACCGAAATGGAAAGGGGCGCGCAACTTTATTGCGCGCCCAATTTGCAGTTGCAGCGATGTTTTTCGCTTTTGCAGCGCCGATCAGCGTTCCAGCGTCAGAGCAACGCCCATACCGCCGCCGATGCACAGCGTGGCGAGGCCCTTCTTGGCGCCGCGGCGGCCCATTTCGTGAATCAGCGTGTTCAGGATCCGGCAGCCCGAAGCGCCGATCGGATGGCCGATGGCAATCGCCCCGCCGTTAACGTTCACAATCGCCGGATCCCAGCCCATATCCTTGTTCACCGCGCAAGCCTGCGCTGCGAAGGCTTCGTTCGCTTCGACCAGATCAAGGTCAGAGGCCTTCCAGCCCGCCTTGTCCAGCGCCTTGCGGCTGGCGAAAATCGGGCCGACGCCCATGATCGAAGGGTCAAGCCCGGCGGTTGCATAGGAGGCGATCCGCGCCAACACCTTCAGCCCGCGCTTTTCGGCCTCTTTATCGGTCATCAGCAGCACCGCCGCGGCGCCATCGTTCAACCCCGAGGCATTGCCCGCCGTCACCGTTCCGGCCTTGTCGAACGCCGGGCGCAACTTTTGCATCGATTCCAGCGTGGCACCGTGGCGAATGTATTCGTCGGCATCCACCACCACGTCGCCTTTGCGGGTCTTGACGGTGAAGGCGATGATCTCATCCTTGAACTTGCCGGCCTTTTGCGCCGCTTCGGCCTTGTTCTGACTGGCCAGCGCGAATTCGTCCTGCATCTCGCGCGAAATCTGCCACTGGCTGGCGACGTTTTCGGCAGTGATGCCCATGTGATAGCCGTTGAAGGCATCCCACAGACCGTCCTTGATCATCGAATCGATGAAATTCAGGTCGCCCATTTTCTGGCCGGCGCGCAGATGCGCGACATGGGGCGACAACGACATGCTTTCCTGCCCCCCGGCAACAACGATGCGCGCATCGCCAAGCGTCACGTGCTGAGCGCCCAGCGCAACTGCCCGCAGACCCGAGCCGCACACCTGATTGATGCCCCAGGCGCTGCTTTCCTTGGCCAGACCGGCGCGAATCGCGGCCTGACGTGCCGGGTTCTGGCCCTGACCCGCGGTCAGCACCTGCCCCAGAATGGTTTCTTCAACCTCGGCCTTGTCGATCCCTGCGCGGGCGACGACGCCCTCGATCACCGCGGCACCCAAGTCATGCGCGGCTGTGGTCGCAAACGCGCCGTTGAAACTGCCGACAGCGGTCCGCCCGGCCGCGACGATCACCACATTGGTCATGAAGTCCCCTCCTAAAGGCTGGCGGCGGAAATGCCGCTTTGCAGCAATGGCTAGGCAATGGGGCGCACAAAAGCAAGCATGCTGAGGCGCCAAGGTGACGCAGCGGCAATGTTATGCGCGTTTTTCTATCCCGATGGGCTGGCCGAAATCGGGTTTCAGGCTGGGCGCGCCGAACAGAAAGCCTTGCAGGCAATCGACCCCCAGATTTTGCAAAAACCGCGCCTCTTCAGCCGTTTCCACCGCTTCGGCCACAGTGAACATGTGAAAATGCTGGCCAATCGACAAAAGGGCAGCCGTCAGCGCGGCATTGTCGGGGTCACGGTGGATATTGCGGATGAACTGACCGTCGATCTTCAGGATATCAAAGAAGAAGTCCTTGAAATAACGGATGGCGGTATAGCCCGACCCAAAGTCATCCAGCGCGAATGCCACCCCTTCGGCCTGCAATTCCTCCATAAAGGCGGTGACCAGTTCCGGCACCAGCATGGCCGAGCTTTCGGTGATCTCAAGGATCAGCCGTTCGCCCACGGTCGCCTCTGCAGCAAGCCCCTTGCGGAAGGCGCGCATCCAGCGCGGATAGCCAATAGAGCGCGCCGACATGTTGATCGACAGCCGCATGCTTGGATGGCGCGCCAAAGTGCCAAGCCCCAATTCCAGCGCGATACAGTCAATCTCGCGGCCAATATCGGTGTCTTCCACCGCGCCGATGAAATCCTTGGCCGGAATCACCCGGCCATTCGAATCCAGAACGCGAATCAGCCCTTCGTGGAAGGCCACCCGGTCTGGGTCACGCGCCAGAACCACCGGCTGATAGGCCAGACGCATGCGGCGCGTGTCGATCGCTTCGCGCACCATGGACATGGTTTCGCGGTCTTGCTTCGAAATCATCACGCCCAAGGGGCTGGCGACCCCTGCGCTTGCGTCGATTTTCGGTTTGCGCTGTTCCGGCTGCATGCTGTCCCCCATCGGCAGCGCCACATTGTCGCCATTCGGGTAAAGACCGGGTAAAAGACGGCTCTTGCCTCAAATGCTTGATGTTTTGCCGGAGTTGCCATGACCGATCTTGCGCGCTGCCCCTGGTGCGGAACCGATCCGCTTTATGTGGCCTATCATGACAGCGAATGGGGCGTTGCCGAACATGATCCGCGCGCGCTGTGGGAATGCCTGATGCTGGAATCGTTTCAGGCCGGGCTCAGCTGGATCACCATCCTGCGCCGGCGTGAAACCTTTCGCGCGGCCTTCCACGGCTTTGATCCGACCCTCATCGCCACATGGGGCGAGCCCGAGGTACAGCACCTTTTGCAAGACCCCGGGATCATCCGCCACCGTGGCAAGATCGAGGCAACGATTCGCGGCGCGCAAGCCTATCTGCGGATCGAAGCGCGCGAGGGGTTCGCGCCCTTCGTGTGGAAACACGTTGACCATCGCCCCATCGTCAATCGTCTGCCCGACATGGGCGCAGCCCAGGCCCAGACACCCGCATCGCAGGCCTTGGCCAAGTCTTTGAAGAGCGAAGGTTTCGCCTTTTGTGGCCCCACCATCGCCTATGCTTTCATGCAGGCAACCGGCATGGTGAACGACCATCTCGTCAGCTGCCCGCAGCACCCGGATAACCAATGAAAAAGGCCCCGCACCAAGGCGGGTCCTTTTTCATATTCTTGACACAGATCAGGCCAAAGCGGCCTTGGCTTGTGCAGCAATGGCGTTGAACGCCTCGGGCTCATGCACGGCCAGATCGGCCAGAACCTTGCGGTCCACCATGATGCCAGCCTTGCTCAGGCCGTCGATCAGGCGCGAGTAGGTCATTTCCAGATCGAACAGACGCACGGCGGCGTTGATGCGCTGGATCCACAGGGCGCGGAACTGACGCTTGCGGGCCTTGCGGTCACGCGTGGCGTACTGGTTTGCCTTGTCGACCGCCTGGGTGGCCGTGCGGAAATTGGTAGAGCGGGCGGCATAATAGCCCGACGCCGCCTTGATCACCTTGCGGTGGCGGGCGTGGGTAACTTTGCCGGATTTAACGCGGGACATGTCTGGGCCTCCTTAGCGGTTATACGGCATGTATTTCTTGACGATCTTCTCATCGCTGTCGCACAGGATCATGGTCCCGGATGCGTCACGAATGAATTTCGTCGAGCGTTTGATCATGCCGTGGCGCTTGCCGGCCACACCTGCCTTCACATGGCCATTGGCCGTGAAGGAGAACCGCTTTTTTGCAGCGGATTTGGTCTTCATCTTGGGCATTTCCATCTCCATGGTTACAGGCGCGACTCGGCATGCCACGTTGGCCGGCCCCGCAGGGTATTGAAGCCGCTGCTATAGGCGGCCTTGCTTGCAGGTGCAAGCGATCAGTTCAAAAACCGTCCGATCACCCGGAAAATCACATCGGGCACCTCGGCAAAGGTATAGCCCGATGGTTTCTTGGTAAGCGCCACCACCAAAAGCACACCGCCAATCAGAATCATGATGGCAGCGGTGCGCGGCGGGCGGTTGTCGGAAAAGGCGGACAGAAGTGTGGGAATGGCCAAGATGCAGATCGCCAGCCCCATCACAAGCATCAGATCAGTATCCATGAACCCCTCACCCTTTACATACAAGGTTCAGTTACTCAGGATCGACCCGCGAAATCAACCTTTCATCGCACGGGGCCACACGCAGAATGTTCGTTGTGCCCTTGACGTTGAACGGCACGCCCGCTGTCACCACGATCATGTCTTCTTCGGCGGCAAAACCATCGGCGCGCGCAGCCTTGACCGCGGAAATCACCGCGCCCTTGAAGCGTTCCTGCGGCTCGGTAATCACGCAATGCGCCCCCCAGGTCAGCGCAAGGCGCCGCGCGGTGGACATCAGCGGTGTCAGCGCAATGATCGGAACGCGGGGACGTTCGCGCGCCACCAGCGAAACCGTCTGGCCAGATTGTGAAAAGCAGGCGATGGCCTTGATATTCGTTGCTTCGGCAATCTCGCGCGCGGCAGCGACGATCCCGTCTGCGATGGTCTCGCGCCGCACCACGCGGCTTGCCTCGATCACCTGCCGATAGGTCGGGTCTTTTTCGACCGAAAGGGCGACATTGTTCATCGTCGTCACGGCTTCGACAGGGTATTTCCCGGCCGCCGATTCCGCCGAAAGCATGATGGCGTCCGCGCCTTCGTAAATGGCGGTGGCAACGTCAGAGACTTCGGCGCGGGTCGGAACCGGGCTTTCGATCATCGATTCCAGCATTTGGGTTGCCACGATCACCGGCTTCGCCGCCGCGCGCGCGCCGCGCACCAAGCGCTTTTGGATCGGCGGCACCGAGGTGACCGGCAGTTCCACCCCCAGATCGCCCCGCGCCACCATGATGCCATCAGACACCTGCAAGATGGCATCATAGGCCTTTACCGCGGCGGGTTTTTCGATCTTGGCCAGAATGGCCGCCCGGCCTCTGGCCAGTTGGCGGGCCTCGGTCACATCTTCGGGGCGCTGCACGAAAGAAAGCGCCAGCCAGTCCACGCCCAGCTCACAGGCAAATTCAAGGTCGGTCCGGTCCTTTTCGGACAGGGCGGCCAAGGGCAGCACCACATCAGGCACATTCACGCCCTTGCGGTTCGAGATCGTGCCGCCCACCGTTACCGTGCAATTGGCAAAATCCTTGCCGCAGTCATCAACCCGCAGGCCGATCTTGCCATCATTCACCAAAAGGCTGGCGCCGGGTTCAAGGGCCGCGAAAATCTCGGGGTGGGGCAGTTGCACGCGGCTGGCGTCGCCGGGGGCTGCAGACAGGTCAAGGCGGAATTTCGCGCCTTCTTCCAGATCTTCAGCGTCTTTGGCAAACACACCAACCCGCAGCTTTGGTCCCTGCAAATCGGCCAGAATGCCGATCGGGCGGCCAAGGTCTTTTTCCACCTGCCGGATGATCTTGTGGCGCGCGCCGATGTCGGCCTGCGTGCCATGGCTCATGTTCAGGCGGAACACATCAGCTCCGGCCTCGAACAGCGCGCGGATGGTGGCGTAATCACTTGATACCGGGCCGAGGGTGGCAACGATCTTCACTCTGCGCAGGCGTCTCATGGCGGCCTTGTCCTTCCAGTCTTTCAGGGTTGCCCGGTTTATGGCTGAATTCCCTAACCGGAGCAACGGGCGTGCAATGTTAGCGCTAACTTTTTCGCATCCCTGTTGCAAAAACTTTGATTTTCCTGCCTGTGGCTAAGGCAAATCGATGAAAACAGGGGACAGCCGTGCCGGATGCCTTTCAAATCGTTGGTGAAAACCGCCCCGGCAGGTGGCTGGTAACCTGCGATCACGCGTCAAACCGGGTGCCGGATTGGGTGGCGGGGGGCGATCTGGGCATCACAGCGCAAGACATGGCCCGCCATATCGCCTGGGATGTGGGCGCGGCGGGGCTGACATTAGCGCTGGCAGAGGCGCTGCAAAGCCCGGCGATCCTGTCCGATTTCAGCCGCCTGGTGATCGACCCGAACCGGGGCGAGGATGACCCGACCCTGGTGATGAAGCTGTATGACGGCACGATCATTCCGGCAAACCGCCATATTGATGCAGTGGGCATCCAAGAGCGGCTGGACCGGCTGTATCGTCCCTATCACACCGCCTATGCCGCAGTGGCCGCCCGCCAGCCCGACACGGTTATCGTGGCCATCCATTCCTTTACCCCCTGCCTGAAAGGCCGCCCACCCCGGCCCTGGCATGTGGGGGTGCTGCATTCCCATCTGGATAATCGGCTGTCACAGGCGCTGATCACGCGCCTGTCGCAGGAAGCCGACCTGTGCATCGGCGACAACGAACCCTATGCCGGCCACCTGCCCGGCGACGCCATTGACCGCCACGCCTTGGCGATGGGGCGGCACAACACACTGATCGAGCTGCGCAACGATCTGATCGGCACCGAGGCCGACCAGAAAGCCTGGGCCAAGCGGCTGGCCCCGCTTTTGGTGCAGGCCCTTGGCGATGTGGCGGGTTAAGCGGCGATAGCCCCAGTTTCAGCCACCTGACAACGCTTCGCGCCTGTCAGGGGCGATAAATTGCGAAGGTCAGCGATGCGGACGTCAGTCCGCATACTGCTCTTTTGCCCGGAATCAAGGGCGAAGCCCGCCGGGCAGCGCCCGACCGCCCCCTTGGGCGGGCGCTTTTGCAACGGCACCAGCAGAACTTCGGTGGAAGAACTTGAGCCATAAAGCGCATAGAACCAGCGTTGCAGCGCCCACCCGGCGGTCAGATGCCGCCCTCTGTCAGGACCATTTGAACCTCCGCTACGGGCTCAAAGCCGTCATCGGCTATCATATGGCAGCGGGCGAGCGCTTAGACCGCCGCTTTGCGCATCTCGTCCAGATAAATTTCGCGCAAGCGCGCCACCACCGCGCCGGGTTTGCCGGTGCCTACGGCCTTGCCGTCCACTTCCACCACCGGCATCACAAAGGCCGAAGCGCTGGTGATAAAGGCCTCATCCGCCGCTTGCGCCTCGGCGATGGTGAAGGGGCGTTCTTCAACTTCCATCTGCGCCTCAACCGCAAAGCGCAGCACAGCGGCGCGGGTGATGCCGTGCAGGATGTCGCTGGACAATTGCCGCGTGATGATGCGGTTGCCCTTGACGATATAGGCGTTGTTCGAAGTGCCCTCGGTCACCGCACCGTCTTCGACAAACCATGAATCATCAACGCCCGCTTTCTTGGCCGCCATCTTGCCCATCGACGGATACAAAAGCTGCACCGTCTTGATGTCACGACGGCCCCAGCGGATGTCGGGAACGGAAATCACCTTCCAGCCGATCTTGGCCGCCGGATTGTCGGCCAGACCGGGTTTGGATTGGGTGAACAGAACCACGGTCGGTTCGGTCTCTGGCCCCGGAAAGGCGAAATCCCGGTCGCCGGGATTGCCGCGGGTAACCTGCAGATAGATCATCCCATCCACCACCGCGTTGCGCGCCACCATTTCGCGGTGAATGGCCAGCCATTCGGCATCCGAATGGGGATTTTTCATTTCCAACGCGTCAAGACTGCGGGCCAGACGCACGCAGTGCCCCTGAAAGTCGATCAGCTTGCCCTCCAGCACGCTGGTCACCTCGTAGACCCCGTCAGCCATCAGAAAGCCACGGTCAAAGACCGAAACCTTGGCCTCTGCCTCGGGAAGATGATCGCCATTCAGGTAAACGGTGCGGGTCATGGTCATCCCCAAAGATCAGGAGTGGACGGGTGCACGCCATGCTCATCATAGCGTATTGGATTGGCCCGGTCTTCCCGCAGAAGCAAGGGGGCGTCAAGGTCTGTTTCCTGCGCCGTTTGCGCCAAAAGCACCGCAGGGGCCATGGCAAGACTGGAACCCACCATACAACCCACCATCAAACCAAACCCAAGCTGCCCGGCCGCGTCGCGGGTGCGCAAGCCCTCGGTCAGCCCACCCGTCTTGTCCAGCTTCAGGTTCACCATATCATATTTGTCCTTCAGCGCGGGCAGGCTTGCCGCATCAAAGCAGGATTCGTCGGCGCACACAGGCAAGGGGCGGGCGATCTCGGCCAGCATGTCGTCCTTGCCCGCAGGCAGGGGCTGTTCGACAAGGGCCACGCCCAGCCGCACCAGATGCGGGGCCAGATCCGAATAAATCTCGGGCGTCCAGCCTTCGTTGGCGTCGATCAGGATCTTGGATTTTGGCGCGCCTGCCCGAACCGCCTCCAGCCTGGGCATGTCATCGGGCGTGCCAAGCTTGATCTTCAGAACCGGGCGATGGGCATGTCGGGCCGCCATGGCGCGCATCGCTTCGGGCGTGTCCAGCGACAAGGTATAGGTCACCACCTTTGGCCCCGGCGCGGCCAGCCCTGCCAGTTGCCAAACCCGCTTGCCTGCCGCTTTCGCCGCCAGATCCCATAAGGCGCAATCCACCGCGTTGCGGGCGGCCCCGGGCGGCAGGGCGCTTTGAAGCTGGGTGCGGGTAATCCCGTCGGGAAGGCTGGCGATCTGTGCCGCCACGCTTTCCAGCGTTTCGCCATAACGCGCATAGGGCACGCATTCGCCCCAGCCCATCACGCCACCACGGGCGATCCGCACCGTCAACACATGAGCATGGGTTTTTGAGCCGCGGCTGATGGTGAAGGTCTGGGAAAGCGCAAAGCTTTCGGGTGTGACGGTCAGCATGGCAGCCTTTCTTTGTGCTTCTTGCAGGTATTGCCCCGCAGTTTTTGACCGCCTGACACCAAACCGCAAGCGCAGAGCGCAACCGGGCCGCACAAGCCGCCTCATGCTGCGACTGCAATTCGCACTTGCAGCATGCCACGCAATAATCTAACCAAATGACCAGCACGCACGAAATTTCATTGCCGAGAGAACCCCGATGAGCTTCCGCCTTCAGCCCGCCCCGCCTGCCCGCCCGAACCGTTGCCAGCTTTTCGGCCCCGGATCACGCCCGGCCTTGTTTGAAAAAATGGCCGCCTCGGCGGCAGATGTCATCAACCTTGATCTGGAAGACTCGGTCGCCCCTTCTGACAAGGACGCGGCCCGTGCCAATATCATTGCCGCCATCAACAGCGTGGATTGGGGCACGAAAACCCTGTCCGTCCGCATCAATGGCCTTGATACGCCATGGTGGTACCGCGACGTGGTTGACCTGCTGGAACAGGCAGGCCCGCGGCTTGACCAGATCATGATCCCCAAGGTCGGTTGCGCCGCCGATGTCTATGCGGTTGACGCACTTGTCACCGCTGTCGAACGTGCCAAGGGCCGCCAAAAGCCAATTGCCTTTGAAATCATCATCGAATCCGCCGCTGGCATCGCCCATGTCGAAGAGATCGCCGCCTCCAGCCCGCGCTTGCAAGCGATGAGCCTTGGCGCGGCGGATTTCGCGGCCTCGATGGGGATGCAAACCACCGGGATCGGCGGCACGCAGGAAAACTATTACATGCTGCGCGAAGGCGCCAAGCATTGGTCTGACCCGTGGCATTGGGCGCAAGCTGCCATCGTTGCGGCCTGCCGAACCCACGGCGTCTTGCCAGTCGATGGGCCTTTTGGCGACTTTTCCGATGATGAGGGTTTCCGCGCCCAGGCCCTGCGCTCAGCCACGCTGGGCATGGTTGGCAAATGGGCCATCCACCCTAAACAGGTGGCTTTGGCGAACGAGGTTTTCACCCCGTCAGATGCCGCCGTTGCCGATGCCCGCGCCATTCTGGCCGCGATGGAAGAGGCCAAGGCCAATGGCCAGGGCGCGACCACCTACAAGGGCAAGCTGATCGACATCGCCTCGATGAAACAGGCCGAGGTGATCGTGAAGCAATATGAGCTGATCATGGGCGGCTGAGGAATCGTTGACAGGCAGCGCCCGGACCGGGCAAAACCTGTCATACAGCGCAGCGCCTTTGGGCCGCGCCAAAAGAATACCCGCGCGGGGGCTGGGAGAGGAGGCCCGAACCCGCATCCTTGGGAGGACGTGCACGCCCCGTGGCCCAGCCATGGGGCGGTGCCGTTTCTGGGGGGGGCGAGGTTGGATCACGGCCCGACAGGCTGTCGCAGGATGGTTTTCAGCTTTTGCGGGGCAACCTTGCGCGGATCCCCAAGATAGATTTCGTGGTGATGGCCGGTCGGGCGCAGACCCTGCGCCGCGATCTCAGCATGCAGGCGGGCGATGACGGGGCCTTCTTCGGCATAGGGGCCAAGATACAGGGTCTGCAGGCAGGCCCCTTCGGCCAGCCGCGCCAACCGCAGCGGCGCCAAGATGCCCTTGCCCGCCTGCACCTTGGCAACGCTTTGTTCGGTGATCCAATCCGGCTGGCGGATCATCATGGTCCAGCGCCAGCCCGCGCGGCGGTTGGCGGTAAAATCCGCAAAATCTTCGGCCCACCACAGCCCTTCCAGCGGGCCCACCACATGGTCGCGCCCAAGCGCCGCCTTGGCGTGGAATTTCAGCCCATAGCTCATGCCATAAAGCGCCTGCACCGCCTCACTATAGGCGGGCGCGCTGTTCGGGTCGCCCTGCCCGTCGATCATCAAAAACATCATCGGCGGCACATCCACCCGATCAATCCGCCCCGGCTTTCCCCCATAAAGCGCGGTGTCGGTGGCTTTGAAATCAAGCTTTTCCATAGGCTTACCCTAAAGGCAAAAGTGGCAGGCAAATCTCGGTTACAAGGTCTTCGGGCGCCACATCCATGGGCGAGTTCAGGTAAATCTCGAACACCGGGCTGTCGGCAGCCCTGCGGCCTGATCCCGCAAGCCAGGTGCCAAAAAGCGCCTCATACGCCGCGCCAAGCCCGGAATAGGGGCCGCGATATGTCATCACCGCATGCGGACCAGCCGGCAGGGTGACAATGTCCAGCGGCGCGGCAAGGTCAACCTCTGGGGCAAAGACAACGCCGGCATGGCTGCGTAGCTGCGCCGCAGCAACCACGTCGGTGTCATCGTAATAAACCGCGACCATCGCCCCAGCCTGCGGCCAAAGTCCCCGCTTGCCCAGAATTGCACCCAAGCGGTCGTAGGCGCGGGAAATTTCGGTATAGGGGCCCAGATGGGGCATGGCGGCCAGTCGGCGGGCGGGTTCGTTGCGGATTTCTGTCGGATACAAAGCCGTGTCTCCTTTACGAAAATCGGTGCGGGGTCTGTGCTAGGCCTGAAGATAGGCCTTGGCCCAGCTTCGGATCAACGCCTGATGCAGGCGCCGGGCGCGTTTGGTCCAGGCGGGGCCGCCTTTGGGCTCTTCGCGTTCATCCAAAGGCACGGCAGCGCGCCGCTCTGGGTCGGCGGCGATGATGGCAAAGGCCAGATCGCGACCATTGCCGCTGATATAGCCCGCAAGGTTTGACACGAAGTTCAACGTACCGCTTTTGGCCCGTATTCTTACCGCACTGGCCTTCACCTCTTTGCCCTCGGCGTCCGCCAACCCCATTTCCCGCAAGATATCAGGCAATGTTGCCCCATGCCGCGCCTGATCGGCCCGCAGCATCACCTGCACCAGATCGGTCGCCGAGACCCGGCTTTTGGGCCCAAGGCCCGAATGATCGCCAAAGGTTGCCCCAATGCCAAACCGCCGCCGCGCCCAATCCGTCATCGCCGCAGCAGAGCCTTGCTGCGTGCCCGCGCCGCTGGCGCTTAACCCCACGATTTCGGCCGTCAGATTGGTGGAAAACCTAAGCATCTTGCGCAGAACATTCGGCAAATCCTCGCCCCTGTGGGCCACGACCTCGACTGCATCCTCGGGCGGGTGGGCGATGATTTCGGCCTTGGGCAGGCGCAGCCCTTGAGCGGCGCATAGGGTGGCAAAAACCTCAGCGGCGTATTGCGCCGGGTGGCGCACCGGCAACCAGCGGCTGCCGCCATCGCCCAAGGCCGGCGCAGAAACCGTCCAATGGTCCACCCCATCACCGCCGTCATAGGCAAAAAGCGGCATCTCGCGCGCTGCCAGCACAACATCGGCCATGCGCACCATCGGCATGAACCGCTCGCCCCTGGCATCCATCGTCAGGCTATAGCCACCGCCTGCCCGCTTCCATTCAAAATTCACCCGATTGTAATTCAGGTTCAGCCCGGAAATCGCCGGGTTATAGCCCAGAAACCCCGGCTGTTCGGCGTCGATCTGAAAGCGAAAGGGCAAGGCACCGTCACAGGCAATGAAGCGGCCGGTGATCTCGGTAATCCCTTTGGCCGCCAAAGCCGCCACCAGATCCCCCATCTGATCGGTGTCAAAATTGGGATCCCCCCCGCCAACCAGATAAAGATCGCCCTCCAGCCTGCCCTGCACCACCTGCCCCACGCGCATCACGCGCGTGACAAAGCGATGGTCGGGCCCCAGCTTGTCCAAGGCGTAAAGCGCGGTGATCGCCTTGGCGACACTTGCAGGCGGCAATGGCAGCGCCGCCTCGCGGGCGGCCAGAACACGCCCCGTCGCGCGGTCGGCCACAACATATGCCAAGGCGCCCGACAGCTTGGCGCTTGCGATCAACCGGGCAAGGGCCGCATCTTCCCCCTTGGCCGGCCGCCGCCGGGGCCGCGGCACCACGGCAGGCGCCTCTGCCCGCAGGGGCAAGGCCCAACTCGCCAAAATGCCCGCCAAAACCCCACGCCGTCCAATCACGCCTTACACCTCACGCTGTTCACCGCCGTCAGACTATTTCTTCCACAAGCCCTTGGCCCGGATCTCCGAAGACGATGCGTCCTTCATCGGCAAATTCACAAAGACCCAGGCCGGGGGCACCCTTCGCCCCAAACCTTCCCCGCGCTGCACCCGCTGCACGCGGAACGCGCGCGCGGCCACCGAAAGCCGCGCCGCGACACCAGACCCCGGCCGGGCCAGCACCCCGATGGGAACGGCGCGCAAGATATCCCGCCAACGGCCCCATTTGTGAAATTGCACCAAATTGTCAGCCCCCATAAGCCAGACAAACCGCACACCGGGGTAAATTGCCTTCAAACGGTCGATCGTGTCGGCCGTCATCCGCGTGCCCAAGGCCTCTTCCAGCGCCGTCACCTTGACCCGCGGATGCCCACCCAAAACCGCCTTCGCCCGCGCGATCCGGTCCGCCATTGGCGCAGGCTGCCGGGTTTTCAGCGGATTTCCCGGCGTCACCAACCACCAGACCTGATCCAGACCCATCCGCTTTAGCGCCTCGCGGCTGATATGGGCATGCCCTTCATGGGCCGGGTCGAACGACCCGCCCAAAAGGCCAATGACCATGCCCTTCGCCGCAATGGGAAAACCCGCACGCATGGTCCCTCCAGAATCCGGGCGTCACAATCTCCGCACGCGTTGCCCTTGTCCACAACAATCGCTACATGGGCAACAACCAACAAGATCACCGCAAGGAGCCCGTCATGGCCAGCTATCAGTATGTCTATCACATGGAGAACGTCTCCAAGACCTATCCGGGCGGCAAGACCTGTTTTGAAAACATCCACCTGAACTTTTTGCCCGGCGTCAAAATCGGTGTCGTCGGCGTCAACGGCGCGGGTAAATCGACCCTGCTCAAGATCATGGCGGGCATGGACAAGGACTTTAAGGGCGAGGCTTGGGCCGCCAAGGGTGCCAAAGTTGGCTACCTTGCCCAAGAACCCTACCTTGACCCCAAACTGACCGCCAAAGAAAACGTCATGCTGGGCGTGGCCGACAAGACCGCCATTCTGGAGCGTTACAACGAGTTGGCGATGAACTACTCGGACGAGACCGCCGATGAGATGGCCGCCCTGCAAGACCAGATCGATGCGGGCAACCTGTGGGAACTGGAAGCCACCGTTGGCGTCGCCATGGACGCCCTGCGCTGCCCACCCGATGATTCCGACGTCGAATCCCTGTCGGGCGGTGAACGCCGCCGCATCGCGCTGTGCAAGCTGCTGCTGGAAGCACCCGATATGCTGCTTCTGGACGAACCCACCAACCACCTTGACGCCGAATCCATCGCATGGCTGCAAAAGCACCTCATCGCCTACAAAGGCACCATCCTGATCGTCACCCACGACCGTTACTTCCTGGATGACATCACCTCATGGATCCTTGAACTCGACCGCGGTCGCGGCGTGCCCTACGAGGGCAACTATTCGGCATGGCTGGACCAAAAGGCCAAGCGCATGAGCCAAGAGGCCCGCGAGGACAAATCCAAGCAAAAGGCGCTGGAAAAGGAACTGGAGTGGATCCGTTCCGGCACCAAGGCCCGCCAATCCAAGGGCAAGGCCCGTCTGTCGCGCTATAACGAAATGGCCAGCCAGACTGTGACCGAACGCGCCTCGACCGCGCAGATCATCATCCCCAACGGCGAACGTCTGGGCAACAAGGTGATCGAAGTCGTTGGTCTGAAAAAGCACATGGGCGACAAGCTGTTGATCGAGGATCTGTCCTTCACCGTCCCGCCGGGCGCCATCGTTGGCGTCATCGGCCCGAACGGTGCGGGCAAATCCACCCTCTTCCGGATGATAACCGGGTCCGAGCAGCCCGACGAAGGCACGATCACCATGGGTGAAACCGTGCAACTGTCCTACGTCGACCAGTCGCGCGACGCGCTTGACCCAAGCAAAAACGTCTGGGAAGAAATTTCTGGCGGGGCCGAGGTGATTCACCTTGGCGACATGCAGGTGAACAGCCGCGTCTATACCGGGGCCTTCAACTTCAAAGGCACCGACCAACAGAAAAAGGTCGGTCTGCTGTCAGGCGGTGAGCGTAACCGTGTTCACATGGCCAAGCTGCTCAAATCAGGCGGAAACGTGCTGCTCTTGGACGAACCTACCAACGATCTGGACGTCGAAACCCTGCAAGCGCTGGAAGCCGCCATCGAAGATTTCGCCGGCTGCGCTATCATCATCAGCCACGATCGCTTCTTCCTTGACCGCCTGTGTACCCATATTCTGGCCTTCGAAGGCGACGCCCATGTCGAATGGTTCGAAGGCAACTTCGAAGCCTATGAGCAAGACAAAGTCCGCCGCCTGGGACCGGATGCGCTGGAGCCGAAGCGGGTGAAGTATAAGCGGTTCTCGCGGTAGGGTATGAGGTCTTGAATTTGAATTGGATAGTACAAGAAGCGGACTTCGTTGCCTTGCTTTTGGCCATTGTCACGCTTCTTGGCTCCGCTATCCAGTACTTTTCAATTAAGCGCGCTGAGGAAAAGAAGCGTCGCTTCGAGACATATCATGACTTGATACGACAACTCGTTGAGCGCGATGAACCGAACAGGCCTAAGATGCTTGATCGTCAACTCGCGGTCGCGTTCGAACTTCGTAATTTTTTGGAATATTCGGAACCGTCGTTACGCATTCTGAAGGGGCTGCGCGCCTCTTGGGAAGATAGCGAACATGGCCCAGATGATAAGCGCAAGCGACTGTTGGATCAGATTGATTCCACAATCTACTTCTTGGAAGTCCGCCAAAAGTCAGTGCTTCACCCTGAACCGTAGGGTGCGCATTCATTGCGCACAAAATCCCCACACAGGGCCGCGCCCGACCTCGGGAAGGCGCGCCAACTCGGGTTCTAGGCACTTTATCCCTCAACCCCTCCCACCGATGTTCTGCTGGCAACCGCCGCAACGCGCCCTCCCGGGGGGAGGTCGGGCGCGGCCCGGCGGGCTTCGCCCTTGATTCCGGGCCAAGGGGTGCTTGTGGCGGGCGTTCTGTCCTACCCGGCCCGCGAAAGCGTTCGCGGGCGTTCGAACCTGAAAACGGTCCACTGGACCGTTTTCCCCCGCCAAGGGGCGGGGCGGTTCTCACCCCACCAAAGTTCTGCTGGCAACCGTCGCAAAGCGCCCTCCCAAGGGGGAGGTCGGGCCATGCCATTGGTTTCTCGAACCAATGGCGAAACCAATGGCAAACCCGGCGGCGCATTCGCGCCTTGGTTCCGGGCCAAATTGGGGGGCACTGTGCCTTGGCCCTTTTCGACAGGCCTTAGCCCGGATTGAAAAAGCCGTGGATGGTTTCGGCCATGGCCTGAGAAATGCCTTCAACCGCCATCAAATCCGGCACCCCGGCGCGGGACACTGCTTTGGCAGAGCCGAAATGCGCCAAAAGGGCGCGTTTGCGGGCGGCCCCAACGCCCGGAACATCATCCAGCGGCGTGGCCGACACCGCTTTGGCGCGCTTGGCGCGGTGCGCGCCGTTGGCCCAGCGGTGGGCCTCATCGCGCAGGCGCTGGACGAAATAAAGCACCGGATCGTTGCGCGGCAGCGCCTTGGGCGGCAGGGCTTCGCGGTGGAACTCTTCCTTGCCAGCGTCCCGGTCGATGCCCTTGGCCACGCCGATCAGCGCCACATCTTCAACCCCAAGCTCTGCCAAAACCCCCGCCACCGCCGAAACCTGCCCCGCCCCGCCGTCGATCAACAACAGATCCGGCCACATGCCTGAACTGCGATCAGGGTCTTCCTTCAAAAGCCGTTCAAAGCGCCGCGTCAGCACCTCGCGCATCATGCCGAAATCGTCGCTGTTTGCCCCGGCCTCGCTGCGGATGTTGAACTTGCGATACTGGCTTTTAATGAATCCGTCAGGCCCGGCCACGATCATCCCGCCCACAGCGTCAGACCCCTGAATATGGGCGTTGTCGTAAACTTCGATCCGCTCCGGAGGGGCATCCAGGTCGAACGCCTCGGCCAGACCGGCAAGAAGCTTGTTCTGGGTGCTGCTTTCCGACATCCGCCGCGCAAGGCTTTCGCGGGCGTTTCTTGCAGCGTTTTCCACCAACTCGGCCTTTTCACCGCGCTGAGGCACGGCGATTTCCACCTTGCGTCCGGCGCGGGCCGAAAGGGCCTCGGTCACCAGATCGGGGTTTTCAACCGGATGAGACAGCAAAACCAGCTTCGGCGGTTCTTTGTCATCATAGAACTGGGTCAGGAAGGCCTCGAGTATTTCGGGCTCTTCCGCCCCGGCCCCGGTCTTGGGGTAAAAGTCGCGGTTGCCCCAAGACTGGTTCGCCCGAATGAAAAACACCTGCACGCAGGCCTGCCCGTGGTCCAGATGCACAGCAACCACATCCGCCTCGGCGACGCCTTCGGGGTTGATGCCCTGCGATTGCTGCACTTGCGTCAGCGCCTTGATCCGGTCGCGCAGCGCGGCGGCGCGTTCAAATTCCATCATCTCGCTGGCTTCGGCCATCTGGCGCGCCAGATTGGCCTGAACGGCGGTGGATTTTCCGTCCAGAAACCGTTCGGCATCATCAACCAAGGCGCCATAGGCGGCTTCATCCACCCGGCCCACGCAGGGGGCGGCACAGCGTTTGATCTGGTGCTGCAAACATGGGCGCGTGCGGCTGGAAAACATCGCATCGGTGCAATTGCGCAAAAGAAAAACCTTTTGCAGCTGGTTCAACGTCCGGTTCACGGCCCCCGCACTGGCAAAGGGGCCGAAATACCGGCCCTTTTCCTTTTTTGCGCCCCGGTGTTTCTTGATCTGCGCAAAAGGGTGTTCGCGGCTGATAAGGATGTTGGGAAAGGATTTGTCGTCGCGCAGCAGCACGTTGTAGCGCGGCTTCAACTGTTTGATGAGGTTCTGTTCCAAAAGCAGCGCCTCAAGTTCCGTCCGCGTGGTCAGGAACATCATCGAGGCGGTTTCGTGGATCATCCGCGCGATCCGCGCAGAATGGCCCGAGGGCCGGGAGTAATTGGTCACCCGCGCTTTAAGGTTGCGCGCCTTGCCGACATAAAGCACCTCGGACGCCGCATTCAGCATGCGATACACGCCCGGACTGCCGTCCAGCGTGCGCAAATAATCCTGAATCACCTCATGCCCGGTGCGGGGTGCGTCGTTCATAGGAAAAGGGGCCTTTCAGATGGGTCGATTCTTCCCCGTGGCTGCAATGATAACCGCAGGAGGGCAAGAGGGAAGAAGTCCACCGCATTTGTGGATAACTTTGCGGAAAAGATTTCAGGATTGCGGTTTTTTCCTTGTTTTTGGCCCATCTCCCCGGTTTGCCTAATTTTTAGGCAGTTTTTCAAGTACTTGAATTTAAAAGGAAGATTTTCGACCTATGGTCAAATCCCTGATAAATCACAAGTTTTTGTAACCGTTCCGTGACGCTGGGGCCAAAAGTGGACAACTTTCCGCAGGTTGGCTGTCAAAGGTCACTCAACCCCAAGCACGTCAGGGGTTTGCCAGCCCAGATGCTGGCCGCCATCCACGGCAATCATCTGGCCCGTCACCCCCGGCGAATCGAGAAAAAATCCAAGTGCGGCGGTGATATCGGCCGGGTTTGCCCCGCGTTTCAACACCGTTGCGGCACGCTGGCGGGCAAAGTGGCCATCGCTTTGACGTGCGCCCTGCAAGGTGGGGCCGGGGCCGATTGCGTTGACACGGATCTGTGGGGCCAGCCCCTGCGCGGCCGTGCGCGTCAGCGCCCAAAGGCCCATCTTGGCCAGCGTATAGGACATGAATTCCGGCGTCAGCTTGTGCACGCGCTGGTCGATCATATTGACGACAAGCCCGCTTGCCACCGGTTCTCCCGCCTCGTCCACACCCGCTTCGGGCGCTTGCGCGGCAAAGGCCTGCGTCAGCACAAAGGGCGCCCGCAGGTTTGATTCCATGGCACGGTCCCAGCTTTTGCGGGTCGCGCTGTTCATGGTGTCATATTCAAAGATCGACGCGTTGTTGACCAACACGGTCAGCGGCCCACCAAGCCCCTGCACCGCCATCGGCACCAGTTTTTCAACCTGAGATTCGATCAAAAGATCGGCCCGCAGCGCACAGGCCCGCCGCCCCATCGCGGTGATCTCCTTGACCACCGCCTCTGCTTCCTTGCGCGAGGCGGCATAGTGAACCGCCACGTCAAAACCCCGCCGCGCCAGATAAAGCGCCATCTCGCGGCCCAAACGCTTGCCCGCCCCCGTCACCAAAGCCCGCATGTTATGATTTCCCGCAGTCACAGCCCTTTTGACCGATGATATAGCGCCCACACCGTGAACAGACAGGGGTCTTGCGATTATTGCGGCGCAGACGGGTCAGCGTGTCAATCCTGCCGGGGAACAGCGCTTTGCCGATCATGCCGATCAGCGCCATGCCAAGCAGAAAGATAAGGATGATCTTGAACAGCATTCAAAGACCATATCGCGCCCAAAGCGCCCTGTCTTCCACCGACTGCATCAGATTTTCCGCCACCCCCAGACCAAAGCGCGACAGCAACCCACGTTTTTGTCCAAAAGGCACCAGCCGCACCTTGTCGCCAAAAAGCGATTTCATCTTGGGCACCAGATGCGCAAGGCCATCAGCCAGCCCAAGATCAACCGCCTGCTGCCCCACCCAGACATCCGCGTTGAAGAGATCCGCTTCGGCCAGCTTTGCGCCGCGCCGGGCCTTCACATGGGCAATGAAGGCCGCATGAATGGGGGCTTGAAGGGCGCGCAGGCGGGCAATGTCTTCGGGTTTTTGCGGCAAGAAAGGATCGGCCAGGCTTTTTGACGTGCCGGCGGTGATGACGCGCCGTTCGATGCCCTGCCGCGCCATCGCCTCGGGGAACCCGAAACTGGCAAAAATCACCCCGATAGAGCCAAGGATGGAACTGTCATCCACCCAGATTTCGTCGCCCGCGCAGGCCAGCCAATAGCCGCCCGATGCGGCGACATCCTCTACAAACGCATGAACTTTCACGCCTTTTTCCAAGGCAAGGCGCCGGATGCGTGCCGCGATCAGGCTGGATTGCACCGCCGATCCGCCGGGTGAGTTGATAACCAGCGCCACCGCGGCAGGTTTCATGCGAAAGGCTTTCTCGATCACCGGGGCAAGTGCGGCATCGGAAAGCGCGTTGCGACCGGTGCCGATACTGCCCTGCAACCGAATAACCGGCACAAGCGGGGGGCGTTTGAAAAAGGGGATAAAGCGCATCATGCAGCTACAGCTAATCTTCCCCTGACCTCGCTGCAAGGCGAAGCCCAAAGCTGGCGTGATTTGGCCCGCGGCAAATACCGCGTTTGCAAGGCTTGCCACCGGCGAAGTGGCAGGCCACCTTGGTCAGATGATCGACAAACTGGAAATGTTCATCGCCCTTGCAAACGAGCGGCACTTTGGCCGGGCCGCCGAAGCGATTGGCGTCACACAGCCTTCGCTTTCTTCGGCAATACGGCAGCTGGAAGACCAGCTTGGGGTGCAGCTGGTGTTTCGCGGCAGCCGGTTTCAGGGACTGACGCCCGAAGGACAACGCGTGCTGGATTGGGCGCGGCGGATCGTGGGCGATGCGCGCGCGCTTCGCGATGAAATGCGGTCGGTTCACGCCGGGCTTTCGGGCAATCTCAGGATCGGGGTCATTCCCACCGCGCTGCCGATGGTGGCAGACCTGACCGCACCGTTCACCGCGCGCCACCCCAATATGCGCGTCACCATCCTGTCGCGCACCAGTGCTGAAATTCTGGATGGCATCGACAGTCTCGAACTTGATGCCGGCATCACCTATCTTGATAACGAACCCCTTGGCCGGGTCACGCAAACCCCTCTGTTTACCGAGTTCTATCGCTTTTTATGCGCCCCGAACGCGGCCCATGCTGGCCGGGACCAGATCAGTTGGCACGAGGTGGCAACGGTCCCCCTGTGCCTGTTGACCGCCGACATGCAGAACCGCCGTATCGTCAACCAACATCTGGTCGAGGTGGGCGCAAGGGCGCAGGCAATGGTGGAATCAAACTCGACCATTGCGCTTGTGTCGCATGTCCGCTCGGGGCTTTGGGCCAGTGTGGTGCCGATGAAACTGGCCGAGATGTTTACCGGCCAAGGCCTGATCGCCATCCCGATCGTAAACCCCGAGGTGGAGCATCTTGTCGGCCTTGTCACCGCCCGGCGCGATCCGCAGACCCCGGTCTTGCAAGCCCTGATCGAAGAGGCGGCGCGGTTGGGACGGCAACGATAGGCATCATCTATTGAATGACGGTATATCAATATTGATTTCCCTATCAATCGGCGTATGACGAGGCCAGTTACCAAAGGGCCGCCATATGCTTGATTCCGTTGAAGTCACCTCTCGCGTTGGGGAAATCCTGACCTCCCATAAAGGGATGGAGGGCGCGCTCTTGCCGATCCTTCATGCCATTCAGGCCGAGTTCGGCTATGTGCCGCAGGCAGCTTTGCCAATCATCGCGCAAGATCTGAACCTGAGCCGCGCCGAAGTGCATGGTGTGATGTCCTTTTATCATGACTTCCGCGAGAACCCTGCAGGCAACCATGTGCTAAAGCTGTGCCGGGCCGAGGCGTGCAAATCCGTGGGCGCGGACCGGGTTGCGGCCCATGCGCAAAAGGCGCTTGGCATCGAATGGCACGAAACCACCACCGATGGCCGCGTGACGCGGGAACCGGTGTTCTGCCTTGGCCTGTGCGCCTGCGCCCCTGCCGCGATGATCGACGGCAAGATCGTGGGCCGCGTTGACGAGGCGAAGCTGGACGGCATTCTTGGGGGCCTGAAATGAAGATTTATCTGCCGCTGGACAGCGCCGCCGTCGCCCTTGGTGCCGATGAGATTGCCACCGCCATCCGCGCCCAGCACCCGGATGCAACCCTTGTCCGCAACGGCAGTCGCGGCATGGTTTGGCTTGAACCCTTGATCGAGGTGGAAACCCCTGCCGGCCGCATGGCCTTTGGCCCGATGACACCGGCCGATGTGCCCGCGCTGTTCGGCGATCTGGCCGCCCACCCCAAGGCCCTTGGCCTGACCGAAGACTTGCCCTGGCTCAAGGCGCAAACCCGTCTGACCTTTGCCCGCGTTGGCGTGATCGACCCGCTTTCGCTGGCCGACTATCGCGCGCATGGCGGGCTTTCGGGGCTTGAGCGCGCCTTGGGCATGGCCCCCGCCGACATGGTGACCGAAGTCACCAACTCGGGCCTGCGCGGTCGGGGGGGCGCGGGCTTTCCCACCGGCATCAAATGGAAAACCGTGTCCGAGGCCAAAGCCGACCGGAAATATATCGTTTGCAACGCCGACGAAGGCGACAGCGCCACCTTTGCCGACCGCATGTTGATGGAGGGTGACCCCTTCACGCTGATCGAAGGCATGGTGATTGCCGGTCTGGCCTGCGGCGCGACCAAGGGCTTTGTCTATATCCGCTCGGAATACCCGATCGCCATCGAGGTGATGCAGAAGGCGGTCGAAATCGCCCGTGCCGAAGGGGTGCTGGGCGCCCGCGTTCTGGGCAAGGGTGCGGCGTTTGACATGGAAATCCGCGTTGGTGCCGGGGCTTATGTCTGTGGCGAAGAAACCAGCCTGCTGAACAGCCTCGAAGGCAAGCGCGGCATCGTGCGCGCCAAGCCCCCCCTGCCCGCGCTGGAAGGCTTCTTGGGCAAGCCGACCGTTGTGAACAACGTCATTTCGCTGGCTTCGGTGCCGGTGATCTTTGAAAAAGGGGCCGCGCATTACAAGGACTTCGGCCTTGGCCGCTCACGCGGCACCATCCCGCTGCAAATTGCCGGGAACGTCAAATACGGCGGGCTTTACGAAATCGCCTTTGGCCTGACCTTGGGCGAGATCGTGGACAAGATCGGCGGCGGCACGGCCAGTGGTCGCCCGGTCAAGGCGGTGCAGGTGGGCGGCCCCTTGGGCGCCTATTTCCCGCGCAGCCTGTTTGACACGCCCTTTGGATACGAGGAGTTCGCGGGCAAGGATGGCCTCATCGGCCACGCCGGCCTGACGATCTTCGACGACAGCGCCGACATGCTGGAAATGGCCCGCTTTGCCATGGAATTCTGCGCCATTGAATCCTGCGGCAAATGCACCCCCTGCCGCATCGGCGCGGTGCGGGGCGTGGAAACCATCAACCGCATCAAGCGCGGCGACGCCGCCGCCATGCCGATCCTCACCGATCTGTGCAACACCATGAAATCCGGCTCGCTCTGCGCGCTGGGCGGGTTCACCCCCTATCCGGTAATGTCCGCGGTGACCCATTTCCCTGATGACTTCTCCACCCAGAAGGAAGCGGCGGAATGACCGAAAAGGTTCAAGGCCCGGCCTCTTACTTCCCTTCCATTGAGAAGAAATACGGCCAGCCGATACAGCACTGGTTTAACGAGATCGCAGGCAAGTTGACGCAACCTCACATGCAGATCGTCAGCTTTCTGAAAGACACACACGGGCTAGGCCACGGCCATGCCAATGCCATCGTGGCCCATCAGCTGGCCCAGAAGAAAGGCGCTTGAGATGAAAGACTTCATCATCCCGTCCGACCGCGATTTCGGCACACCCTATGTGCGCTCGACCGCTACGGTTACCTTGAACATCGACGGCTTTGACGTGACCGTGCCCGAAGGCACCTCGATCATGCGCGCCGCGGCCGAGATTGGCATCACCGTGCCCAAGCTCTGCGCCACCGACAACATCGACGCCTTCGGATCGTGCCGCCTGTGTCTGGTCGAGATCGAAGGCCGCAACGGCACCCCGGCATCTTGCACCACCCCTGTTGCTCCGGGGATCAAGGTTCACACCCAAACCGGCAAGCTGAAACAGCTGCGCCGCGGGGTGATGGAGCTTTATATCTCCGACCACCCGCTGGATTGCCTGACGTGCTCGGCCAATGGCGATTGCGAATTGCAGGACATGGCCGGGGCTGTCGGCCTGCGCGATGTGCGCTATGAAGCGATCGACACCCATTTCCGCCCCAAGAACAACTCGGGCGAGGCCAATCCGCAATGGAAGGCCAAGGACGAAAGCAACCCCTATTTCACCTATGACCCGGCGAAATGCATCGTCTGCTCGCGCTGCGTGCGGGCCTGCGAAGAGGTGCAAGGCACCTTCGCGCTGACCATCGAAGGCCGGGGCTTCGACAGCCGCGTGTCGTTCGGCGCGAAAACCGATGATGCGCTGGCGTCTGATTGCGTGTCTTGCGGCGCCTGCGTGCAGGCCTGCCCAACCGCAACCTTGCAGGAAAAATCGGTGATCGAGATCGGCACGCCGGAACGCTCGGTCATCACCACCTGCGCCTATTGCGGTGTTGGCTGCCAGTTCAAGGCCGAGATGCGCGGCGATGAGCTGGTGCGCATGGTGCCTTACAAGAACGGCAAGGCCAATCGCGGCCACAGCTGCGTCAAGGGCCGCTTCGCCTATGGCTATGCCTCCCACAAGGATCGGATCCTGTCGCCGATGATCCGCGACAGCATCAACGATGCCTGGCAAGAAGTGTCCTGGGCGGAAGCGATGGAATTTGCCGCCAACCGCATGAAGGGCCTGATTGCCAAATACGGGCAAAAGTCGGTGGGCGTCATCACCTCGTCGCGCTGCACCAACGAAGAAAGCTATCTGGTGCAGAAGCTGACGCGCGGTGTGTTCCTGAACAACAACACCGACACCTGCGCACGGGTTTGCCATTCGCCCACCGGCTATGGCCTGGGCCAAACGCTTGGCACGTCCGCTGGCACGCAAGACTTTGATTCGGTGGAACATACCAATGTCGCCATCGTGATCGGGGCGAACCCGGCCTCTGGCCATCCGGTCTTTGCCAGCCGGTTGAAGAAAGCTGTCCGCAAAGGCGCCAAGCTGATCGTCATCGACCCGCGTCGTACCGAAATGGTGGAAAGCCCCCATATCAAGGCCGCGCACCATCTGGCGCTGACCCCGGGCACCAACGTGGCCATCGTCACGGCGCTTGCCCATGTGATCGTGACCGAAAAGCTTTATGATGAAGCCTTCATCCGCGAGCGCTGCGACTGGGACGAATTCCAAGACTACGCCGATTTCGTCAGCCGTCCCAACCATTCGCCCGAATCGGTCGAGATCCTGACCGGCGTGAAGGCACAAGATGTGCGCGCCGCCGCCCGCACCTTCGCCACCGGCGGAAACGGGTCGATCTATTACGGTCTGGGTGTGACAGAACATTCCCAAGGCTCGACCACGGTGATCGGGATTGCCAACCTGGCGATGATGACCGGCAACGTCGGCCGTCCGGGCGTGGGTGTGAACCCGCTGCGCGGCCAGAACAACGTCCAAGGCTCGTGTGACATGGGGTCCTTCCCCCATGAACTGCCGGGCTATCGCCATGTGAAGAACGACGATGTGCGCGCGATTTATGAAAATCTCTGGGGCGTTAAGATCGACAATGAGCCAGGCCTGCGCATTCCCAACATGCTGGATGCCGCGGTCGAGGGTACCTTCAAGGGCCTTTACTGCCAAGGCGAAGACATCCTGCAATCGGACCCTGACACCAAACATGTCTCGGCCGGTCTGGCCGCGATGGAATGCGTGATCGTTCACGATCTTTTCCTGAACGAAACCGCAAACTACGCCCATGTCTTCTTCCCCGGCTCAAGCTTTCTTGAAAAGGATGGCACCTTCACCAACGCCGAACGCCGGATCAACATGGTGCGCAAGGTGATGGCGCCGAAGCAGGGCTATGCCGATTGGGAAGTCACCCAGATGTTCGCCCAAGCCATGGGCGCCAACTGGAACTACACCCATCCCGCGCAGATCATGGAAGAGATTGCCATGACCACGCCGTCCTTTGCCGGCGTGACCTATGACAAGATCGATGAGCTTGGCTCGATCCAATGGCCCTGCAATGACAAGGCACCGCAAGGCACGCCTTTGATGCATGTCGACGGCTTCGTGCGCGGCAAGGGCAAGTTCATCAACACCGAATATGTGGCAACCGATGAGAAAACCGGACCGCGTTTCCCGCTGTTGCTGACAACGGGCCGCATCCTTTCGCAATACAACGTCGGCGCGCAAACCCGCCGCACGCCGAACGTGGCCTGGCATGCCGAAGACGTGCTGGAAATCCACCCGCATGACGCCGAAGTGCGCGGCATCAAGGAAGGCAGCTTTGTGCGGCTGGCCAGCCGGGCGGGCGAAACCACGCTGCGCGCGACCCTGACAGACAAGGTCAATCCGGGCGTGGTCTATACCACCTTCCACCACCCCGACACCCAAGCCAATGTCATCACCACCGATTTCTCGGACTGGGCCACCAACTGCCCGGAATACAAGGTGACCGCGGTTCAGGTGGCGCCCTCGAATGGCCCGTCGGAGTGGCAGGAAGAATATTCCGCCATGGCCACCCGTGCACGCCGGATCGCGGCGGCCGAGTGGTGAAGACCCACCGCCTCCTTGCGCGCACGTCCTTTGGACGGGGCAGTTCGGGCACAGCGCGCGCGCTGCCCGAAGAGGTGGCGGTGGCCCTTTCCTACAACGGGTCAACCCAAGCGGTGATGATGGCCACACCGGGCAATCTGGTTGATTTCGCCTATGGCTTCAGCCTGACCGAAGGCATCGCCAAACCAGATGAAATCGACAGCGTCGAAATCGTCGAGACGGATCTGGGGATTGACCTGCAAATCTGGCTGAAATCGCCCGCCGAAGACAGGCTGCGTGCCCGGCGGCGGTCGATGGCCGGGCCGGTGGGCTGCGGGCTTTGCGGCATCGACAGTCTGGAAGAGGCCCGGCGCAAGCCGCGGCGTGTGGTTGATACCGGGTTCACCATGACAGCCTTGCAGATCATGGCCGCGATGGGCGATCTGACCGCCCATCAACCCTTGCATGACATCACCCGCGCCGCCCATGCCGCTGCGCTTTGGGCCGCCGATGGCGGCATCATCGCCGCGCGCGAAGATGTGGGCCGCCACAACGCGCTGGACAAGCTGATTGGCGCATTGGCCCAAGCTGCACCCGTTGACGGTGCCTTGGTGCTGACCTGCCGCACCTCGATCGACATGGTGCAAAAGGCAGCCGCCGCAGGCTTTCCCATCATCATCGCCGCCTCGGCCCCCACGGCGGCTGCAGTCGATATGGCCGATCAGGCCGGCATCACCCTTGTCGCCCTTGCCCGCCAAGACGGGTTCGAGGTCTTCACCCATCCCAACCGCATTTCCCCCGAAGAGGCCGCCCATGTCGCATGACGCCCCCCATTCGAAACTGATTTACATGGCCAACCAGATCGCCAAGTTCATGGAATCCAAACCCCATGGCGAAGGCGTGGCTGGCCTGTCTTCGCACATCAATGATTTCTGGGAACCCCGGATGCGCCGCCATCTGTTCGAAGTTCTGGATGCGGGTGGCACCGGTCTGCGCCCGCTGGTGCTGGATGCTGCCGCAAAGATCAGACGCCCGGCGGCCGAAGCTGCCTGAACCGCACCCTGCCCACAGGAAAGCGGGGTCGCTGCGCGGGCGCGCACAGAGATCTGTGTCGCGATGGATTGAAGCCTCGGCGCCCAAGGCATAGCTTGGCCTTGACCGAAACCGCGCAAGGATCCCTGCCATGGCCGACCCCACCTATACCCCGCCGAAAGTCTGGACATGGGACAAGGAAAACGGCGGGCAATTCGCCTCGACCAACCGCCCCATCGCGGGCGCGACCCATGACAAGGAACTGCCGCGCGGCAAGCATGATCTGCAGCTTTATTCATTGGCCACGCCCAATGGGGTCAAGGTTACGATCCTGCTGGAAGAACTGATCGAAGCCGGGCTCTTGGCCGATTATGACGCCTGGCTGGTCCAGATTTCCGGCGAACAGTTCGGCTCTGGTTTTGTTGGCGTTAACCCCAACTCCAAAATCCCGGCGATGATGGATTATTCGGGCGACGAACCGCTGCGCCTGTTCGAAAGCGGCTCGATTCTGGTGCATCTGGCCGAAAAATTCGGGGCCTTCCTGCCTGCCAAGGGGCCAGCGCGCACCGAAGTAATGAATTGGCTGATGTGGCAGATGGGCTCTGCGCCGTTTCTGGGCGGCGGCTTTGGCCATTTTTATGCCTATGCGCCCGAGAAATACGAATACCCCATCAACCGCTATGCGATGGAAAGCAAACGCCAGCTGGATGTCTTGGATCGCCGCCTTGCCGAGGTGCCGTTCATCGCGGGCGACGCCTATTCGATTGCCGATATGGCGATCTGGCCGTGGTATGGCGGGCTGGTGCTTGGTCGGTCTTATAACGCGGCCGAGTTTCTGGACGTGACCTCTTACAAGAATGTGGTTGCCTGGGCGGAAAAGATCGATGCGCGTCCCGCTGTCAAACGCGGGCGGATGGTCAACAAAAGCTGGGGGGATGAGGCCGAGCAGGTGCCGAACCGCCACTCCGCCGCCGATTTTGCCGGCAAGGCGATTTAACCGTTACACCCCAAGGGCGGCAAATGCGCCAATCTTTGCAGGGTCGCCCTTGGCCTTTCGGATCAGCAGGCGGGTTTCGCGCACGCTCAGCCGGGGAAGACAGCAGGTCTGAGGCTTCAGCGGTGCTGCCGCTTCGGCCTCTGCTTCGGTAAACGAAACTTTCTCGGGGTTGGCGCCTGTCCACAAAAACGTTTCGGCCATCACTCCATTGGCCATGACCACAGCATGGCGGTCACACAACAGGTGCCGATAGCGAATAGCGCTTTGGTCATGGCCAATCGTCACGCACCCAAAGTTGACCAGACCCAGCGCCGGGGCCAGCGCCGCCTCCAGCCCGAAAACCAGTTGCAACAAATGGCCCCCCAAGGCAATGCCGTGCTGCTGGCTGACCATAAGACCCTGGTTCGGACACTCAGGCCCAAAGGCATCCTTGGCGATGACCACAGGCAAAAGCGCGGATGGCGACACCCATGTGGTCGACGCGCAGATATTGGCCACCAACCGCAAGGGTGGGCCATTTGGGTTGACCAACATGCTGCCGGGCTGCAGATCCTCTACCGGCACTTGGCCAGAGGTGGTTTCGATCAAGGTGCCTTCGGCAAAGCACAAAGGTCCATGAGTCGCCATGTCATAGCCAACGGGCTGCAAGGTCACGACCAAGGCGATCATGCCAAGCGCGTTTGGCACCCCGTCGGGAAAGACAAAATGCAAGGTTCCGGTGTTCACGTCTCGCAAAAGGATCAAGTCCTTGGGGAACCCTGTCGGAACCGTGATGCCAAGCACGTTGATCCCCGGCTGTGCTGTGCCAGAGCCCAGAAATTCATAGCTGCCGCCGCCAAGCAGCAACTCTTCGCCGACATAAAGCTTTGTTCCGTCATCTACCAAACTTGTCGAAACACTAGAGCCAAAGAAATTCAACAACATGGTGGTGGACCCGGAAAACAGGTTTACCGCCAGCAAAGAGCCAACATATGGCATGTCCACAACGGAATAGGTCGGCATTCAGGCACTCCCCCAGAGCGTGCGTTTTCGTTGACGGTTCTTCATGGCCTTGGCAGGGCGGGGCTGCGGTGAAATTGCGGCGCATTCCTTCAAGCACCTTGCAACCCAGTGCGCCTTCTGGCACGTTTCACTCTGAGCCGGGACGATGGCGTCGTCTCGAAAAGCGCTCTTGCCGTCCTGTACGCCGGGACCTTTCGGGGTCCGCGATGGACCCCTTTGATGAGGTCTGTAATGTCTACCGAACGTCCGCAGCAGTACCGCTTTCACCAAGGCGACCGGGTTTTGCCCTTTGCTGCCTCTGAATACGAGGCCCGCATTGAAGGCCTGCGCGAGATCATGCAAGTGCATGGAGTTGACGCCTGCGTCTTCACCTCGATGCATTCGATCGCCTATTACTCGGGCTTCCTTTATTGCTCTTTCGGCCGCCCTTACGGTCTTGTCGTCACCGCCACGGAATGCGTGACGATCAGCGCCGGCATTGATGCGGCCCAGCCGTGGCGGCGCAGCCATGGCGACAGCATCACCTATACCGATTGGCAGCGCGACAATTACTGGCGCGCGGTCTGTTCGGTAACGGGCGAGGGCCGCGTCATCGGCTGCGAAGCCGACCACCTGACACTGGTGCAATCCGAAAAGCTGAACGCCTTCCTGAAACCGAAGAAGGGCGTCGATATCTCGGTCGCCGTCATGCAGCAGCGCATGCACAAATCCGCCGCCGAGATCGACCTGATCCGCCACGGCGCCAATGTCGCCGATGTGGGCGGCTTTGCCATTCGCGAAGCGGTCAAGGAAGGCGCCCGCGAGATCGACATCGCCATGGCAGGCCGTGACGCGATGGAACTCGAAATCGCCAAGCGTTTCCCTGATGCCGAATACCGCGACACCTGGGTCTGGTTCCAGTCGGGCATCAACACCGACGGCGCCCACAATCCGGTCACCGCGCGCAAATTGCAGCGCGGCGATATCCTGTCGCTCAACACCTTCCCGATGATCTCGGGCTATTACACCGCCTTGGAACGCACGATGTTCGTTCAGGAATGTGACGCCGCATCGCGCCGCATCTGGGATATCAACGTGGCCGCCCATGAATATGGCATGAGCCTGCTAAAGCCCGGCGTGTCTTGCGCCGAAGTCACCCACAAGCTCAACACCTTCTTCGAAGAGCATCAGGTGCTGCAATACCGCACTTTCGGCTATGGCCACTCCTTCGGGATCCTGTCGCATTACTACGGCCGCGAGGCCGGTCTGGAACTGCGCGAGGATATCGACACGGTGCTGGAGCCGGGCATGGTCATCTCGATGGAACCGATGCTGACCATCCCAGAAGGTCAGCCGGGCGCGGGCGGCTACCGCGAACATGACATTCTGGTCATCACCGAAGACGGCAACGAAGATATTACCAAATATCCCTACGGGCCTGACTTCAACATCGTTGGCTAAGCCAGGACGTCAGCTGTTTGGGCTGGCTTTGGGGAACATCTCAACATCAAGGGCCGGGTTTCTCGGCCCTTTTCTTTTGCCCAGCGTTGCGCCGCGCCGGGGCAAGGGATTGTGCGATAATCCGACCTGCAGGCAGGCACCCCCCCTCATAGAAGCCCAAAAACCGCAAAAACTGCCCTTCCCGCAACGCGCCGGGCTTTTCTTTTTACAACCTTGCACAGAGTCTTGACGCAAGGGGTTGCAAGCGGCTTTGGTTTCAGAACCTGCCACACCCCGAGATAAAACATGTCCCCGATTCTTCGCCTTTTGGCGCTTTCGTCTTTTTCTGTCCTTGCCGCCTGTGCGGCCACCCCGCCGCAAGAAACTGCTCCCACTGCGCACTCCGGCTATGAGGCGGTCGAAGACGAGGGCTTCATGATCGAGGCGGTCGAGGCGCGCCATCTGTCGGGCGGGCGTCAAAAATCCGAAGTGGCCTATAATGGCCCCGAAAAGCCCGGCACCATCGTGGTCGATACCTTTTCGCGCAAACTTTACCATGTGCAAGAAGACGGTCGGGCGATGCGCTATTCCATCGCTGTCGGCCGCGAGGGCCTGTCTTTCCGGGGCGCGGGCGTGATCGGCCGCAAGGAAAAATGGCCGTCATGGCAACCCACAGCCAATATGGTCCGCACCCGGCCCGACCTTTACGCCAGCTATGCCGGTGGCATGTCGGGGGGGCTTGAAAACCCGCTTGGGGCGCGGGCGATGTATCTTTACCGCGGCGGTGCCGACACCATGTTCCGCCTGCATGGCACGATCCAAAACGCCACCATCGGCCACGCCACCAGCGCGGGCTGCATCCGGCTTTACAACCAAGATGCCATCCATCTTTACGAAAACGTCAAACTGGGAACCCAGGTAAAAGTCCGCTCCAAGGCGGAAAGCCTTGAACTGGAAGGCCCCTATATGGACGACGCCTGGGGACTGGCCGTGCCGGAAACCCCCGAGAACATCGCCCAGAAGGAAAAAGACATCATCACAAAGGCCGAACAAGAAGCCGCCGAAGCCAAGGCCGCCGAAGAGGCTGCCGCCAAGGCCGCTGCCGAAAAGGCCGCCTATGCCGCCATGACAGTTGAAGAACGCGCCAAGTTCGATGCCAAACGCGCCAAAGAGCAGGAAAAGGCCGATGCGCTGGCCGCCAAGGAACAGGCCAAGGCAGATGCGCTGGCCGCTAAGGAAAAAGCCAAGGCCGAAGCGCTGGCCGCCAAAGAAGCGGAACTGGCAGCGCGGGCAGAAGAAAAACGTCTTGCCGCATGCAAGCGCAAAGGCATCGAAGCAAAAGATTGCCCCGCGCCCGAGGCTGCAAACGGCTGATACGCCCAAAAATTGCGAAAAGGCCCGAAGATCGCTTCGGGCCTTTTGCTTTTACCCCCTAAAGGCGCACCTTCGGCCCGCTTGGCCGGGGTGGTTTATTCCAGAATCACGTAATCCTTCAGGGTGGTTTCGACACATTCCCATGTGCCTTCAAACCCAGGCCGGATGATGAAACTGTCTCCCGCCTTCAGATGCGTCACCGTGCCGTGCTGATCGGTCAGGATCGAATGGCCCTCATGGATATAAACATACTCCCATTCGCTATAGCTCATCCGCCACTTGCCCGGCGTGGTCTGCCACATGCCGCAGTAAAGCCCGTCCTTGTCCTCGCGGTTCCAGGTGGTGTGAACCGGATCCCCCGCGATCAGCTTTGCAGGATCGGGGCGGCTGATGTCGGGTTCAATCCCGTCACGGCTGACACGTTCGACAAATTTCATCATCCCTCCAGACTTGGTTTTGCCCAGAAGGGCTGTTGCCCGCCCGCAGGTCAAGAGCCAGCTTTCGCCGCAATGCAGCGCAATTTTCTTGCGAACGGGCGGCGGCTGTGCCTGTATGCCGGGCAGAATCTGTATTGGCCCGGAGCTGAAGATGAGCGCCACCTCCCCCCTCCGCCCCGTCTTGCCGCCCGACATCCGCGCCCGCAAGGGCAGCGCGCCGCTGGTTGTGCTGACAGCGTACACAACGCCGATGGCCCGCCTGGTTGACCCGCATTGCGATGTTGCCCTGGTCGGCGATTCGCTGGGAATGGTGCTGCATGGCATGCCATCGACCCTTGGCGTCACGCTGGAGATGATGATCCTTCACGGTCGTTCGGTCGTCCGGGGCTGCCAAAAGGCGATGGTCGTGATCGACATGCCCTTTGGCAGCTATGAAGAAGGCCCCCAGCAGGCCTATCGCAACGCCGCCCGGCTTATGACGGAAACCGGCGCCCCTGCGGTCAAGCTGGAGGGCGGGGTGCATATGGCCGAAACCATCAGCTTTCTGACCAAACGCGGCGTGCCGGTGATGGCCCATATCGGGCTGACCCCGCAGTCGGTGAACACCTTTGGCGGCTACAAGGTGGTGGGGCGCGAAGACGAAGCCGATCTTGTCATGCAAGATGCTTTGGCCGTTCAGGCCGCCGGGGCTTTTTCGGTTGTGCTGGAAAAGGTGCCGATGGGCCTTGCGGGCCGCATCACCGCGGCCTTGGACATTCCCACCATTGGCATCGGCGCAGGCATCGATTGCGATGGCCAGGTTCTGGTGATCGACGACATGCTTGGCCTTTTCACCGAGTTTCGTCCGAAATTCGTCAAGCGCTATGCCAACCTTGGCAAGACCGCAGACGAGGCGATTGCCGCCTATGCCGCCGAAGTGCGCGCGCGTGCCTTTCCGGGTGACGAACACTCTTTCCCCGATGTGCTGCCGCCGAAAGGTTCGAAATGACCCAAATCATCCGGACAGTGGCCGACCTGCGCCCCATCGTGCGGGCGTGGAAGGCCGCGGGCGACTTGGTTGGTGTGGTGCCGACAATGGGCGCGCTGCATGACGGGCATCTGTCGCTGGCGCGTGCGGGCAAGCAGGAATGTGAACGCGTCATCACCACGATCTTTGTGAACCCAAAGCAGTTCAACAACCCCGACGATCTGAAAAAATACCCCCGCACCGAAGAGGCCGACGTGGCGCTGTTGTCCAGCGTTGGGGTGGATGTGGTCTTCATCCCCCAGCCGGACGAGGTCTATCCCGACGGCTTTATCACCACGGTTTCGGTGGGCGGCGTGTCTGAACCGCTTGAAGGGCGGATGCGGCCGGGCCATTTCGATGGGGTGGCAACGGTTGTTTCCAAGCTGTTCGGCATGACCATGGCCGACCGTGGCTATTTTGGCCAAAAAGACTGGCAGCAGTTGCAAGTTGTCCAGCGTCTGGTGCGCGATCTGAACATTCCGATCAAGATCGTGGGCTGCGAAACCATCCGCGAGGCTGACGGGCTGGCCATGTCGTCGCGCAATGTGGGGCTGACCGTCGAAGGCCGGGCGGTGGCCGGCGTGCTTTACAGCGCGATCACGGCCGCGGCGGATGACATCCGCGCCGGTCAATCTGACCGCATGGCCATTCGCGAGGCGGCCGAAAAGGTGCGTTCGGCGGGGTTCGAGCGTGTCGAATACATCGAACTGCGCGATGCAGAAACCCTGATGCCGTCAGACGATGTCAACCGCCCCCGCCGCATGTTGGCCGCAGCCTGGATCGACGGCGTGCGCCTGATCGACAATATTCCGGTCTGAACCGCCGCCGCTTTGCCCTTCTGTCCGTCCGCAGCCTGACAAGGCCGTTGCGGCTGTCGTCGACTTGGGCAAGGATAGTCGTGATCCTGACGGCCATATCCGGCCAAGCGAATTTCTTTCTCGTGGGGGATGTATTGATGTAAATCGTCATTACATCCCGTGTATCAAGTAACAGGAGAGCCAGATGGCCGATTTCGACGCACAGATTGAGGCAAGCCAGAAGCAGGTGGCCGAGGCGCAGGCGAAGATTTCCCAGATCACCGGCCAGATCGAGGCGGCAAAGTCCAAGCTGGATCAGGGCCTGTCGATCGACGTGGAAAACGCCACGCTTGACGATGTGCACAAGCACACCGAGGTGATGAACGCCAATATCGCGGAACTCATCATGGGGCTGGATGATGTGACCGCGGGCTTCTCGAAAGACTTTGACGAGATGCGGTCGAAAACCGGCATGGAAAGCCTTATCGGCTTCTTTTCTTCGGCCAAATCGGAATCGATGCGCCAAGAGCGTCTGCGCACGGCCTCCATCGATGACAAGCTGCAAGACCTGATTGCCAAATCAGATGTGATCGTGAAGCTTTTGCAGGGCCAGCTTGACCTGCTGAATGGCCAAAAAGCCAGGGTCGAGCTTAATCTGGGCGATACTTTGGCCCAACGCGAAGGCGCGGTGTCGGTGCTTGAAACGGTTCGCACCGAGATTGCCGCGATGGACCCCAAGATCATCGCGTTGGAAAACCAGATCAGCGTCGAACAAGACGCCACCGCTCGGACCAAGCTGGAAACAGATCTGGCCACGCTGAACGCCCGCTACAACGCGCTGGTGCAGGATGAACAGGTGCATCTGGCGAAAAGCCAAACGCTGGAGCGGTATATCGAAAAGGGCAAAACCTGGGTCGACAGCCTGACCAATCAGGCCGCCACCCAGCTTGTGCTTATCAACAAACTGCAAACCGACACCAAGCAGCGCGTGGTGCTTTATGATGCGCTGACTTCGTCGTTGAAAACCGCCCAACAGCAGGACGTGGCCCACCGCATCAACGAAATCGGCGTGAAAACCGACCAAGAGGCCCAGGCCGCCATGGCCGCCATTGGTGCAGCCACCAATGACAAGATGGCCGATATGCTGGAGGCCCACGAAGGCCATATGGTCTTTGCCCGCCAGATTCTGGAGCAAAAGGCCAAGGCGGATGAACGCTTTGCCCGGCGCTTCGCCAAGATCGTCGAAAAGCACGACAAGAACGCCTACGGGGGCTAAACCTTGGCCGATGTCAAAGAGGCTTTGGTCTCTGACCATACCGAACTTGCCGACAGCGCGGTGGTGCAGCGCTATTTCTCCAAGTTTGAACGTATCACCGGCCATCTGGGCCGCGTGGCGGGCGAGGTCGAGGCCGAGGGCCGCCTGACCCGCACCGAAGCCCGCATTCTGGGCCGCTATCTTGCCGCGTTGAACGGCACCTTCACCGCCCTGGGCCATAAATACCGGATGACAGGGCGTACCGATACCGCGCCCCGGCTGACCTTTGATCGCCACGAATCGGGCTTTCCGGTGGCGCAGGAATTGATAACCATGGCGCTGGATGCAGCACAGGTGGAAAAGCATCTGTCCGGCATGGCCTCACAAGCCGAATTGAAAGACCGCATGGTGCGCCAGATCGTGCGCGACCTGAGTGTGCCAACGGCGCTGCAATTTGCCCTGTCGCAGCGGCTTTATTACGAAGCGCTGGCCGCAGGCGGGCTTTTCTGGGCCCGCAATGACCCCGATGTTCAATTCATCGCCGATACCAACAGCCGCCGCCATTTCCTGGTGCACTGGGCGATCTGGGACACCCAGACCAACCTGCCGGTGGTCTATCTGTTCGATGTGCAAGATTCCGGGCGCAAACCCCTGCCAAACGACGACCGCCGCTGGCCTTTGGTGCAACAAGGGTTGATGGCTCAATCGGTGGGCGGACTGAAACTGCTGACAATGGCCCAGGGCTTCGACAAGGATTTCGAGGCGATCCACCCCAAACGCCTGCGCCGCATCACCCTTGGGCCGATGCACAGCCAGGATTTCACCCTGCAATCCGGCCCGATATCTGACGTGCTGAAAGCCGCCGACGCGCCCGATGGCAATGATTGGGCGCTGGTCTGGACCGTCGAAGACATCGTCTCGGACCGCGAGGAAGACGTAAAGGATGGCTGGTTCTCGACCGCCAATCGCCAGATCTGGAAGCTCGATCCGGTCCACGGCATCGACAGCGGCACCACAAGCACAGAACGCATGATGATCCTGCCCGAACAGGTTTTCCAAGCCTTGGTCGAAGTCGATGCCCCCGGGTTGCGGCCTTACCGCAAATTCGTCGTAGGGGCCGGTGGGCGCATCATTCCGGCGGTGTAAGGCCCTGGCCGCCCCACAGGGCCGCGCCGGGCAAAGAGAACGGGTTCAGGAGACAAGGCGATGACGACACGCGATACGATGGAGCTGCGGGAACAGGCGGTTCGGGCCCAGTATGAAGCAGCACTTGCCCTGATCTCGGGGTTCGACCATGCCCCCCGCTTGGCCAGACCGACAGCACCCGCCGCGGCCGATGAACGCTCTCCCGGCATCGGGGCGCGGCCGCGCTTCCGCTCGACCATTCCCGGCATGGCGGGGCGGTCCACGGCACGGCCGGGGGGGGTCCGGCTTTATGAACGCGTTGAAGGGCTTGGCGATGGGCTTTTGTCGCCGTTGCAGTCCAGCGCGCTGAATGCCCTGCGCCGCGGGGTGGCCATTGCCTTGGCCCTGGGCGAGGCCTTTTGCGCCCAATCGGGGCTGGCCGAGTTGAAAAAGGCCAATCTCGAAGGCCGCCTGCCCGAGACAAGACGCGCCGAATTCACTGCGCTTCTGGCCGGTGAATCCTTGGCGGTGCTTTACACTTTTGCCAATGCCACCGCCTTTCTGCTGGCACCGCATCTGGGGGCCACCACCGTCGAGATTGGCGAGGTGGACGAGGTTCTGACCGACAACGCCCCACTTGCCCTGCAAGGCGCCTTGTGGGAACTGGACCAGGACATCGCCGCCTTTGCCCGCGACGAAACCCGCCTTGTCGCCACCATCGCCGCCTTTGCCGAGGCCTTGATGGAAAAGGTCGCGCTGCGGGCCCAGCCAACGGGCGGGGTTGCGGCCTTTACCGGGTCCAGCTGGAAGGTCGAGGCGGATGGCTTGACGATTTCCGGCTTCAAACCGGCGCGGGCGGCCAAGGGCGGCCAGCTTTCCATGCAATTCAAAAAACCGCATGAGGTGGTGGGAAACCATATCGCCAAATATCAATCGATGCGGCTGGCCAAGATGTTGATGGCCTATGATTTCGAGCGCCGGTTGAACCCCTTTGCCGAACTGGGTGGCTTCATCTTCACCTTCATGGGCGATGGCAAACCGGGCACGGGCAAAACCACGCTGATCCAGATGATGGCGGGATTGCTGAATGATTACTGCAAGCTGGCCGGATATCCCTTTCGCTATCAGAACTTTTCCATCGACCAGATCGACAGCTATCAGGGCAAATCGGGCCAGAATGCCAAGGCCTTTATCGACACGGTACTGGACCCGTCGGTCATCGGGTTCGGCACGATCGATGATATCGACCAGGTCGCAGGCAAACGCGGCGACCGGCAATCCTCGGCAGGCCAACAAGAGGTGACAGCGGTGTTCATGGGGGCCTTTGCCGGGGCCAATACAGTGGTGCGCGGCAATTGCACCTTTGGCATGTTTTCCAACTTCCCCGAGAATGTCGATGATGCCCTGCGCCAACGCGCCGGGGCGCGGTTCTTGGTAGACGGGCCGCAAACACGCGAAGATTACATTGATATCCTGTCGCTGCTTTTGGGCAAGAACCACCAAATCCCCCTTGGCGCGCATGATCTTTTTGCCGCGCAGGAAATCAAAAAGGCGGTGGCCGCCAGCTTCGAAGGCCATTCCCGCCCGCATGAAGCCGGGCTCTTGCAGGTCTGGGACAAGGTCGCAGGCGACATCGGCCCATTGGACACCATCGCCAAGCTTGGCGCTTACCTGAAGGCCATTCAACAGGCGGACGACCGCTTCACCGGCCGCGCCATCAAGAACATCACCGATGCGGTGAAGGTGCGGGCAATGGATTTCGACCTGCCGGATGAATGGATGGAAAACCCCGACCTGTTCCTGTTCAAACCCTATGACGAGAAATTGGCGCTGATCCGCGGCCTGATGACACCGATCACGGTCGACATGGTGGTGCAGGAAATCAACCGCTATGCGGATTCTGAGTTCCGCTATGCCGACAAGTCGGACGAAGTGGCGATTGAAGGCATGGTGCGCGAGTTTGGCCGGACGGAAGAGGCGAAGCGGCGGTATCTGGAGAGGAAACCGTAATGGCAGCCCTTAAATCTTTCCCGCCGGATGCTGCCCCCCCCAATTGCAGCCCCGGCACCACCGCACGGGACGGCCTTGGTTCCCGCCCGGGACTTGTCCCGGGCAGCGCCCACCCCGCGGTTCGTGCCCTGCCCTTTGCGCCTCATGGCCAGCGAAAAGGGGGGGGTGCTCCATGAAACGCCTCATCTCCGCTGGTCTGATGTTCGGCAACCTGATCGAGGTGTCTTCGCCTGCCCTTGTCGAACGCTATAACCGGGCGCTTAAGCATCTGACGGGCAAGACCACTGCTTTGACCGATTTCCACATCGACATCTCCGGTTACTCGCCGGAAATCGGTGACGAACTTAACGACCCGATCTATCTGAACCCCAATGGCGCGAACCGGCAATTCATCCTTCTGACCACCAGCCAGAAAGCCGCGCCGCTCTTGAACATGAAATTCTCCACCTCGCGCGGGATATTGCAGCAGTTCATCGAAACCAATGAGGCACAGCTTTTCGCCCTGACCGCACGGGACGCAGTGGCGGGCGAGTTGCAGGGTTCGGTCTATGAAGTCTCCACCCCCGCCCGGCTTTTGGAGATGAAGCAGGTCACGGTCGAGGCCGATACCATCGGCGGCCATGTGGCCGATGCCGAAAAACTGGCGGGCATGATCGCGCAGTTTCGCAGCGCACCCGACGGCTGGCGCGATGATGTCCTGATCGCCGACATGATAACCCTTGCCCGCAAGACCGGCGATGTCACGCGCGTGCCCATCAGCCTTCCCGCCATGACCTTTCAACAGCCGAATTTCTGGACCAGCCATTTCGGCGGCATCTATGTGTTTCAAGATATGGCCTTCCCCGCCGTCATCTCGACCATGGCGCGCGAAAGCCTTGGGATCATGCCGCTTTCCCCGGTGATGGACATCACCCGCCGCAACCAAATTGCCGAATGGCTGGACCGCAATGGCCTTGTCGAACCCATCGTTCAGGCGCGGGGGTTGGATGCAGGGGCAATCTTGCGCCAGAAGATGGACTTCATTCTGGTCGAAGCAGCCGAAACCCTGCAGATCGAAATTGGCGACGCCCGGCGCACCGAGTTGCGCAAGATCGCCTATCGCCTTGGCGATGCCCTGCCACCAGAGTTTCTTGGCCTGGCCAGTCTTTTGCGCTGGGTCGAAGGGGCCGGACCCTGGCCGCGCATCACGTCCGAACACGCCTGCTATTTCTACACCCTGCGCGCCAGTCCGGGCAAAGACCGTGATCTTGTGAACATGCTGCTGGCCGAGCTTGCACCGATGGATGTGCGCCAGATGTTCATCACCCACAAGGAACTTTTCTACGCCCATTATGCCACATGGTCCGAGCGCAAACGCCAATGGGTGGCAGACTTTCTGCAACGGGAATACAAGGTAGATGCACAAGGCGCGCGCGAGGCCCTCTTTGGGCCAGAGCCGTCAATGGATAGCCGCGACCGGCCCGCGCCTAGGCCGCCGCGCGATGTAGGGCCGGTGGTTGGCCCATGGGGAGGGCGGCGATGATCGGTCTTATCCGGGCGGGCCTGCTGGCCATCGTGCTCCTGACGGCGGTTTATCTTCTGGTCTCGATCTATTCCCGATCTGTCCGGCGCGAAAAGCTGGAAAAGGCCTGGGACAGCGATCCCGACAAGCTGGGGGCTGAAAAAGCCGAGCGCGACGCCTATATCGAGGCTGGGATGGAGGCCTATCGCCACAGCCTGCGGCGCAAGCTGATCGTGCTGGTCTATATCATTCCCATGGCGGTGGTCTTGGCCACGGTCTATGCCGTCAATTATCAGTAGGGGGGCCCCAGATGTGGACCAAGATGAAATCGACATTCAGGATCATCGTCGCGGGCTTTGTGTTGGGTTTTTTGCACTATACCCTGCCACAGCACGATATCGTCCGGGTCACGGGCACCTATAACCGGCTGACCACCGTCGGAACCGAAAATTCCTGGGCCTATGCCTCGCCCGATAGCGGCACGCTGGAAAGCTCTGTCACCCGTGACATCCGCTTTATCGAAGCCAGTTTCGAAGACGGCGGCGTGATGGTCTATCGCAACGAAGATACCGGCTGGATCTGGCCGCCCTATTTCAAATACGACAGTTCCAATCTGCAAGCCGAGGCGGGCAATCTGAAATCCGATGCCGCTAATCCGAAATGGGTCGTGGTCACCCATTACGGCTGGCGTCTGCCGATCCTGTCGATCTATCCCAATGCCGTCTCGGTGCGCGAGGCCGCAAGCCCAGATGAACGGGTGATCCCCTATGTTTCGATCGTGGTCATCGCTTTCCTGATCTTCGCCGTCTTCATGATCCGCCGGATGTGGGCGCAGTTCTGGGAACGCTCGGTCGAACCCGTGGCCGCCGAAGTGGGCGAGGCCTGGGATGGTGTCGAAGCACAGGCCGAAGCCGCGCGTGCCAGCGCAAGCGGGTTCTTTGGCCGCATCGGGGCCTGGCTGAACAGTTGGCGGGCGAAGAAATAGCCCCGCAGCCCTAACCGGCCACAATCATCGCGGCGGCCCGTTCCGCGATCATAAGGGTCGGCGCGTTGGTATTGCCGCCAATCAGCGCGGGCATCACACTGGCATCCACCACCCGCAAGCCCTGCACGCCCCGCACCCGCAAGGCCGGGTCCGTGACCGCCATGTCATCCTGCCCCATCCGGGCGGTGCCGACCGGATGATAGATGGTGTCGGCATGGCTGCGGATTGCCGCCTCAAGCCCCGCGTCGCTGCCGTCGTGGGGGTAAAGCCGCTTGCCCTTCCACGGGGCCATTTCCGGGCTTTCCAGCATCGCTTCGATGACCCGCGCGCCACACATCAGCACGGGCAGGTCCGCCGGATGGGAAAGAAAGCCCGGATCAATCAGCGCAGGGGCGGCGGGATCGACCGATTGCAGGCGCACGCTGCCGCGTGACTTCGGGCGCAGCACACAGACATGGGCGGAAAAACCGTCGGCGGCGTGCAGCTTGCGCATGTGCTGGTCAACAATGCCCACCACGAAATGCACCTGCAGATCGGGGCGCGCCAGTTCAGGCGCTGATCGGAAAAACGCCCCACCCTCGGCCATTGGGCTGGCAAAAAGCCCCTCGCCGGTTTTGCGCCAGTGCAGCCCCGCCTTGGCCAAACGCAGCAATCCGCGTGGGTTCAGCCCAACCGTGTCGCGGCGCAGGCTGTGGTGGCTGACGGTATAATCCAGATGATCCGCCAGGTTCTGCCCGACGCCCGGCAGATCATGCAGGATCGGCAGACCATGGGCGCGCAAATGATCTTCTGGCCCAATGCCCGAAAGCATCAAAAGCTGGGGCGAGCCGAAAGTCCCCTGCGCCACAATCACCTCGGCGCGGGCCTTCAAGGTGCGGCGATGAAGGCCGCGCTTCACGATCACCCCGGTTGCGCGCTTTGCCTCAAAGGTGATCTTTTCGGTTCGGGTCCGGGTCAAAACCGTCAGGTTCGGGCGGGACAACACCGGGTGCAGATAGGCAGCGGCGGCCGAACAGCGCTCGCCTTTTCTTGGCCCGGAATGGAACTCTGTCACCTGATAAAGCCCGGCGCCATCCTGCGTTTCGCCATTGAAATCACCGCTTTGCGGCACCTGCACATCGCCCATGGCCCGAACGAAGGCGCGGGTGATAGGGCGGGGGTAAAGCTGGTCTGCCACCTGCAAGGGGCCATCAGCACCATGAAGTGCGCCGGGGCGGCAATTGCCTTCCGATGTCACGAACCACGGCAGAACGCTGGCCCAATCCCAGCCCTCGGCGCCCAGTTCGGCCCAACCATCATAATCCGATGGGTGGCCTCGGACATAAAGCATGGCATTGATCGCGGAAGACCCGCCAAGGCCCTTGCCCCGGGGCTGAAACCCGCGCCGGCCGTTCAGTCCGGGCTGCGGCACCGTGTGAAACGCCCAATTGTGAATGGGTGGGCGGCCCGAAACCATCGCCGCGACCAAGGCCGGCGCGCGGACCAAAATGTCGCGCCCCATGCCGCCTGCCTCGATCAGGCAGACGCTCAGGTTCGGGTCTTGGGACAGGCGGGCTGCCAGAACGCATCCGGCCGAACCACCGCCGCAGATGATGTAATCAAACTCCATGGCCGCAGCCTACGGATGGCCCGGCGAAAAGCAAATCGAACCTTGCCACCAGCCCCACCCAGCCCCACGCCGCTTAGCCGCGCAGGGTGCCACCGGTGGCTTTGGTGACCTTTTCGATGATCTTTTTCGACACCGCGTCGATATCGGCCTCGGTCAGGGTCTTGTCCACGGGCTGCAACCGCACCGTCAATGCGATCGACTTCTTGCCCAGGCCCATCTGCGCCTCGGCCTTGTCGCCGGTGAACTGGTCAAAGACCCGCACACTTTCGATCAGCGCCTTGTCGGCACCCTGAGCGGCATTGACCGCCGTCAGCGCCTCGACCGCTTTGTCCACCACAAAGGCGAAATCGCGGTCGACCGCTTGCAGATCGCTGTTCACCAGCGCGGGCCGCGTGGGGGTCTTCACCTTGGGATGTGGCACATTGGCCACAAGCACGGTAAAGGCCATGGCCGGGCCCTTCACGCCCATTTCGGCCAGTACCTTGGGATGAACTTCGCCAAATGTCGCCATGACATTCGGCCCAAGCCCGATGGCCCCAGACCGGCCAGGGTGAAACCAGGCGGCCACCTTGCGGCTGACCTGCACCTTGGCGGGCGCGCCCAGGGCTGCAAGAACCGCCTCGACATCGGCTTTCACGTCAAACACATCCACCGGGCGGCGGCTGCCATGCGGATCCCGCGCGGCGGCGGCCCCGACCAACAGGCCCGCGGCCTGCAAATGCTGTTCGCCCGGCTCTCCACCATGAAAGGCCGGACCGGTTTCGGCAAGCGCAAGGTCCATGAAACCGCGGGCCTGATTGCGGGCCGCCGCGCGCAGCAAGCCCGGCAAAAGGTCAGGCCGCAGATGGGTCATTTCTGACGAGATCGGGTTATCAACCCGCACCGCATCCGTGCCGCCGCCGAAAAGCTGCGCGGCAGTTTCGTCGATAAAGCTGTAGGTGACGCATTCATTATAGCCCAAGGCCGCGATTGTGCGCCGCGCTGCGCGTTCGCGCACCTGCATCGGCGTCAGAATGGGGCGCGGCACGCCGGGCATGATGCGTTGCAGCGGTTTTCCTTGCAGTTTGGCAAGGCTGGCCACGCGCGCCACCTCTTCCACCAGATCGGCCTCGCCCAGCACATC
>JAIOXV010000168.1 GCA_021741465.1 Paracoccaceae bacterium
GCCTTTCAGCTGGAACGCCTGCAAGCCATGCGCGAGGCTGCGGCCCGCCTTATGGCGCGCGACCAGATGGGGCGCGATTTCTTCGCCCGTGGTCTGCCCGAAGCGGTGATCCACAAGCGCGACATCACCTATGAAGCCACCCTTCTTGACCTGATGCGCGCCTATGCCCGCATTCGCACCAAGGACGAATTTCGCCCCTATGCTTTTGATCGGCATGATGTTTATACCATGGAACAGGCGCTTGACCGGATGCGGGGCCTGTTGGGCTATGCCGGGGAATGGTCTGATCTGACCTCATTCCTGCCCGAAGGCTGGGATGTGTCGCCCGCCCGCCGCCGCTCGGCCACCGCTGCCCATTTTGCCGCCGTGCTGGAAATGGCCAAACGCGGCCAGATCCTGCTGAAACAGGGCGAAACCTTTGCCCCAATTCTGATCCGAAAGGCCGAAGGCCCATGACCGAGCCCTTGGAACAAGAGCCCTTGGAACAATCGCTTTTCGATGCCCCGCCGATGGGCGATCAGGAACGCATGGTCGAGGCGATCCTGTTTGCCAGCACCGAAGCGGTCACGCTGGCCGAATTGACCGCGCGCATGCCGCATGGCTGCGATCCTGCCGAGGCGCTGGTGATCTTGCGTCGCCGCTATGAAGGGCGCGGTGTACAGATCGTCAAGGTGGGGGATGCCTATGCTTTCCGCACGGCGGGCGATCTTGGCTTTTTGATGCAAAAAGAACAGGTTGAACAGCGCAAGTTGTCGCGCGCCGCGATCGAGACCTTGGCGATTGTGGCCTATCACCAGCCGGTGACACGGGCCGAGATCGAGGAAATTCGTGGCGTTGCCGTGTCGCGCGGCACAGTTGATTTGCTGCTGGAGCTGGACTGGATTCGCCTTGGCCGCCGGCGGATGACGCCGGGGCGTCCGGTGACATTCGTGGTGACTGACCATTTTCTGGACCATTTCGGCCTGGAATCGGCACGCGATTTGCCGGGGCTGAAAGAGCTGCGTGCAGCAGGTCTTTTGGACAGCCGCCCCTTGCCGATGGGCCTTGGCCAACCCACATCTGACGACGAAGACGAAGCCCAAACAGGACAGAGTGAACTTTTTGAGGACTAGGGCAGCATGGACCGTATGATCCAACAACTTATCAACCGCTTTTTGGGGCGCTTGATGAACCGCGCCATTGATACCGGCATTTCCTATGCTGCGCGGCGGGGCAAGGACCCTGCCGAAATGAGCGATGGCGAACGTCAGCAGGCCCGGGCGGGGCAAGATCTTGCAAAAAAGGCGCGGAAAATGTCCCGCGCCTCTCGTAAGCTGTTCTGATCGGCCTGATCGGCGGCTGCGATCAGCTGCGGCCACGACGGCCGCCGCGGCGGCCTGCGGCGGCCTGGCTTGCCGCGGCCGAGGCTTCGGCAAAGCTCATCCCGCCTTCGACGGCTTCCAGAACCTTGGCAAAGCGGATCCATTCACCGCCATTCGGATCGTGGTTCATCAGGAAGTTGGCGGCGCGAATGGCTTCCATCTCCTGCTGACGCACCGGGTTCATGATGGCGCTGGTCATGCCAGCCCCAATGGCCATCGGCAGGAAGGCACCGTTGATGCCATGGCGATGGGGCAGCCCGAACGAGATATTCGACGCGCCGCAGGTGGTGTTCACGCCCAGCTCTTCGCGCAGACGACGTACCAAAGCAAAGACCTGCTGGCCCGCCGTGCCCATCGCGCCAACCGGCATGACCAAGGGATCAACCACGATGTCATGGGCCGGAATGCCGAAATCGGCCGCGCGTTCGACGATTTTCTTGGCCACGGCAAAGCGCACGTCGGGGTCTTGGGAAATGCCGGTGTCGTCGTTCGAAATTGCAACGACGGGCACGTTGTATTTCTTGACCAGCGGCAGCACCAGTTCCAGCCGCTCTTCTTCGCCGGTGACCGAATTCAACAGCGGACGGCCTTCGCAGGCCATCAGGCCGGCTTCCAGCGCGCCGGGAACCGAGCTGTCGATGCACAAGGGCACGTCGACGGTTTGCTGAACGATCTCGATCAGGGCCTTCATCAGGGGCGGTTCGACAAAGTTGTTGTCGGCATAGCGGGGGTCTTCGGCCATTTTGTTGGTGAAGACCGCGCCCGAGTTGACGTCAAGAATGGTGGCACCACAGGCCACCTGTTCCAGTGCGTCGCGGATGACGGTTTCGAAATTGCCCGCCTCAAGCTCTGCCGCCAGTTTCTTGCGGCCGGTGGGGTTGATGCGTTCGCCAATCACGGCGAAGGGCTCGTCGAAACCGATGATCACGGTTTTCGTTTTGGATTCAATGACAGTGCGGGTCATTCTTAAACCTTTTTCTTAAGCGTTTGCAGGCACGCCCGAGGCGCCGCCATTGTCAGTGGCCCATTGGGCATTGGTCTTGATCCCGCCCAAGGGGAAGAAGTGGACCTGTTCAATGCCAAAGCCGGGTGTCTTGGCCTTATGTGCGGCAAGTTCTGCCAGAACCTCGGTCGGTTCATAGGGCAAAAGCAGCTTGGTCACATCCATCGCGCGCTTTTGCAGCACGCGCAAGGACGGGCCAACACCGCAGGCAATGGCGAATTTGATAAGGGTTTGCAGCTTGGCCGGGCCCGCGATGCCGATATGAACCGGAAGCTTCACGCCTTCGGCCGCCAGCCGGTCAACCCAAGCGATGACCGGGGCCGCTTCAAAGCAGAACTGGGTGGCCATGGCCATCTTGGCATCGGTACGCTCGGCAAAGGCCGATTTCCAGCGCGCCGCTTCCATCACCATCTTGTCGGAACCGTCCGGGTCGATGTCCTTGTTGCCTTCGGGGTGGCCGGCAACATGCAACCGGTCAAACCCGGTGAAGGCACCGGTTTCCAAAAGCTGCATCGAGGTGGCGAAATCGCCCACCGGTTGGGCCACGCCACCTGCCAAAAGCAGGGCCTGCGATACGCCAACATCCTTGTAGCGGGCGATCCAATCGGTCAGCACGGCCTTGTCGGCGATGATGCGCGCGGGAAAATGCGGCATGACATCAAAGCCTTCGGCCCCAATGCGCTTGGCGGTTGCCACCATTTCCTCGATCGGGGTGCCTTCGATATGGGCAATATAAACCCGCGTGCCCTTGGGCAGAATGGCGCGGAAATCTTCCACCTTTTCGGCGGTGCGCGGCATCACTTCGATGGAATAGCCCTTAAGAAAGGCCTCCATCTCGGCGGAGTGCGCGCCAGGTGTTGCGTCTTTGCTGTCCTTGCGGAAGAAACTCAGGGCCATATCGATCTCCTTCAGGCTTTCGCCCAACCCTCGGCATTGATCAGCGCTTTCAGGCGCTCGGTGTCGTAATCGGCTTCCAACTGCGCCGCCACCTGCACGACGACGTCGTCTTGTTCGCCGTCAACCTCATAGGGAGGGGCTTTGCGCCATTCTGCCAGATAGGCATCGGCATCCTTGGCGCCGATTTTCATGGCGCAGCGGTCAATCGCCTGTTCAAACCGCTCGGAAAGCTGCTTTTTCGCACCCCGACGGCCTTTTCCGACAATGACTTGCGCGGGAATATCGCGCCAGTAAACGATGACAACTTCGGCCATTGCAGATGATTCCCCCGTTGGTGGTTCCCATGGTTCTAGTCGCCTGATCGCGACAGTCAGGGTCGGATTTCGACATGACGCAGGGCGGATGCGACCCATCCCCACGGCGCGCCATCCGCCCATGCCCGCGCGGGCAAAGATGCCAGCCTTTGGCGGGGCTGTGCAAACCTGAACTTTTCATGATCAAGATGTGCGCCGCCTCATCCGCGCGGGGCGGTCGGCGCTTGCATGCAATCAGGGTTGGGCATAGTCTGGAACCAACCACGAATGGAGGGCGACATGACGCCCGAGCGTCCCCGAGGGGCGGACGCGAAGAGAGCTGCGGTAGAGGCGTCGAAGGCCGTTTCCCGCAAAGCGCTGACGTCAGCCCCTGACACAGTCCCGGCCGGGCTTTACGCCGCCGTGGACCTCGGCACGAATTCGTGCCGCATGCTGATTGCCCAACCAAGGGGCAATCAGTTTCGCGTCTTGGACAGCTTTTCCAAGACTGTGCATCTTGGCGTGGGGCTGGAAGCCTCGGGCCGGTTGTCGAATGCCTCGATGGGGCGCACCTTGCAGGCCCTGCGGATTTGCCAGAAAAAGATAGAATCCCATGGGGTTGCCCGGATGCGTCGGGGCGCGCCCGAGGCCTGCCGCCGCGCGCGCAATGGCCGCGATTTCATGCGCCAGATCCGCCGTGAAACCGGGCTGAACCTGGAAATCATCCCGGCCGAGGAAGAGGCCCGGCTGGCGGTGATTTCCTGCGCGCCCCTGGTCAACCCCACGACCGAGCAGTTGTTGGTTGTGGATATCGGCGGCGGGTCGACCGAATTGGTTTGGGTTGATCTTTCCGCCGTCGCGCCCGAATACCGTGGCCGCGCCATCATGAACCTGCACCGCGGCTTTGCCCCCCAGCCCGAGGGCGGGGCGCGGGTGGTGGATTGGATCTCGGTTCCGCTCGGCGTGGCCACGCTGAAAGACCAGTTCCACGACGTGGAAGATGACGGCGCGCGCTTTGCCCTGATGTCGTGGTTCTTTGAAGAAAACCTTGCCTCTTTCAGCCCCTATAATGCGGCCCAGCCGCGCGACGGGTTCCAGATCATCGGCACAAGCGGAACCGTTACCACGGTTGCCGCCAGTTTTCTGAACCTGCGCCGCTATGACCGCACCAAGGTGGACGGGTTGCAGATGACCTCGGACCAGATAGACAGCGTTATCCGCGAATACCTGTCGCTTGGCCCCGAGGGGCGGCGCAGCGACCCGCGCATTGGCCGCGACCGCCATACCCTTATCATGTCTGGCGCGGCTATCCTTCAGGCGCTGATGCGTATATGGCCGACCGACCGGCTGTCGGTGGCAGACCGTGGCCTGCGCGAAGGGTTGCTTTATGCCCAGATGAGCGCGGACGGCATTTTGGAAGACGGACCTTACCTATGACGGACAAGACCGGTTCGGGAAAGAACACATCAGGGCGCGGCCAGCGCGATTTGCGGGTGCGGGTGAAAACCGCCAAGGGGCGCAAGCTGTCGTCGACCCTGTGGTTGGAGCGGCAGTTGAACGACCCCTATGTCCAGCGCGCCAAGCGCGAGGGCTATCGCGGGCGCGCGGCCTATAAGATCATGGAACTGGACGACCGCTATGGATTCTTGAAACCTGGCGCGCGGGTGGTCGATCTGGGCTGCGCCCCCGGCGGGTGGTGTCAGGTGGCGGTTGCGCGGGTCAATGCGCTGGGGCAAAACCCCAAAAAGCCGATCGGCACCATTCTGGGCGTCGATCTGCAAGAGATCGAGCCGATTGCCGGCTGTGATATTCACCAGCTTGATTTTCTGGCCGATGATGCTGATGCGCTGGTCAAATCCTGGCTCGGCGGCCGCGCGGATGTGGTGTTGAGCGACATGGCCGCGCCGTCATCGGGCCACAAGGGCACCGATCACCTGCGCATCGTCGCCCTGATCGAGGCCGCGCTGACCTTTGCCTATGATGTTTTGGAAGAGGGCGGCACTTTTGTTGCCAAGGTTCTGGCCGGTGGGGCTGAAAACGAAATGCAGGCCCAGCTGAAGCGGTCTTTCCGCAAAGTCGCCAATGTAAAGCCGCCGTCCAGCCGCGCAGACAGTTCGGAAAAGTTCGTGGTGGCGATGGGATTCCGGGGGCGGACCGAAGACGCCGCCGACGACGATCAGGATTGATGCCGCGTTGCAAACAGTGATCGGCGGGCGCTGACGAAAAAGGCGCCCGAAGGCGCCTCGTTTCCGGGGATCATCGGCGGGTTTCCGCCGATTGTAGCCCCAGCCACCCCAGGTGCGCACTGGACCCCAGTCCATATGCAGGAAATTCGACCGCGAGTAGGTACCAACACCCCCGCCCGAACAGGCCTGGGCTGCTCGCGCCATCT
>JAIOXV010000169.1 GCA_021741465.1 Paracoccaceae bacterium
AAATACGCCCAATGCACTGCAGGCTCTGCCTTCGATGGGGTGATGATGGAATACGTCAACCCCACGACCAACGGCCCGGTGATGCGGACGCTGGGGGCGTCAATGCAGATGCTGCGCGCGGGCGAGGCGACAAAGGCCCATCGCCACACCGGCAGCTATCTTTACCACGTTGCCAAGGGGCGGGGCTATTCCATCATCAATGGCAAACGCTATGACTGGCAGGAACGCGATATCTTCTGCGTGCCGTCCTGGGCCTGGCACGAACACGTAAACCTAGACGACCGCAACGACGCCTGCCTCTTTTGCCTGTCCGACCTGCCCGTGATGCGCGCGCTTGGGCTTTACCGCGAAGAGGCTTTTGCCGACAACGCTGGCCACCAGCCACTTCTGTGAAGGAACTGCAATGAAACTTGTGACGTATCGGGCATCGGTCGAAGATGCCGCCCGGCTTGGCGTGATTGTGGATGACATGGTGGTGGATGTCGCCGCCTTGGGCGAGGCCTATGGCGAAGAAATGCCCGACAGCATGCTTGGCCTGATCGATGCGGGAAAGCCTGGCCTTTCGGTGCTGCAAGCCTGCCTTGACGAGGCGAATGGCGATTTCCCGATCCATACCGCCACCGCGCTGGCCAATGTCCGCCTGCTGGCCCCCATTCCCCGGCCCCGGAAAAACATCTTCGGCATCGGCCTGAACTATCTTGACCATGTGCTGGAAAGCGCCAGCGCGCTGGACACCAATAAGGATCTGCCGCAGCAACCGGTGATCTTTTCCAAGCCCCCCACCGCCGTGATCGGCCCGGATGAGCCGATCTTGCATAATGCCAAGATCACCAAACAACTGGATTGGGAGGTGGAGCTGGCCGTCATCCTTGGCACCCGGGCCACCCGCGTAACCCGCGAAAATGCGCTGAAACATGTTTTCGGCTATTCGGTGATGGTTGACGTCTCGGCGCGCGACAACCGCCGTGCGGGACAGTGGATTTTCTCCAAAGGCATGGACAGCTACGCTCCCTTCGGCCCGGTGATCGTAACGGCCGATGAAATCCCCGATCCGCAAAAGCTGGACCTTTGGCTTACCGTCAATGGCGTGGAAAAGCAGCGTTCAAACACCGCGAAGATGCTGTTCAAGGTTGATGAGCTGATTGCCGATATTTCCCAGGGCATCACGCTGGAACCGGGTGATATCATTGCCTCGGGCACACCCGAAGGCGTGGGCGCAGGCCGCAACCCGCAGGAATTCATGTGGCCGGGCGATACGGTGGTGGCCTGTGTCGAAGGGATCGGCGCGCTGCGTCACCCGGTTGTCAACGCCACGCCAGAGTGATTTTCTCTTGGCCGAAACAGGCCGCTGGACCGGGGGCTTGCCTTCGGTCTGGCCGCTAGAAGGATTGCCTGCATGACTTACACCGTCGCCGTTGCCCAGATCGCCTCGATCCCGACCGATGCCATGGCCACCGCCGCAAAGGCTGCCACGACCCTGCGCGAAGCCGCGCGCAACGGGGCAAGATTGGTCGTCTTCCCCGAGGCGTTGATCGGCGGGTATCCCAAGGGTGAAAGCTTTGGCGCGCCCATCGGCATGCGCAAACCCGAAGGCCGCGCTGCCTTTGCCCGCTATCATGCCGCCGCGATCGAGCTTGACGGCCCCGAGGTCGCCTGCCTTGCCGAAGCCGCCGCCGAAACCGGCGCTTTCGCCGTGGTTGGCGTCATCGAACGGGATGGGGCGACGCTTTACTGCACGGTGCTTTATTTCGATGGCGCCAAGGGTCTTGTCGGCAAGCACCGCAAACTGATGCCCACCGCGGGCGAACGGCTTGTCTGGGGCTTTGGCGACGGCTCTACCCTGCCCGTGTTCAAGACCGAGTTCGGCACGGTGGGGGCGGTGATCTGCTGGGAAAACTATATGCCCGCGCTTCGGATGCATATGTATCATCAAGGGGTTAGCCTTTATTGCGCCCCCACGGCAGATGATCGTGATACCTGGCTTTCCACCATGCAGCATATCGCCCTTGAAGGCCGCACCTTCGTGTTGACCGCCTGTCAGCACATCACCCGTGCTGCGTATGGGCCTGAACATGAAAGCGCCCTTGGCGATGATCCGGCCACGGTGATGATGCGCGGCGGATCGGCCATCATCGGCCCCTTGGGCAAGGTGCTGGCAGGCCCCGATTTCAGTGGTGAAACCATCCTTTACGCCGAGATCGACCCGGCCGAGATTGCCCGCGCCAAATATGATTTCGACGTGACCGGCCACTACGCCCGCCCGGATGTGTTTGAACTGACCGTCGACACCCGCGCCAAATCTGCCGTGAAGGAAATCTGATGTATTGGGATATGGATGCGGTGGACGAACCCATCGCCTACAAGCTTTTGGCCGCCACCATCATGCCGCGTCCGATCGCCTGGGTCGTTACCCAAGACCGCGAAGGCCGGCTGAACGCCGCGCCCTACAGCTTTTTCAATGCCATGGGGTCGGAACCGCCAACCGTGGTGCTTGGCATCCAATCCGACACCGGGCGCGGCTTCAAGGATACCGCGGCCAATATCCATGCCACCGGCGAATTTCTTATCAACCTGGTGCCCGAAGCCATGGTCGAGGCGATGAATGTCACAGCGCTTGATGCCCCGGTGGGGATGAACGAGCTTGAGATTGCCGGTCTGGAAACGCTGCCCTCAACCCATATCAAGCCGCCGCGCATCAAAGGCAGCCCTGTGGCCTTTGAGTGCCAGCTTCTGACCTCGGTCGTCACCGGGCCTTATCAGACGGTGGTGATCGGCCGGGTGAAAGCGGTTCATATCGAGGACCGCTATGTACTCAACCCCGAGCGCGCCCATATCGATACCCCCGCATTGGGGCTGGTGGGGCGCAGCTTTGGCGCAAGCTATGTGCGCACTGGTGACACGTTTGAATTGGCCCGGCCTTCCTGGGCTACTTGGACAGGCAAGGGCAAGACCTGACCCCAAGCCGCGAAAATCGTTCGATTTTCATCCCGGTTCCGGCACGGAGCCGGGAGTTCTGATTTTCGACGAAAATCAGTGTCCCGCGTGGTTTTTTCGCAAGCCAAAGGATTTTCGAAAATCCTGTTGACAGAATCTTGCATCTGATAATTACTAAACCGATCAGTAAGAAAATCGCCGCACCAGCAGGAGGGCAGGGGATGCTTCAGGAACGGATCGAAGGCAAATGGCTGGCGGCGTTCCGTCGGGTCTTTGCCTTGAACGGCATTGGCAAGGGCACCAAGCTTGCCATCGTTTCCGAAACCCAGTCGCGCCCGGTTCTGATCCAACTGGCCGAGCTTGCCGCCTATGATCTTGGGGCCGAGTTCTGCATGATTCAGATGCCGACCCCGCCGCAGGTGGCACCGGTTCCGGTGAAATCAACCGGCACCTCTTGGGCGCTGCAGGGCAATCGCGCGGTGATCGAGGCGCTGAAGATGCAAGACATCATCGTCGATTGCACCGTCGAAGGCCTGATCCACGCCCCCGAATGGCCGGAAATCGAAGATGCGGGTCGCGCCCGCCTTTTGGTCATCACCAATGAACACCCCGAGATCCTTGAGCGCACCGAGCCAAAGGCCGAACATGCCGCCCGTGTCACGCTTGGCATCCAGATGCTGCGTGCGGCGCGCGAAATGCGTGTCACATCGGCGGTGGGCACCGATCTGACCATCGATTTGACCGATGCCCCCTGCGGTGGCACCCCCGGCTTTGGCACCACTCCGGGCGCTGTGGCGCATTGGCCGGGTGGCCTGTGTCTTGCCTTCCCCGGCAAGAACACGGTCAACGGCCGCATCGTTATGGACGTGGGCGACATGAACCTGACGTTCAAGACCTTTCTGACCAGCCGCATCGACTGCACCGTCGAAAATGACTTTGTCACCGCCATCAAGGGCGATGGCATCGATGCCTTGCATTTCCGCGAATATATGGAGGCTTGGGAAGACAAGAACGCCTATGGCATTTCCCATGTCGGTTGGGGTGTTCATCCAGGCGCGAAATGGGTGTCTGCGGCCATGTATGACAAGCGCGACATGCAGGCGGTGGAATTCCGCGCCCTTCCCGGCAGCTTCCTTTGGTCCACCGGGGCCAACCAATATGCAGGCCGCTATACGCTTGGCCATTTCGTCCTGCCGATGCGCAACTGCACCATTTCGCTCGACGGCACTGTCGTTGTCAAAGACGGCGTATTGCAAGGCGCGTTGGCGCTATGAGCGGCGAGCTTCCCATTGTCGGATTTGCCAAAATCAAATCTGACCGCGCCCGACCCGTTCCCTCCTGCGCTGGCGCGATATCCCGTGCGCGGGCGCGACACGTCGCTTCCACCGCCGCGTGCCGGTCGCGGTCAGATTTGCGCCTTTGCGCCACCTCAAGATAAAAGGCTTCTTCCATGAGCACCCCCGCCGATTACTATGACCTCAGCCGCATCCGCCCCGAAGTCTTGGCAGCGCTGGACAAGATCAACGCCATGGGGCCGGCCTTTGCGGCCCGTGCCAAGGCGGTGGATGATGACGCCTCGTTCCCGACCGACAATTACAAAGACCTTGCCGACGCCGGTTTCCTTGGCCTGTCCATCCCCGAGGAATTTGGCGGCTGGGGCTTTTCCATGGGCGAATATGCCATGGTCGGGGCCGAGATCGCCAAATATTGCGGCGCCACGGCGCTGACCTTCAACATGCACAACTCCTCCATGGCCTGGTCGCGCTTCATGTATGACATGCCGAACCTGACCGAGGCGGAAAGGGCCGAGTTCGCCCCCCTGCGCGCGCGCCAGTTCACCCGCGCCATGAAAGAACGCGCGATCTATTCGCAGCCGATTTCGGAGGGCGGGCAGAACTGGACCTCAAAGCCCAACCAGACCCAAGCCCATGCGGTAGAAGGCGGCTGGAAGATCAACGGGTTCAAGAAATTCGCTTCGCTTGCAGGCCATTGCGACTATTACACCATCGTCTGCACCGAAGTCTTCGAAGGGATGGAACCGCGCCACGAAGACACCATGCTGTTCGTTGTCCACAAGGATGCGGCGGGCCTGACGGTCAAGGGCGAATGGGATCCTTTGGGCATGCGCGGCACCAATTCGCGCGATCTGATCTTGAAGGACGTCTTTGTCACCAAGGAAGACCTGCTGATGCCGCGCGGCATCTTCGGCAAGACCCTGCCCAACTGGCCGCATATGATGGCCACGCTTTCGCCCACCTATATGGGCGTGGCGCAGGGGGCCTATGATTTCACGCTGGCCTATCTGCAGGGGCGCATTCCCGGCCAGCCGCCGATTGACCGGCGGATGTATGCCACAAAGCGGGTTGCGGTTTCAAAAATGTATGCCCGGCTGGCCAATATGCGCGCGCTGTGGTGGCAGGCCTTTTCGGAATGCAAAGGGTTTCCGTCCAAGGCCGAAGTCTTGCGCATGTATGCAGCCCAATACAACGTCATGGAAGGCGTGCAGGAAATAGCGGCCATGGCCATTCGCACCTGTGGCGGGCAGTCGATGTTGAAATCCCTGCCCTTGGAACGGATGTACCGCGACAGCCGCTGTGGCGCGCTGATGTTGCCCTATACCTCTGAAATCATGGAGGATTATATCGGCGTTCTGTCCCTTTATGAGATGGACGAGCTGGACACTGCCCCCGGCGATGAAGGGGGGGCGCGTAACTCACTTTGGCGCGGCGACGGCGGCACATTGCGGATGCTGCGCTGATGGGGCGCGAGACGGTTCACGTCATGGCGCGGTCTGATGCCCCGCCTGCCGCGCTGTGGCCCACGGCCGGCGATTTTTGCGGGCTGTGGCACCCGTTTCTTGCGACGATCCGCGAAGAAAAGGGGCAAAAAGGTGCGGTCATCC
>JAIOXV010000170.1 GCA_021741465.1 Paracoccaceae bacterium
TGACGCCAAAGCGCGTCCGAAAGGCGCGGGAAAACTGCGCCTGATCGGGAAAGACGTGGCCATAGGCAATTTCGCCAATGGCGCGGCGATCGGCGGTGTTTTGCAGATCTTCCATCGCGGCCTGCAAACGGGTGTCGCGGATCCATTGGCCCAACGTGGTATTGGTGTCGCGCAACAATTCGTGCAGGTAGCGCACCGAAATCCCCCAGCCCGCGGCCACCGTTTCTGGCCCCAGATCGGGGTCGTCGATATGGCGGCGTACAAAGCTTTCAATCCGCGCCAGATGGGCCGTGCGCACCGTAGAATTGCCCGAGGTCAGCACCCGCTCATCCGACTGAATGGCCAGCGCCAGAAGATCCACCAGCTGCCGCCCCACGATGCTGCGGGTTTCTTCGGTCATGCTGTCGTAGCGGGCGGGGATCAGGTGAACCATATCCACAAACAGCCCGTTCGCGCCGTTGGTGGCATCGAATTGCAGGCTGCAAAACCGGTCGGGCGCGCGGATGCGGCCGCCAAGCATTTCCTTGGACAGTTTCATCACCCAAAGATCGGCCGGTTCGGAATGGCTGAATTCATAAGGTTCATGGCTGCGTTCGATAAAGAAAGCGCCGGGATTGGCGCGCACCTCTTTGCCACCTTGGGCAAAGCGTAGTTCGGATTTGGCGGGCAGGGTGACCAGAAACTCTTCGGGGCCGGGCTCGCGGAAATGCTTGGGCAGGCGGCGATACATCAGGGCATCCGACGTCAGGCGTGACAAGGACACAGCCCCCAGATCCCAACTGCTCAATTCACCATCAAAGGCTTCGGGCCGGGCGAAGGTCAGGTCCAGTGGGAAATAGGTGCGCGCGATGGTGTCGTGCCAGTGGCGGCTGCGCCCCGACACATCAACCCCGCGCGTGGTGATCGTGGACTTCATCGGCTGGTTCCTCGTTTCAGCCAGAAGGCCACGCTGCGCCCTGTGTGTAAAGTGGCACTTTTCAGCATCCGGCCTGACTGCACGCAAAAACAAAACCCCATGCGCCCGCTGCAAAGACGGCGGGCCTCCGGGGCGCATAGGCTTTGAGTCACAAAGGCACAACAGATGCCGCGCGACAGGGTGGTTTATTGGAAAAGACGGGCAATTCGCCCGGTCCATCCCCTTTGCGCGGCCCCAATCGGAGGGCTCAAAGTGGCGAAAAAGGCCAAATCCAAGGTCGAGGTTGACCCCATCACCCTGTCAGTGGTGCGCGGTATTCTTGAAACGACCCAGCGCGAAATGACGCTTTCGCTTGAAAAAACTGCGCGGTCCTCGGTGTTCAACCTTGCCCATGACTATTCGACCGCGCTGTTCAACGCGACGCCTGAGATGATCTTGCAAGGGCAGGATATTCCCATTCACCTTGGGTCATTGATCCCGGCGATGAAGGTGGTGGCGGGCTATTTCGAGGGCGATATCCACGAAGGCGACCTTTTGATCCACAACGACCCGGCCTGGGGCGGCAGCCACGCCATCGACACCTGCTTTTACAAGCCCGTGTTCTGGAAGGGCCGCCTGAAATACTGGACGGTTTGCAAGGGCCATCTGACCGATGTCGGGGGCCCGGTGCCTGCGGGCTATAACCCCAATGCCAAGGAAATCTACGCCGAATGCCTGCGCATCCCGCCTGTCAAGGTTTGGGATCGGGGCCAGCCGCGCAAGGATGTGTTGAACTTTATCCTGACCAACATGCGCGCCCGCCGCGACCAGGAAGGCGACTTCAACGCGCTGATCGGCGCCTGTCAGGTCGGCGAACGCGCGCTGATCGCCATGCTGGAGAAGTATGGCGAAGAAACGGTGGATGCCTGCATCGACACGCTTTTGAACATGGCCGAAAAGCAGATGCGTAACCTGATTTCAGAGGTGCCCGATGGCACCTATGAAGGCAGCGCAATCTTGGAAGACGCCGGCCACGGCTTTGGCGATTTTGAAATCAAGGCCAAGGTCACCATCAAGGACGACAACTGCCATATCGAAATTTCAAGCCCGCCGCAGATCCCGTATTTCATCAACAGCTATGAGGGGAACAGCTATTCCGGCGTTTACCTCGGGCTGATGATGTTTGCCCAGCTGCCCCCGCCCTATAACGAAGGGCTTTACCGCTGTGTGTCGGTGAACATGGGGCCAAAGGGAACTTTGTGCAACGCAGTCGAACCGGCCCCCCATATGAACTGCACCACCACGCCGATGGAAACCCTGACCGATGCGGTGCGGCTGGCCTTTGAAAAGGCGGTTCCGTCGAAGGTCTCGGCAAGCTGGGGCCATGCCAACGGCTTGAACATCGCCGGATGGGACAATCGTCATGACGAAGAATATGTGACGATGGTGCTGGCCACCATCATTTCGGGTGCCGGTGCCACGCCAAGCCAGGACGGCTGGCACGCCTGCGGGCCGGAATGCTGCTTTGGCGCGTTGACATCGGGCGATGTGGAGCTTTTGGAGCATTCCTACCCGATCATCATTCACCGCTATTCGCTGATGACAGACAGCGGCGGGGCGGGCAAATTCCGGGGCGGTTCGGGCACCGCCTGGGAAGTGGAGCCCCTGAGCGACGATATGACCTTCATCACCTTTGGCGAAGGGCGTCGCATTCCCGCCGTTGGCGCGGCAGGTGCGGCCAGCACGATGATCGACACCAAGGTGGGCCGGCTGGAACTGGTCGAGGGCGACCATCAAGAAACCATTCGCGAAAATGTCATCAAGGTTATCAAACCCGGTGACCGCATTACCAACATGAACCCCGGCGGTGGCGGCTATGGCGATCCGATGGAGCGCCAGATCGAGAAGGTGGTTTGGGATGTGAAAAACGGGCTCGTCTCGGTCGAGGGGGCAAAAGAGGATTACGGCGTCATCATCAAAGACCCAACCACGCTGGACGTGGACATCGCAGCAACTAAGGCCCTGCGCACAAAACGCGCCGTGGCCGCGAAATAAGGGGGACATGAGATGAAATCCGAATATCGTCTGGGCATCGACGCTGGCGGCACCTTCACCGACTTTGTGCTGGCCGACAAATCTGGCCAAGTGCGGCTGTTCAAAGCCCTTTCCACCCCCCAAGACCCGACCCTTGCCATCAAGAACGGTCTGGCGCTGATCTCGGAAGAGCTGGGGGTTCCAGCCAATCAGATCATTTCGAACTGCGATCTGTGCATCAATGGCACCACGGTGGGGCTGAATGCGCTTATCACCCACAAAGGGGCCAAGGTCGGGCTGATCTGCACGGCGGGGCATGAGGATTCCCTGGAAATTCGCTTGGGCCACAAGGAAGACGGCTATCGCTATGACCCGGAATATCCGCCCGCCACCATGCTGGTGCCGCGCTATATGCGGCGGGGGGTTCGCGAACGGGTGCTGTCTAACGGCGAAGTGCGCACGCCCTTGAACGAGGCCGACGTGCGCGCGGCCTGCGAACTGTTCAAGGCCGAAGGCGTTGAGACGGTGGCGATCAGCTTTGTCTGGTCGGTCCTTTATCCTGACCACGAACGCCGCGCGGGGGAAATCGTGCGCGAGATGCTGCCGGGTGTGGTGCTGACCCTTGGGTCGGAACTGTATCCGCAGGTTCGCGAATATACCCGCACCTCGACTGCCGTGGTGAACGCCTATCTTGCGCCCATCATGAAACGCTATGTTTCGGCGGTGGATGCCTATTTCCAAAGCCACGGCGCGAAGCAGCCGGTGCGCTATTACCAATCGAACGGCGGGCTTGCCGTTGGCCAAGCCATGACCGACCGGTCGGTCTATGCCATCAACTCCGGGCCCGCTTCGGCTCCGGCGGCAGGGCAATATGTCTGCGAGCCCTTTGGCAAGAAGGATGTCATCACCGTCGATATGGGTGGCACCTCGTTCGACATCACCCTGACCAAGGACGGCTCGACCAACATCAACAAGAACATCGACTTTCTGCGCTACCGCATCGGGGTGCCGATGATCCAGGTCGAAACCCTGGGCGCAGGCGGCGGGTCGATCGGCTGGATCGACGAGATGGGTCTTTTGCAGATGGGGCCGCAATCGGCGGGGTCTGATCCGGGGCCGGCCTGCTATGGTCAGGGGGGCAAGCTGCCCACTGTTTCGGATGCCAATCTGGTGATGGGCTATCTTAATCCCGATGGTCTGGTCGGCGGGCGGCTGCCCTTGGACTATCAAAAGGCCTATGACGCTGTGCGCACCAATCTGGCCGAACCGCTTGGCCTTTCGGTCGAACGTGCTGCTTATGGCATGTTTACCATCGTCAACGCCAATATGGTCAACGGTATCCGCCGGGTGACGGTGGAACGCGGTTATGACCCGCGCGATTTCGTGCTGGTTGGCGCAGGCGGCGCAACCGCTGCCCATATCACGGCGCTGGCAGATGCCATCGGCATCGACACCATCGTCTTGCCGAAACTTGCCTCGGGTCTTTGCGCCTTTGGCCAGATCATCAGCGACGTCAAATACAACTATATGGCCACCGCACCCTTGCGGCTGGAAACTGACGCCGCCTATGCCCGCATCGACGAGCTTTTCACCCAGATCGAAGCGCAGGGCGTCGCCCATCTTAAAGGCGATGGCTTCAAGGGCAAAGACATCATCATCAAGCGCAGCCTTGACATGAGGTATGTCGGACAAGTTCATGAATGCACTGTGGAAATTGATACGTTCAAGGTAGATGCAAAGTCGATATCCAAGATCATCACCGCCTTCCACAAGCGGCATGAACAGCTTTACACCTATTCCGAGCCGCATTCCGTGGTTGAGGTGGTGAACATCGAAAGCACGCTTTACGGCGTGGTGGAAAAGCCCGCCCGCATGACCATCGGCAAAGGCGTTTCGGCACAAAAGGCCCTGAAAGGGCATCGCGATGCTGTGTTCACCGCCGATGGCAAGCGCGTGAAAACCCCGATCTATGACGGCACGCCCTTGGGTGTCGGGGCCACGATCCACGGCCCGGCTGTCATTGAAGAGGTCACCACCACCATCGTGGTGGAACCGGGTTGGACCGCGCGGCTGGATGAAAGCGGATCTTACCTGATGACCCGCGACAAGATGAAAGGCGCGAAATGAGCCTTGGGGCACCGGGGGCTGGATCGCGGTTGAAACGGGCGATCCCGGCGTTGCCATGACCGATACGCGCGTGCAGGCTTTCGCCTGCGCGCGCGTGACCTCGGTAGATGGCCGGGCAGCTGACTGGGCCATTCCAGTTGCCGCTTTGATGGTCGAGGGCTAAATCTGCGCTCGTCGTCCCGGCTTCAGGGCGACGACATCTTTCTTCAAAGGGTTCACCATGCCTCAGATCACCATTCGCCCCTTGCAAGCCAGTGATGAAGCCGATTGGCGGCGGCTGTGGACCGGCTATCTCGATTATTACCAAACCACGGTGCCCGAAGCGGTTTATGCCAGCACCTTTGCCCGCCTTCTGGGCACGGACCCGCAGGACTTCAACGGCTTCATCGCCCATGTTGACGGGCAGGCCATGGGCCTGACCCATTTCCTGTTTCATCGCCACTGCTGGAAGATCGAAAACATCTGCTATTTGCAGGATCTTTACGTTGATCCGGAGCTGCGGGGCACCGGGCTTGGCCGGCGCTTGATCGAGGCAGTCTATGCCGCGGCCGACGCCAATGGCACGCCGGCGGTCTATTGGCTGACGCAGGATTTCAACACCACCGGCCGGCAGCTTTATGACCGTATCGGCAAGTTGACGCCCTTTATCCGCTACAATCGCTGACCAGCTGCGGGCTTTGCGATAGCTGTCGAGAACGGCGATCAGATCGCCGTCAAACTGGACAACGTCGCAGCCGCG
>JAIOXV010000171.1 GCA_021741465.1 Paracoccaceae bacterium
GGCGGCAGCGGTGTCTTGGTTAATCTGGACGAAGGCTTTGCCCAGACCGGCGGAAACCGGAGCGAGACGCTGATTTCCATCGAGAATGCCACCGGCGGCAGCGGAAACGATGTGCTGATCGGCACGAATGGCGCAAACCGGCTGGAAGGTGCTGGCGGCTTTGACGAGCTTACGGGCGGCGGCGGGGCTGACCAGTTCGTGTTCGCCCGGCCAAGGGATGCGGCCATCTCGCAATCTGGCTTTGATCTTGTAACCGATTTTTCGCGCGGGCAGGGCGACAAAATCGTGCTGACCGCGATGGATGCCAACACCACTGCCGGCGGCAATCAGGCGTTTCGCTTTATCGCCACGGCCGAGTTTTCGGGCCGGGCGGGGCAACTGCGCTTTGACGTGCTGGCGGACGGGGTTTTGGTCAGCGGCGATGTCAACGGCGACGGGGCCGCAGATTTCCGCTTTGGTCTTTTGGGGCTCGCATCGCTGCGGGCCGCCGACTTCTTGCTTTGATCCCCGCGCGGCGGGGCAACCCGCCCTATTGGCCGGTGTTCTTTTCCTTGTGCTTGCGCAACCGGCTTGGCGTGTGGAACTTGCGTTCCTTCCACGGGTTTTCATTGGATTGCGAGCGGAAAAACAGGCGAATGGGCGTGCCCGGCATGTCAAAGTGATCGCGCAAGCCATTGACCAGATAGCGCTTATAGCTTTCGGGCAGCTCATCAGGGCGTGAACATTTCACCATGAAACCCGGTGGGCGGGTCTTCACTTGGGTCATATAGCGCAGCTTGATCCGGTGGCCGCCGGGGGCCGGTGGCGGGTGGGCTTCGGTCATGGCACCCAGCCAAGAGTTCAGCCGCGCCGTCGCAATACGGCGGTTCCACACATCATGGGCCTTGCGGATGGCATCATGCAGACGGTCAAGGCCACGGCCGGTCTTGGCCGAAACCGTGACCAAGGGCGCGCCGCGAAGCTGCGGCAGCAGCCGTTCGAACATCTCTTTCAGATCGGCAAGCTTTTCTTGCTTGTCGTCCTCAAGATCCCATTTGTTGATCGCCACCACCACCGCCCGGCCTTCGGTTTCGGCATAGTCGGCTATGCGCAAGTCTTGGGTTTCAAACGGAATTTCAACATCCAAAAGCACAACCACAACTTCGGCAAAGCGCACCGCGCGCAGCCCGTCAGACACTGAAAGCTTTTCCAGCTTTTCGACAACGCGCGCCTTTTTGCGCATCCCGGCGGTATCGAAAATCCGAATGGGCGTGCCCTGCCAATCGGCGCGCACCGAAATCGCGTCACGGGTGATCCCTGCCTCGGGGCCGGTCAGCAGCCGGTCATAGCCAAGGATCTTGTTGATAAGGGTCGATTTTCCCGCATTCGGCCGCCCGATGACAGCAATCTGCAGCGGCTTTTTCGCGGTGGGCTGGTGGGCGAATTCATCCGCCTCCAACTCGGCCTCTTCTTCCGAGATGTCGACATCCACCACCGGCGCATTTTCGGCCTCGCGCTCGGCAAACTCGCCCTCAAGCGGTTTGAGCATGTGGTAAAGGTCGTCCATGCCCTCGCCATGTTCGGCCGAAAGGCGCACCGGTTCGCCAAGGCCCAGCGAATAGGCCTCCAAAGCGCCGGAATCGCCCGCCTTGCCTTCGGCCTTGTTGACCCCAAGGATCACCCGCGCGGCTTTTTTGCGCAGGATATCGGCAAAGACCTCATCCGAAGGAGTCACGCCGACCCGCCCGTCGATCAGGAACAGACAGATGTCGGCCATATCAACCGCGCGTTCGGTCAGCCGACGCATCCGGCCCTGAAGGCTGTCATCGGTCACCTCTTCAAGGCCTGCCGTGTCGATCACGGTAAAGCGCATGTCAAAAAGCTTGGCATCGCCCTCGCGCAGGTCGCGCGTGACCCCGGGCTGGTCATCGACCAGCGCCAGTTTGCGGCCCACAAGCCGGTTGAAAAGGGTCGATTTGCCCACATTGGGGCGGCCTACGATGGCCAGCGTAAAGCTCATGTTGCGTCCGTCCGTTTCAAGCCGTCCCCATTACAGGGCTTTGGCGTCAGCGGAAAGCGTGAAGTTGCCCATTGGTGCCGATGACAAACAGCATGCCCGCCGCCAAAGCCGCCGGAGAGGCCGCGCCGCCGGGAATTTCGCCGCTGCCAACCATGCTGCCATCGGTCGGGTTGAACAGCCGCAAGCCACCATCCGAAGACACCACCGCCACGCGTCCACCGGCAAGAACCGGGCCGTAATGGGCGGTTATCGCTTTGAAACGCTTAGGCTTTTCGGCTTTGTAATATGGCATCTGAACTGACCAGATCACCGCACCTGTGCTTGCGTCCAGCCGCACCAGCTTGGCCTCGTCGTTGGTCACAAACACCGATCCGCCCACCACCAAAGGTGGGTTCATCGCGCCTTCGTTGGCGGTCCAAAGCCGCTTGCCGGTCTTGGCGTCAAAGGCCGCCGTGCGCCCCGCGGCCGAGCCGACATAGATCACGCCGCCCGAAATCACCGGATCACCGGTCAAATCTGCCATGCCCGCGGCGTAAGCGCGGCCCAGCCTTTGGCCTGCCACCGCGCCACCCCATGTGCGCGCACCATCGGTGGTGTTGACCGCAATCACCTCGCCCGCGGCAAAGGGGAAGACGGCCAGCCCATCACCAACAGCCGGCGAGCCTGTGCCCACCATGCCCGATTTGGCCCGCGTGCCGCCAACCTGCCAGCGCACCTTGCCGTTGGCGGTATCAACCGCCAGCGCCGATCCATCACGCGCCACGGCATAGACGGTGCCGCCTTCGACCACGGGCGCGCCGATCACCGGCGCGTCAAAGCGTTGGCGCCATTGCACCGCACCGGTTGCACCATCCAGCGCCGCCAATTCGCCATAAGCGGTTGTCACGAAAACCTGCCCCGCCGAGGCAGCCAGACCGCCGCCCGAAACCTCAGAGCCGTTCTTGTCAAACTCGGCCGTCAAATCCGCCTGCCACAACAGGCCCCCAGCGGTGCTCAGCGCAGACACCTGCGCGCGGGCATCCATGGCAAAGACCCGGCCCCCGGCCACCACCGGTGCGGCTGTCAGCCGGTTGCGGCGTGAATTTCCGGTGCCGATCGCGGCACTCCAGACCCGCTGCGGCGCTGCGGACAGTACTCCATGGGGGCCGGCATGTTTGGCCGTGCCGCCGCGATGGGTCCAGTCGGCATTGGCGCTGGCACCGGGCAACGAGATCGGCCGGGATTCGTTTTGCGGTTGCAGGGCCGCAGCTTGCGGGTTTGGCTGGGCTTCGGTCGGGATCGACGCATCAAGAGGGGCGCGCAGATCAAAGCGTTCACCTTCCAAGATGACCTCTTTTTCGCAGCCCGCCAAAGCGGCCGCCAAAAGTGTCAGCCCCAAAAGCGGCCGCATGCGCCCTGTCATTGCCATTTTTACCGCCCCTTGACCAAGCTTCATTGCCACCGCCTTACTCCGTTCAACCCTGATCTGCCGTCGCTGCTGCATCGGGCAGCGTACCGCCAAGGGCGGTGATGACCTCGGACGCACGCGCACGCAGCGCCTGTGTTGCGCCCTGATCCTGCATCAGAGCGGCCAAGGCTGCAATCGCCGCGTCGGTCTTGCCTTCTTCGATCAAAAGATAGGCAAGCTGTTCGCTGGCCAGCGCCCGAAAGGCCCGGCCCGGGGCGGCAATGCTTTCCAGGGCTGCGCGCCGGTCGGCCAGCGGCAGGTCCGCGCCCGCCACCATGACCCGGCGCAATTGCGCGATGTCGCGGTAGACCTCGGGTTGGGTGGTGTCTGCGATCAGCGCCTCCAGCGCGGCCAGACTGGCCGCCTTGCTGTCGGCGCCATCTCCGTCAGGGTCTGACGCGATCATCAGCGCGCGCAGGCCGATCTGCGCCCCGTCAGCCGGAACCGCCGCCATCGCCTCGCGGCGCTCGACCGTGCCGCCGACGTCCAGCGCATCCATCATGGCATCGCCAAAGCCTTGGGCGCGGGCGGTTGCCTGGGCTTTTTGCCATTCATTCCAGGCCGCGCCGCCCACAATGCCCAAAACCACCAGACCACCGATCCAGCCATATTTGCGGAACATGGCGAAAAGCCGGTCCCGGCGCACTTCTTCGGTGACTTCTTCGATGAAACTGTCCGGATTGCTCACCTTATGGTCTCTCCTTGGGCGTGCCTGCTTTGCGCGCGCAGGGCCGTGCATGTCACCGCGCCTGCCTGTTGCCCCATCGTCTTACAGGGCTTGCGCGCGCGCGCCAAGCCCTCGCCCGGCCCCTTGCGCATCAAGCTGCACATCAATCGGCTTTTGGTTGCCGGGATTGTGCCAATCTTGGGCCACAATCGGCTGGCAAAAGGGCGGATGATCGGTCGTTTTACGGGGGTCCAGGATGGACGTCGCCACGCTTGCCAATTTCTTGCTGTTCTTTGGCGCGTTTGCCGCCAGCCTCGCGTCAAGCGACAGAGGCACCAGCACCGACACCACCGACAGTGGGGATGGGCTGTACAACAGCGCAGATTATGCTCGCACCGACCGGTTTGGCGACGAGAACGATGATGTCACGGCCGATGCCGACAATCTGGCCTGGTTCATGGAAGGGGGCGATGACAGCCTGACCGGCTCGTCCGGGGATGATTATGCCAATCTCGGCCAGGGCGATGACACCGCCAATATGGGGGCGGGCAATGACAAGGTGGATGCCGGCGAAGGCGATGACCTGGTCTCGGGCGGCAATGGCAATGATTATGTGCTGGGCGGCGACGGGGCGGACAATATCTTTGGCGATCTGGGCGATGACAGCCTTGCAGGTCAGGCCGGGGATGACTGGCTTTCGGGGGGCAGCGGGGCCGATCTGTTGGCCGGTGGCGATGGCAATGATGTGATTTCCGGCTTTTCCAGCCTTGGCGGGGCCACCGGCTCGATGACGGCGGCCGATGGGGCGGACCAGCTTTTTGGTGGCGCGGGCGATGACCGGCTGATTCTGGGCCGCGGCGATACCGCCACGGGCGGCGCTGGCGCCGACCGCTTCGAGATGGACGCCCGCTGGAACGATGGCACCGGGCTGTTCACCATCACCGATTACCAAACCGCCGAGGATACGCTGGTTCTGCACTATGCCCCGGCAAGCGACCCTGACAGCTCAACCCTTTTGACCCCCGCGGTCGAAGTGCGGCTTAGCGCCGATGGCCTGTCCAGCCTTGTTGTGGTCGATGGCAACGTCGTCGCCCTGGTCGAAGGCGTTACTGATTTGCAGGCCTCGGACATTTCGCTTTTGGCCGATACCGAAACCGATACCGGCTATCGTCCCGAAGATTTTGACACGGTTCTTGCGGGCACCGAGGGGACCGATGATGCCGACGGCACCGCGGGCGATGATTACGGCCGCATGGGCGATGGCGATGACAGCGTCATGGCGGGCGACGGGGCGGATTCGCTGTTGGGCGAGGGCGGCGATGACAGCCTGCACGGCGAAGGCGGCGATGACATGCTTGCCGGGGGCACGGGCGATGACAGCCTTGCCGGGGGCGATGGCAATGACATGGTTCTGGGCGAGGCTGGCAACGATGTCCCGACCGGTGGCGCGGGGGCCGACCGGCTTTGGGGCGGGGCGGGGGATGATGTGATTTCGGGCGGCGATGCCACCGGCGCGGGCGGCACCGATGCCGCGATTGATGGCGCCGACAGCCTTTCGGGTGGCGAGGGCGCTGATACGCTGATCCTGGGCCGGGGGGATCTGGCCATTGGCGGTG
>JAIOXV010000172.1 GCA_021741465.1 Paracoccaceae bacterium
GGGATGGAACCCACCCGCCATCGCGTGGCCCGGGGCGAGACGGCATTCTCCATCGCGCGCAGCTATAATGTTTCGGCCAAATCCTTGGCCGACTGGAACGGGCTTGGCCCCGATCTTGGGGTGCGCGAGGGCCAATATCTGATGATCCCGACCGCCACCGGTGCCCCGCCTGCCAAGGCCGAAGCGGCCCCGACCGCCCCCGGCACCGCCAGCCCCACGCCGACCCCACCTTCTGCCAAGGAACCCTTGCCCGACGAAAAGGTCGTCCCCGCAGCACAAGCGGCCAAGGCGGCCCCGCCGGCCGAAGACATGGCCCAGCAGCGCACCACCGGATCGAAATTCGCCATGCCGGTCGCAGGCAAGATCATCCGCAGCTATTCCAAGGGCAAGAATGACGGCATCGACATTGCCGCCGCCCCCGGAACGGCGGTGAAATCAGCCGCCGACGGGTCGGTTGCGGCGGTGACCAAGGACACCACCGGCACGCCGATTGTGGTGATCCGCCATGCCGATGGCTTGTTGACCGTTTATGCCGGCGTTGACGGGTTGAAAGTGTCCAAGGGCGACAGCGTGAAGAAGGGCCAGACCATTGCCGCCGTGCGCGCCGCCAACCCCGCCTTCGTGCATTTCGAGGTCAGGAAGGGCGTCGACAGCCTGGATCCGCTGCCCTACGTGCAATAATTTCGGGGCAGATTGCGGCAGGCCCGGGCGGGCGATGCGCGGCGGCGGATTTTAAATCCGCACGCCTTCGCGCGCGGCAAGATCGCAGAAGAACTGCCACGCCACCCGGCCCGAACGCCCGCCGCGCGTGGCTTGCCATTCGATGGCCTCGGCCCACAAACGCTCTTCGCTGATCACCACCCCATGGGCGGCGCAATAGCCGCGGATCATCTCCAGATACTGGTCCTGATCGCAGGGGTGAAAACCCAGCCACAGCCCGAACCGGTCTGACAGCGACACCTTTTCTTCCACCGCCTCACCGGGGGTAATGGCGGTGGCGCGTTCGTTTTCGATCATGTCGCGCGGCATCAGATGGCGGCGGTTCGACGTGGCATAGAACAGCACATTGTCGGGCCGCCCCTCGATCCCGCCATCCAACACCGCCTTCAGCGATTTGTAATGCTGGTCATCATGGCTGAACGACAGGTCATCGCAAAACAGGATGAAGCGGAAGGGGGCCGCGCGCAAATAGGCCAAAAGGCGCCCCACCGACGGCAGGTCTTCGCGCGAAAGCTCCACGATCTTCAGCGCCAGCCCCTCGGCCACCACCTGGGCGTGGATCGCCTTGACAAGGCTGGATTTCCCCATGCCGCGCGCGCCCCACAAAAGCGCGTTGTTGGCCGGAAGGCCGCGCGCGAAATGCCGGGTGTTTTCCAACAGCGTGTCGCGAGACCGGTTGATGCCCACCAAAAGCCCAAGATCCACCCGCGACACCTTCACCACCGCCTCCAGCCGGTCAGGCCCGGTGTGCCAGGCAAAGGCCTCGGCCGCAGAAAAATCAGGGGCGGGCATCGGTGCGGGGGCCAGACGCTCCAGCGCCTCGGCAATGCGGATCAGCGGGTCGGTCATTTGGCGTCTTTCGGTCCTTCTGCGGCGACCTCTGCGCCTGCGTCTTCCGGATGGTCTTCCTCTTCGTCTTCCCACAGCCCTTCGGCACGCAATTCAGCCTCGCGGCGCTTTTCAATGCGGCGGATCAGGAAGATCGAGACTTCGTAAAGCGGATAGACGGCGAAAAACAGGATCAGCTGGCTCATCACATCCGGCGGGGTCACAAGGGCTGCCACCAAAAGGATCAGCACCACGGCATATTTGCGCATGCCGCCAAGCCCTGCCGCCGTGACCAGCCCAGCCTTGCCCATCAAGGTCAGCAAGACCGGCAATTGAAAGCAAAGCCCAAAGGCGACCAGAAGTTTAAGCGAGATATCTAGGGTTTCGTTGACCTTGCCTTGAAAGACAATCTCGATGCCATGGTCTTCGACCGGCACCGCCGCCAGATCGCCGGGAAGATCCGTCAGCGAAGGGATGATCGCGGCCACCACGGACGAGGCATCGGCAAAGCCCAGAAAGAACCGCATCGCAATGGGTGTTACGACATAATGCGAAAAGGCCGCCCCCGACAGGAACAGCACGGGCGAGGCCACCAGAAACGGCAAAAACGCCGATTTTTCAGATCGGTAGAGGCCCGGCGCAATGAACCGCCACAGCTGATAGCCGATCACCGGAAACGAAACGGCAAAGCCCGCCACCATCGAAATTCGCACCAAGGTAAAGAAATACTCTTGCGGCGCGGTGTATTGCATCACCGGATTGGGGTTGCCCAAACCGCGCATCGCCTCTTCGATGGGGGTCAGCATGAAGGTCAGGATCGGCTCGGCCACCAAAAAACAGACCAAAATCGCCACGATATAGGACGAAACAGCCCAGATCAGGCGGTTTCTAAGTTCGGCCAGATGTTCGATCAAAGGCGCGGCAGAGCCGTCGATGTCTTCGGATTTGGTCATTCTTCCGCGGCTTTCTTCTTGCGCTGGGCTTTGGGGGCAGCGGGGGCAGGTGCAGGTTTTTCCGCAACCTTCGCCGCGCGGGGGGCCTTGGCTTTGGCGGCGGGGACGGCGGCCGGCGTGGCCGTGTCGGGCTTGTCGATCGCCCGCAGCTTTTGCGCAGCTTCCTTGACGATGGCCTCTTTGGCCGCCTTCTTTTCATACAAGGCCGCGGTGTTCGGCCCCAAGGCCGCGGTCGGGGCCGCTTCGGCCGCAGTCGTCTCTGCCGCAGCCGTGCCAAGGCTTGGCGCGGGCACCGTGGCGGGCATGGGCGGCGGCACCAAGGTACCGCCCGGCGTCAGCGGAATCGTGGGTTTTGCCGCGTTCTTGATCGGATCCCACTTTTCGAACTTGTCCACCGCATCCTTGACCGCGTTCAACCCCATCGCCTTGGGGTTGGTTGCGGCCTTCAGATCTTTGGCAACATCCGCCACGCCGGTTTCATTGGCCGCCTGCTCCATAGCGCGCGAAAACTCGCGCGACATGGCCCGCATCTTGGCCGTGAACCTTCCAAGCTGGCGGAACATTTCCGGCAGGTCTTTGGGGCCTATGACGATCAGCGCAACGATGCCGATAACCAGAAGTTCGGGCATGCCAAGGTTCATTCGACCTCTCCGGCTGTTGACGTGTTACGTTAGCTTCGCGGTGGAAAGGGCTATTATACCTTGTCTTTTTCCGCAGATTTTTCGCCGGGGGTCACGTCTTTTGCCGCCTCGGCCGTTTGGGTTTCAAGCTCTTTGGTACCATCATTCACGCCCTTTTTGAAGGCGGTGATGCCTTTGCCGACTTCGCCCATCAAAGACGAAACCTTGCCTTTGCCAAACATGACAAGGACGACGACGGCAATAAGCAGAAGGCCGGGAAGGCCGATGTTGTTCAGCATGGGTTTGCTCCCTTTTCTGGCCGCAGGATGCGACCGCGTTTCACCTTGCGCCCATGCTTGGGCCACAGACGCGGCAAAGTGTAGTGTCAAAAAGCGTGACAATTCTGCATAACTGACATAATTATGTCAGTTGAACTGCGAAAGGGGCCGCCATGCGCCGCACAGACAGGCTGTTTGAACTGGTGCAGGTGTTGCGCGACGGGCGCTTGCACCGCGCCAGCGATCTTGCCGCAGCGATGGGCGGAGTTTCGGTGCGCACGATCTGGCGCGATATGGCCACGCTGATGGCCAGCGGCATGCCGATCGAGGGCGAGCGTGGTGTCGGCTATGTCCTGCGCGCGCCCACCACTTTGCCGCCCCTGATGCTGACAATGGCCGAGATGGAGGCGCTGCGCGACGGGTTGCGCCGCGTCTCGACCGCCGGGGATCCCGGCCTTGCCCGCGCCGCGCGCAGCCTTGCCGCCAAGATCGGGGCCGTCGCCCCTGCCCCGCAAGACCCCGATGAGGATGACATTTTCACCTTCCGCCCCGCCGCGACTGCCGTGGCCGAGGGGTTGGTGCCCGCCCTGCGCGCCGCAATCCGATCAGGGGCCTGGATGTGGCTTTTCGCCCTTGACGACCAAGACAGGCCCCAGCGCGACGAGGTTATGGTGCTGCGCCTGACCGAAGATCAGGGGCGGCGGGTGTTGGTGGTGCGCCGCAAGGCAGGCCGTGGCGAGGCGCGCTATCCGCTGGACCGCCTGCTTGCGATTGAACCTTTGGCGGTTTAGGCGGCCGGAAACACAAAACAGCGGTCGCGGCGGATCATCAACCACAGCGCCGTGCCGGGTTTGGGCAAGAACACGCCAGGCACGGCGGCGGTCAAGGTCAGCGGGCCGCGCTCATCATGCTGATCCATCACGAAATCGACCAGACTTTCCCGACCCAGAAACCGCGCCCGCGCCACGGTTCCCCGGGCGGGCGTGCCGTCTTGCACTGTGGGGTTCGGGCCGCGCCCGGCGCGGTCAAAGTCGATCTTCAGGTGCTGGGGGCGAATGATGATATCCACCGGCGCGCCATCGGCGTGGCCCGGTGTCAGAAAGCTGCCAAAGGGCGTCTGGGTAAGCGCCCCCTTGGAGACCCCTTGGATCACATTGATATCGCTGAAAAACCCGGCAGCAGCGCGGTCAACCGGCGCGTTATAGATGTTATAGGGCGCACCCTGTTGCACGATGGCACCGGCCCGCATCAGCGCGATTTCATCGGCCATGCGCATGGCTTCGTCCGGCTCATGGGTCACCAGCAGAACCGCCGCGCCTTCTTCTTTCAACAGCGCCAAGGTCGCGTCGCGCACCCCATCGCGCAGCCGGTTGTCCAGGCCTGAAAACGGCTCGTCCATCAGCATCACCCGTGGCCGCGGCGCAAGGGCGCGCGCCAGCGCCACGCGCTGCTGTTCCCCGCCCGAAAGCTCATGCGGGTGCTTTGCGGCAAAGCCGGTAAGATTGACCTTTTCCAAAAGCTCACCCACCCGGCGCGCCTTGGCTTGGGCATCCCCCTTCAGGCCGAAGGCAACATTGCCCTCGACCGTCAGGTGCGGAAACAGCGCAAAATCCTGAAACATCATCCCAACGCCGCGCGCCTCGGGCGGCAGGTTCACGCCGAGGCCAAAAGCCGCCGCGCCGTCGATGAATATCTGGCCGGCATCGGGGCGCTCGACCCCGGCGATCATCCGCAGCGTGGTCGACTTGCCGCAGCCCGAAGGCCCCAAAAGGCACATGACGCGCCCCGCCTCGATCGACAGGGTCACATCACGCACCACCTGTCGCGCGCCAAAGCGGCGGTTCAGGGTGCGAACGTCAAGGCGGAGCGCGGCTGTGGTCAAACCCAGAGTTTCCGAGTGATTTTATCGGGTGTTACCTAGCAGCCCTGCCGAGATGCGGCAAGACCGGCCTTACAGCGTCGAATTCAGCGCGCCACCGTCAAGCAGGATGTTCTGCCCCACGATGAAACCGGCATGCTGGCTGCACAAAAACGCACAGGTCGCGCCAAATTCCAGCGCCGAGCCATAGCGGCGGGCCGGAATTTCGGCCATCCGCTGGGCGCGGGCTTCGTCCATCGTGATGCCCTTGGCCTTGACCACCCCACCATCCAGCGCCGTGGCGCGGTCGGTGTCATGAATGCCGGGCAGCAGGTTGTTGATGGTCACGCCTTGGGGGGCCACCTGGCGCGAGGTGCCACCAACAAAGCCGGTCAACCCGGCACGGGCGGCATTGGACAGGCCCAATTGCGGGAT
>JAIOXV010000173.1 GCA_021741465.1 Paracoccaceae bacterium
CGATTTTGGTGCTGGACGGGGCTTATGCCGAATATGTCGAAGGCTTTGATGCCGGTGCGGCCCTGATCGAGGCGCGCGACAACGTGGTGATGACGCGGACCTTCTCCAAGATCTATGGTTTGGGCGGGCTTCGCATTGGCTGGGGCTATGGTCCGCAGCATATCATTGATGTGCTGAACCGTATTCGCGGGCCTTTCAACCTGTCAAACACCCAGCTTGACGCCGCCGAAGCCGCGGTGCGCGATCAGGATTATGTGGCCAAATGCCGGGCCGACAATGCCCGCATGCGCCACTGGCTTGCCGAGGCATTGGCCGAGTTGGGCGTGCCGTCCGATACCTCGATGGCCAATTTCATCCTGGCACGGTTTGCCAGCGCGGACGAGGCCGAGGCCTGCGATACATTTCTGCAATCCCAAGGGCTTATTGTGCGTCGGGTGGCCAGCTATAAGCTGCCGAACTGCCTGCGCATCACCATCGGAGACGAGGCATCCTGCCGCCGGGTCGCCCATGCCATTGGCCAGTTCAAAGGTGCCAAATGACCCCGCCGATCTATGACCGCGTCGCGCTGATCGGCCTTGGCCTGATTGCCTCTTCCATGGCGCATGCCATGAAGCAGTTCGGCCTTGCGGGCGAGATTGTGGGCTATGCCAAAACCGAAGAAACCCGCCGCACCGCGGTTGAAATCGGCATTTGCGACCGCGTCTTCGCCACGGCGGGCGAGGCGGTTCAAGGCGCTGATCTGGTGGTTCTGGCCGTGCCCGTGGGGGCCATGGCCGAGATTGCCGCCGACATCGGTCCGCATTTGTCGCAAGGCGCCTGTGTGACCGATGTGGGCTCTGTCAAACAGGCCGTGATCGAGGCGGTCGCGCCCCATATCCCCGAAGGCGTGGCCTTTGTGCCGGCCCACCCGCTGGCCGGCACCGAACATTCCGGGCCGCGGTCGGGCTTTGCCACGCTGTTTCAAAACCGCTGGTGCCTGCTCACGCCAACCGAAAAATCCACCCCCGATGCCACCACGCGCCTGCGCCGCCTGTGGGAGGCGATGGGCTCAAACGTCGATGAGATGGACGCCCCCCACCATGATCTGGTCTTGGCCGTGGTCAGCCACACGCCGCACCTGATCGCCTATACGATGGTGGGCGTGGCCGACCATTTGCGCCGGGTATCCAACAGCGAAGTCATCAAATATTCTGCCAGCGGTTTCAGGGACTTCACCCGCATCGCGGCCTCTGACCCGACGATGTGGCGCGATGTGTTCCTGACCAACAAAGAGGCGACGCTGGATATCCTTGGCCGCTTTACCGAGGAACTTTTCACGCTGCAACGCGCCATCCGCATGGGCGATGGCGATGAATTGCACGCCTATTTCACCCGCACCCGCGCCATTCGCCGCAGCATCATCGAAGCCGGCCAAGACACCGCCGCGCCAGATTTCGGCCGCGCGGTGCCGGCCAAAAAGCCAAGCGAATAGCCCGATGCGTCTGTGGGTGGTGTGCGTGGTGTTTGGGTTCTTGGGACAGGCAGCGGTGGCCGAGGCACCCGCAACCTCGATCCGTCCGATGCCCCGGTCGGTTGGAATGGCCGCAGCACCCGCGCCGGCGAAACCCGCAGATCTGGCCGCAGCACCCGCCCCCACCACCGCGCCAACGCCCGCCACTGTGCCGCGCCCCAAGCGCCGCCCTGATCTGCCCGCGTTGCGCGAAAGTGCCGCCGCCCTGCCTGCCGCGGCCAAATCCGCGGCCCCAGTGCGCCCCAAACACCGCCCGGATGGGCTGGCCCCGCGCTTGGCCAGCGCGCAGGTGATGCCCGAACCGGCCCCCCCCCCCAGCCCCACGTTCGCCCCCAATCTGGCCCCCAGCCCGGCCAAGAAAAAGGAAAAGCCCTCGAAAAAAGGCTCGGTCTGCGGCGATCCCTCCATCAAGGGCGAGGCGCTGGCCCCGATCAAGGGCAAGGTCACCGGCTGCGGGCTGGATGCCCCGGTGCGTGTCACATCGGTTTCCGACATCCGGCTGAGCCAGCCCGCAACCATCAGCTGCGACACCGCCACGGCCTTCAAGACCTGGATCGAAAAGGGCCTGCGCCCCGCCATGGGCCGCGCCGAGGTGGTCGAAATCCGCATCGCCGCCAGCTATATTTGCCGCCCCCGCAACAACAAGAAGGGCGCAAAGATCAGCGAACACGGGCGCGGCAAGGCGCTGGATGTCGCGGGGTTTGTCTTTGCCGATGGCACGCAATGGTCGGTTGCAAAGAACTACAACAAGCAGATCCGCAAGGCCCACAAGGCGGCCTGTGGTATTTTCGGAACCACGCTTGGTCCGGGCTCAGACGGCTATCACGAAGACCATCTGCATTTTGACATCGCCCGCTATCGCAGCGGGTCATATTGCAAGTAAGCCTCTGATATAGCTATGTCTTAATTCCCCCACCAAGGGGCCGGGCCAAGGGGCAGGGGGCCAAGCGACATCCGCCCCCCCCGCGCCGTGAACGCGATCACCAGAACATCGGCCGTCGCCCCTTGGGCCGCCATTACGCCAAGCCCGCGCGTCAGCACCGGGGCGAAATCGGGCGCAATCAGCCCGGCGGCGGCCAGTGCCGGGGGCAAGCTTTGCCATCCCGTGACGCGAATTTCCACCTCACCGCTGGCAAAACCGCTGTCATCTGGCTGCAGCCTGCCCTTTGCGGCCAGCGCCATCTTGCCCCAAACCAAAGAGCCCGCGTCAATCGCCACGCCGGTCAGCCGCGGCCGGGTCTGGCCCATGTGCCGGTCCAGTGGGGCTGAAAGCGTGATACGGGCGTCCAGATAGCCCTCGGATATGCGCTCGCCCGGGCCGTCGCCGGCAAAGGCGGCAGAAACCAACACATCCTTGGCCGACAGGCCCAGCCGGTATTCAGCCCCGGTTTCGGCGCGCATTGACCCAACCGCATGGCCCACCGCGCGCAACCCAAGATCGCCCAGAATGTGCAGGTTATCGCCCTGAACCACCAGTTCCGAAAAGGCCAGATCGGTGCCTGGAACCTTCAAAAGGCTTGCCATCATCCGGTCGCCATTCAGCGTAACCTTTTGGTCTGGCGTAGAAAAAACCTGACCACTGGGAAGGGCGGCAATCAGGTGCCACGGCTTCCAGCTCATCGCGAAGATCTGGGCGAAGGGGGCGGTCCAGCCAAGGCCCGTTGCCGGATCGGCCAGCGACGGGGCCGTCACCGTCAGATCAAAGCGGTTTGGAAACCCCAAAACCGTCAGATCCTCATAGCTGGCCGCGATCCCGCGCCGGTCTTGTGCGGCGAACCAGGCTTCGGCCGCGCCCTTTGCCCCGCGCGCGCCAACCGCCCACCAGCCGGCCCAAAGTGCCGCCAGCAGCACCGTTATTCCCAACAGCCCCCGCATCGCGGCCCCTTTTCATTTCGCCCATCCCTTTCTACACCAAGCGCCAAGGGGAGGGCCAGCTATGGCAGATGACATGTGGGTGTTTGGCTATGGCAGCCTGATCTGGAACCCGGAATTTCCGGTGGCAGAACAGGTGATTGCCCGCGCGACGGGCTGGCACCGCAGCTTCTGCATGCGCTCGATCCACCATCGCGGCACGCTTGAGGCGCCGGGTCTGGTGCTGGCGCTGGATGCTGACCCATCCGCCCATTGCGATGGCGTGGCCTTTCGCGTGGCCCCGGGGGCCGAGGCGGAAACCCTTCAGGCCCTGCGCACGCGCGAACTGATCTCATCGGCCTATCTGGAACGCTGGCTGGGCATTGATCTGGCCGACGGGCGGGGTGTGCAGGCGCTGGTCTTTGTCATTGACCCCGATCACGAACAGTATTGCGGTGGGCTGGCTTTGGAAGAACAGGCGCAGATCATTGCCCGCGCCATTGGGGGCCGTGGGGCGAACCGCGACTATCTGCACGCCACCGCAACCCACCTGTCGGATCTGGGTATTGCCGATGCCGATCTGGAATGGCTGTCACGGCGGGTCCATCTGCTTTAGTTTTGCTTGGCAACCGGGGCCTGCCTGCTATTGTTTCGCCAAAGCAGAACAATCGGGCAGAAGTGATGCAAAAGACCGCCCCCGAAAGCAGTCTCAGGTTCAGCCAACCGATCCGCCAGATCGTCACCATGCTTTTGGTGGTCGGGCTGGTCATTGCCGGGGCCTGGCTGATCCACGAAACCGTGCTGGGCATCATCAGCACCAACCCTTGGCTGAACGGCTTTATCGCCGGGGTGTTTTTGCTGGCGGTTGTCACCTGTTTTTGGCAGGTCTTCATTCTGGTTCAGTCGGTCAACTGGATCGAGGCTTTCGCCCGCCACGAACCCGGATCGGCCGATGCCCCGGCACCGCTGTTGCTGGCCCCCCTGGCCCAGCTTTTGCGCAGCCGCGGCGCGCGGTCAAACCTGTCGGCCTCTTCGACCCGGTCTATCCTTGAATCGGTGGCAACACGGATAGACGAGGCCCGCGATATCACGCGATACCTTATCAACCTGCTGATTTTCCTTGGTCTTTTGGGAACGTTTTACGGGCTTGCCACCACGGTTCCCGCCGTGGTGGACACCATCCGCAGCCTTGCCCCACAAGAAGGCGAAACCGGGCTGGATGTGTTTTCCAAACTGATGGGCGGGCTGGAAAGCCAGCTTGGCGGCATGGGAACGGCATTTTCCTCCTCGCTCTTGGGCTTGGCGGGGTCTTTGGTGGTGGGGCTGCTGGAACTCTTTGCCGGCCATGGTCAGAACCGCTTCTACCGCGAGTTGGAAGACTGGCTGTCTTCGATCACCCGGGTTGGCTTTACCAGCGCCGAGGGGGAAGGCGACAGCGGCGCAATGGCCGGGCTGATCGACCATCTGGGCGCGCAGATCGAGGTGTTGCAAACCATTGCTGCTCAGGGCGAACAAGACCGGCTGGCGCTGGATGACCGGATGGAAGCGCTGACCGAAACCCTTGGCCGGCTGGCCCTGCTGGGCGAAACGGATCAGGTCCAAACCGCGGCCCAAACCGCAGCATTGGCCCGCATTGCCGAAGGGCAAGAGCGCCTGATCGACGCCCTTCAAGGCGCCGAGGGCGGGGCGCATTCCGATGCCGAAAGCCGCATGCGCCTGCGCTCCATCGATGTGCAGCTTTTGCGCATTCTGGAAGAACTGACCGCAGGCCGGGCCGAAAGCACGGCCGATCTGCGCGCCGATCTGACCGCGCTGACCGCCGCGGTGCGCCAGCTTGGCCGGGGGCGCTAGGCCATGGGGCTGACGCGCCGCCGCGACAGTTCGATGATCTGGCCCGGCTTTGTCGATGCCGTGACCACGCTGTTGATGGTGATGATGTTCGTCTTGACCATCTTCACCGTCATGCAATCGGTCTTGCGCGACACCATCACCAGCCAAGGCGCCGAACTGACCGAGTTGAACGCGCAGGTCGCTCAGCTTGCCGATGCGCTGGGGCTGGAACGGGCGCGCGCCGAAGGGCTGCAAGCCAGCCTTTCCGCCGCTGAAGGCAGGATCGGAGATTTCGAACAACAGGTCATGGGGCTTTTGGCCGAACGTGATGCCGCTTTGGGCGATGTGGCCCGGCTTGGCGACGAAAAAGCGGCCTTGACCGCGCTCTTGGCCGCCGCCCGATCCGAGATTGATGCCCCCGCCGAGGCCTCGCGTCTGGCCGCCGCCCGGCGCGAGGCGCTAGAGGCGCTGCTGGCCGAGGT
>JAIOXV010000174.1 GCA_021741465.1 Paracoccaceae bacterium
CGCCACCGGCAAGACAACGCGGATCACGTTCGGCAAGGTCAGCAGCGAAAATTCCAAAAACACCAGCGCAGTCTGGGCATCCCCGATCAGCTGGTCAAACAGGCCGACGGCGCGGTTGACCCAATAGACCGACACCAGCACCAGCGCAAAAAAGCCGAAGACGGCCAAAAGCTGGACAAGCAGATATCGGTCGAATCTGGGCAACAGACGCTATTCCTTGTGGCATATGCCCGGGCAGGCTAGCAATTTTCGCCGCGGGGTAAAACTGCTATCTGGCCAAGAGGGGCCCCCTTCGCTAGCTTTGCGCAAAAAGCCGCGCGGATTTCTGGCCGCGTGCCAAAAGGAACGCATCATGACCCTCACTGCCAGCCCGCAAAGCAACCAACCCGTTGCCTTGACCTTCACCGCAACCGATCTGGAGGCCCTTGCCGGTGCCCGGGGCATGATCGCGCTTCTGGCCGATGGCACCACCCCGGCAAGCCCTGCCGCGCGCCGGCTTGACCGGATGAGCCGTGGTATGGTCACGCGCGCGCTGGCCAGCGCCGATTGGGCGGCGCTGAAGCCCGGCGATGCGATGATGCTGGCCTTTCCCGTGGGGCTTGCGGCCGAAATGCTGACCCTGGTCAACCTGCCGCGCAAGGCAACCGCAGCCCAGGCGCGCAAGGCCGGGGCCGGCATTGGCCGCGCCCTTGGGCCTTTGGGGGCGTTGATCGTGGCGGAAACCCATCCGCAAGCGGCCGAGCTGTCCTTTGGTCTTGCCCTGCGCGCCTATGACTTCAACGCTCACAAGACCAGCGCGCCGAAACTGCGCGGCCCTGTGGCCCTGGCCTGCGCCAAACCCGAAAGCGTGGCCGCGACTGCCGCACCGATGGCCGCGCTGAGCGAGGGTATTTTCTTCACCCGCGATCTTGTCAACGAGCCGGCCAATATCCTGACCACCGATGATTTCGCAGCCCGCCTTGCCGCAATGCAAGAGCTTGGTCTTGAAGTGGAAATCCTTGAAGAACCCGAGTTGAAAAAGCTTGGCATGCGCGCGCTTTTGGGGGTGGGGCAGGGGTCTGAAAGCCCGTCCAAAGTGGTTGTGATGCAGTGGAAGGGCGGCAAGCCGGGCGAGGCGCCCTTTGCGCTGGTCGGCAAGGGCGTGTGCTTTGACACCGGCGGTATTTCCATCAAACCCGCGGGGGGGATGGAAGATATGACGATGGATATGGGCGGGGCTGCGGTGGTGGCAGGCGTCATGCGCACGCTGGCGCTGCGTGGGGCCAAGGCCAATGTGGTGGGGCTGGTCGGGTTGGTTGAAAACATGCCCGACGGCCGCGCACAACGCCCCGGCGACGTGGTGCGATCGATGAAAGGCGATACGATCGAAGTCATCAATACCGATGCCGAGGGCCGTTTGGTTCTGGCCGATGTGTTGTGGTACGCCCAAGAACGGTTCAAACCCTCGGGTATGGTCGATCTTGCCACCCTGACCGGCGCCATCATCGTGGCTTTGGGCCATGAAAACACCGGCGTGTTTTCCAATGACGACGCGCTTTGCAACGCCTTTCTCGCCGCCGCTCAGGCCGAAGGCGAAGGGGCTTGGCGCATGCCGATGGGCGATGGCTATGACGCCAAGCTCAAAAGCCGGGTCGCGGATATGGTCAATTCTTGTGGCCGCGATGGTGGCTCTATCACCGCCGCGCAGTTCCTGCGGCGCTTTGTCAAAGATGACATGCCGTGGATCCACCTTGATATCGCCGGCACCGCGCTGTTGAAAACCGACAGCACCCTTGCCCCGAAGGGCGCAACGGGCTGGGGGGTAATGGCGCTGAACCGGCTGATCCGCGACCGGTTCGAGACCAAGTCGTGACCTTGCCACGCTTTCTCGCCCAAAGCCGACGGTCCGACCCGCGCACCGGTGCAAAGGTCGCGTGATGGGCACGGCGATGTTTTACCATCTGACACGCTCGGGGCCGGAAGAGGTGCTGGCGCTGATCTTGCCGCGGGCGCTGGCGGCGGGCTGGCGGGTCATGCTGCGCAGTCCGGATGCAGAACGGCGCGACCGGCTGGATGCCAAGCTTTGGCTAGAGCCGGAAGACGACTTTCAGCCCCACGGCCTGGAAGGTGGCCCCTGGGACGCAGAGCAGCCGGTGCTGATCGGGCAAGGGGATGCCCGAAACGGCGCGCAAGGTGTTGTGCTTCTGGACGGCGCGACGCCTCTTCCCGGGGAAGAGGCGCTGGAGCGGCTTTGGGTCTTGTTTGATGGTGGGGATGAGGCTGCCGTGGCGGCAGCGCGCGGGCTTTGGACCCAAATCACCGGTCTTGGCATGGCCGCGCAGTACTGGTCGGAAGAAACCGGGCGCTGGGTGATGAAGACGGAAAAGAAACCGGCCGGCTGAGCCACAAAATTTTCTGGAAAATTTTGAACAATTTTCGTTAGAAAAAATTGAAGCGGCGGGTTTCCCCGCCGCTTTTGATTTCTGGGACAGAAATCGTTTCGGAATTTGTGCCAAATTCCAGCTTTGGCCTTAGCCGACCAGTTCAAGGCCCGAGAAGAAGAACGCGATCTCGCGGGCAGCCGATTCTGCGCTGTCCGAACCGTGGACCGAGTTTTCGCCCTTGGACAGCGCAAATTCCTTGCGGATGGTGCCTGCATCGGCCTGGGCCGGGTCGGTCGCGCCCATCACTTCACGGTTTTTGGCAATGGCGCCTTCGCCTTCCAGAACCTGCACGACAACGGGCTCGGACGCCATGAACGCGCACAGCTCACCATAGAAGGGGCGGGCAGCATGTTCGGCATAGAAAGCGCCGGCTTGGGCGTCGGACAAATGAATGCGCTTGGACGCGACAACGCGCAGGCCTGCGTCTTCGAATTTGGCAACGATCTTGCCGGTCAGGTTGCGCTTGGTGGCGTCGGGTTTGATGATCGACAGGGTGCGTTCGGTGGCCATGGGGCTCTCCAGTGGTTAGGGGCCGGAATTGGCCCGAAGGGATGGCGCGGCGCTTATCATGGCTAAATGACAAAGAAAAGAAGGCGGCGTTGCTGTCAGCGCGGCATCAAGGCGACCCGCCTTGGATATTTGCAGGCTTTGGGCGGCGGCAGATTGACCTTTGGCGCCGCCTGCGGCATTGCCCTGCCCATGCTCAAGATCGAAGACATCACCTACAATGTTGAAGGCCGCCCCCTGTTTGAAGGGGCCTCGGCCACCATTCCCACGGGCCACAAGGTGGGCCTGGTGGGCCGTAATGGCGCGGGGAAAACCACGCTCTTCCGGCTTATTCGGGGCGAATTGGCCTTGGAAGGCGGGGCGATCTCGATCCCGTCGCGGGCGCGGATCGGGGGGGTGGCGCAGGAAGTGCCCTCGTCTTCCACCTCGCTGCTGGAGACGGTTTTGCAGGCCGACACCGAGCGGGCCGCGCTGCTGGCCGAATCTGAAACCGCGACCGACCCGCACCGGATTGCCGATATTCAGTCGCGCCTGGCCGATATTGATGCCTGGTCGGCCGAAGGGCGGGCCTCTGCCATTCTGAAGGGCCTTGGCTTTGATGCCGAGGCGCAGTTGCGCCCCTGTTCCGATTTTTCGGGCGGCTGGCGGATGCGCGTGGCTTTGGCGGGGGTGCTTTTTGCCCAGCCTGATTATTTGCTGCTCGACGAACCGACCAACTATCTGGATCTTGAAGGCGCGCTGTGGCTGGAAAGCTATCTGGCCAAATATCCCCATACCGTCTTGATAATCAGCCACGACCGCGGGCTTTTGAACCGCGCCGTGCAAGGCATCCTGCATCTGGACAACCGCCAGCTGACCTATTGGCAGGGCGGCTACGACCAGTTCGCCCGCCAGATGGCCGAACGCCGCGCGGTCTTGCAGGCCGAGGCGAAAAAGCAAGAAGCGCGGCGTGCGCATTTGCAATCTTTCGTGGACCGGTTCAAGGCCAAGGCGTCAAAGGCCGTGCAGGCCCAATCGCGCGTCAAGATGCTGGAAAAGATGACGCCGATCACCGCGCCGGAAGATGCCAAGAAGGTGGTTTTCACCTTCCCGGCCCCGGAAGAGCTGTCGCCGCCGATCATCAACATCGAAGGCGGGGCTGTGGGCTATGGCGGACCGCCGATCCTGAAGCGGCTGTCCTTGCGCATCGATCAGGACGACCGCATAGCCCTTTTGGGCCGCAATGGCGAAGGCAAGTCGACGCTGTCCAAGCTGTTGGCGGGCAAGCTTGAAGCCTGCGAAGGCCGGATGGTGAAATCTTCCAAGCTGCGCATCGGCTATTTCGCCCAGCATCAGGTGGATGAGCTGCACATCGACGAAACCCCATTGCAGCATGTCATGCGCCTGCGTCCGGCCGAGGGCCAGCCGCGGCTGCGCGCCCGGTTGGCCTCTTTTGGTTTGATGGCCGATCAGGCCGAAACCGTGGTCGGGCGGCTGTCGGGCGGGCAAAAAGCCCGGCTCAGCCTGCTTTTGGCCACCATCGATGCGCCGCATCTTCTTATTCTCGACGAACCGACCAACCACCTTGATATCGAAAGCCGCGAGGCTTTGGTCGAGGCGCTGACCGAATATTCCGGCGCGGTGATCCTTGTCAGCCACGACATGCACCTGTTGTCCTTGGTGGCGGACCGGCTTTGGCTGGTGAAGGGCGGGGCGGTCACGCCCTATACCGAAGATCTTGAAGCCTATCGGCGGCAATTGCTGGCGGGCGATGAGACCGAAAAGCCCGCAGCCAAGCCCGCCGAAAAGCCCAAGAAAGCCAGCCGCGACGATATTCTGGCGCTGAAGGCCGAGGTGCGCAAATGCGATGAACGGCTGGCCAAGCTGAATGAAATGCGCGACAAGCTGGCGACCAAGCTTGCCGATCCTGCGCTTTACGAAGATGTCCGCAAGGGCGAGCTGGAAACCTGGAACCGCAAATACGCCGAACTGATGGATGCGCTAGACCGCGCCGAGGCGATGTGGATGTCGGCGCAGGAAAAGCTGGAAGCGGCGGCCTGACCGCCCGGCCATTGGCCAAAAGGAAACGTGATGTCCCGTGCTTTGACCAGCATTTTGCCCCATCTGCCCGCAGAACAGATCCTTGCCGCCTTGGCCAAAAGCCCCGGCAACGAGGTGAAGTCGGGCAAGTTCGACAGCCCCGAAAGCTCTGCCGCGTTGGTGGCCAATGGCTTTGGTCTGTTTCTTGACCGGCCTGCCGATCTGCCCCCCCTGCCGGGCGTGCCGATGGGGCGGGTCGAAAGTGTGGCGCTGGAAGCCGAGATGCGCTTTCCCTGGTCGGGCGGGCGGCACCCTTGGCTGGATGTGGCCATCAGCACGGCGACCACACTGGTTGGGGTGGAATCCAAGCGCTATGAACCCTTTCGCCCCGCCAAGGCCAGTGGCTTTTCCGAGGTTTACGACCGCCCGGTCTGGGGCGAGGCGATGGGCCGTTACACCCGGCTGATGCATGATCTTGTGGCGGGCAGGGTGACCTTTCAGGCGCTGGATGCGGTGCAATTGGTCAAACATGCGCTGGGTCTGGCCTTCGAACTGGGATCTTTTTCTGATGTGTTCATGCGGGGTTATCGCGGCCATCGGGCTGACGCTTCTGACCCATGCCTACCGCGTGGCGCAATCGTCGGTCGTGGCCCCGTTCGAGTTTACCTTCGC
>JAIOXV010000175.1 GCA_021741465.1 Paracoccaceae bacterium
CACGTCGCGCCGCAGGCGGGGACGACAAAGAGGCCAAGGCACGCCAGCGCGCGCTGGATTCGGGTGTGGTGATTTCGCCTGCATCTGATGCCTTTGTGGCAGACCTGACGGCAGCCTTTGCCCCAGTCAAGGATGGGTGGGTTGCAGCCGCTGGCGCGGTGGGTGTCGATGGCGCAGCAGCACTCGACTTCTACGTGGCCGAACAGGCAAATGTCGCGGCCGGCAACTGAGCCATGGTCAAGGTCTGGACATGGACTGAAAGGGTTCTCGAGGCGGTCGTCAGCCTTTGCCTTTTGGTCATGGTGGCCGTGACCGTAATCGATGTGGCGGGGCGTTACTTTTTGAACGCCCCGCTGTCCGGCGGCTATGAGATTTCCGAAATTCTCATGGGGCTGACGGTATTTGCCTCTTTGCCCTTGGCGTCACGGGCCGAAAACCATCTGGCGATCGGCCTTCTGACGGACCGTCTTTCCGGCAATGCCCGGCGCTGGCACCGCGTGGCGGTGCTGGCCATTTCGGTGGCCGCACTTGGCTATATCGGCTGGCGGATGACGGTGCAGGCCGGGATCATGTTCAACTCCATGGCCTCGACCGGGTCATTGCGCTTGCCGCTTTGGCCGGTGGCCAGTGCGATGGCGGTGCTGGGCTGGTTGTCCTGTGCCGTGACGCTGGTGCTTTTGGGCCGGGCGCTTGCCGGGCTTGACCGCGATGCCCATGCCGCCAAGGGGTCTTTGGAATGACAATCTCGCTTATCGGATTTGGCGTGCTGTTGCTGGCTATTTTCGCCGGGGTGCCGCTGGGCTTTGCGCTGATGTTCGTGGGGCTTGTCGGCTTTGCCTATGTGCGGGCCGATATGGTGGGGCAGGCGCTCATTTCCTGGGGCGACGCGGGGCTTGCGCTGAACTTTCGCGCGATCAACGGCGCGCTCGTCATGACGGGCCAGCAGATGTACGATCAGGTCACCTCTTACAGCCTGACGGTGATCCCGCTTTTCGTGCTGATGGGGGCCTTTGTGCACCGCAGCCAGCTTGCCCAAGAGCTTTATGACGCCGCAAACGCCTTTGTCGGCCATTTTCGCGGTGGCTTGGCGATGGGCACGGTGGTTGCCTGTGGCGGGTTCGGGGCGGTGTGCGGGTCGTCGCTGGCCACGGCGGCCACGATTTCGCGTGTCGCGATGCCGTCGATGCGGCGTTATGGCTATGACGACGGGTTGTCGGCCGGGGCAATTGCCGCGGGGGGAACGTTGGGCATCATGATCCCGCCGTCGGTGCCGATGGTGATCTTTGGCATTCTGGCCGAAACCGATATTGCCAAGCTGTTCATCGCCGGCATTCTGCCCGGCATCCTGTTGATCGTGCTGTTTTCCGGTGCGATCGCCTGGACCACCGCACGCCATCCTGAACAGGGGCCGCGGGGCCTGCGCACGGGCTGGCGCGACCGCCTGCGCCTGTTGATGCGGGTCTGGGGCGTGGTCTTGATCTTCATCATCATCATCGGCGGCATCTATGGCGGGCTTTTCACCCCGACCGAGGCCGCAGGCGTTGGCGTGACCGCCGCCGGGGCCTTTGCCGTGGCGCGCGGCAAGCTGGGTTGGCGCGAATTGCGCGAAAGCCTGATCGAAACCGGGGTCACCACCGGCATGATCTTTGTCATCTCCTTCGGCGCGGTGATCTTTGCCAATTTCGTGAACCTTGCAGGCTTTACCGGCGCGATTTCCAATTGGTTGATCGGCTTGGAAATCTCGCCTTTGGGTGTCGTGATCGCGATTTGCGCGATGTATCTGGTGATGGGTTGCATCTTTGACAGCCTGTCCATGCTGATCCTGACCATTCCGATCTTCGCCGCGATTTTGAAGCCGATGGGTGTGGACATGATCTGGTTCGGGATCGTCGCTGTCATCACCGTGGAAATGGGGCTTATCACCCCGCCTGTGGGGCTGAATGTCTTTGTGGTAAAGGCCACAATCGGGGATATCAGCCTTGGCACGGCCTTTCGCGGGGTTTGGCCCTTTGTCCTGTCCATGGTCTTGGGGCTTGCGCTTATCCTGATCTTCCCGCAGATCGCAACTTTCCTTCCCGGCCTGATGGGACGCTGAACGCCATGAGCCAGATCAAGAACATCCTTTTCGTCATGTATGACCAGTTGCGCCACGACTATCTGTCTTGCGCGGGCCATCCCACGATGAAGACCCCGAACTTCGATCGCCTTGCCGCACGCGGGGTGCGCTTTACCCGCGCCTATGTGCAATCGCCGATCTGCGGCGCCAGCCGGATGAGCTTTTACACCGGGCGCTATGTGCATTCCCATGGCGCGGCCTGGAACAACTTTCCCCTGAAAGTGGGCGAGATGACCATGGGCGACCATCTGCGCAAGCTGGGCGTGGACAGCTGGCTTGTCGGCAAAACCCATATGAGTGTCGATGCCGAAGGCATGGCGCGCCTGGGCCTTGCGCCCGAAAGCGTGATCGGCGCGCGGGTGGCCGATTGCGGCTTTGACGTCTGGGTGCGCGAAGACGGGCTGAACGCCGAAGGGCCTGAAGGGTTTTATGACGAAAAGCGCTCTCCCTACAACGAATGGCTGAAACAGCAGGGCTATCCGGGCCACAATCCCTGGCATGTGCACGCCAATGCCGGGGTGGATGCGCAAGGCGACATCGCCTCGGGCTGGCTTTTGCAAAACGCCGTGCAGCCTGCCAACATCCGCGAAGAAGACAGCGAAACCCCCTGGCTGACCGCCCGCGCGATGGAGTTCATCGCCAAAGATCATGCGGCCCCCTGGCTGTGCCATCTGTCCTATATCAAACCGCATTGGCCCTATATCGTGCCTGCGCCCTGGCACAATCTCTATGGCCCGGCCGATGTGGTGCCGCCGCTGCGCGACGCCCGCGAAAAGGACGATCCCCACCCGGTTTTCAACGCCTTCATGAACAACCAGCCCGGTCAGGCCTTTTCGCGCGATGAGGTCCGCGCGGCGGTTATTCCGGCCTATATGGGCCTGATCGCCCAATGCGATGCAGAATTCGGCAAGCTGTTGGACTTTCTGGAAGAAACCGGCCGCATGAACGAAACGATGATCGTTCTTACCTCGGATCATGGCGATTATCTTGGTGATCACTGGATGGGCGAAAAAGACCTGTTTCATGACCCGTCCGTGCGCATTCCGCTTGTGATCTATGATCCGCGCCATGCTGCGGATGCCACCCGTGGCACCACCTGCGATGCCTTGGTGGAAGCCATCGACCTTGCCCCAACCTTCGTGCAGGCGATGGGGGGGGCACCGGCCGATCATATCCTTGAGGGCCGCGATCTGACGCCTTTGCTGCACGGCCAAACCCCGGATTGGCGCGCGGCGGTGTTTTCGGAATATGATTATTCCGCCATGGCGATTGCCGGTCCCGGCTATCTTGATGTCGCCCCCGAAGACGCCAGGCTGTTCATGGTTTTTGATGGCCGCTGGAAGCTGATCCACGCCGAAGGCGGTTTCCGCCCGATGCTGTTTGACACCGCCAGCGATCCAAATGAATTCACCGATCTTGGCAGCGTGGCCGCCCATCAGCCCGAGATCGCGCGGCTGATGGCGCTTTTGAACGATTGGGCCCGCCGCCCTGCGCAGCGCACGACAATTTCGAAAGCCCAGATCAAGGGCATGCGCGGCAAATCCCGACGTGTGGGTGTTATCATCGGGGCAGTGGCCCCCGAAGAGCTGGCCCCCGATCTGCGGGCAAAAATCTCGGGTCGGCCGGAAAAGGATTTCCGCCAAAAGCCATAGCGCGCGGCCATCCCGTTGCCTTGCGCTCGTGTAAAAAGATCAGGGGGGCACTTGGCCCCCCGTCCTTTACCTGCTGACGGGCGTGCAGCCAGATCACCAATGCCCGGTATTGCCCATGCTGGTCCAGGGTTCGGCCGGGGCCAGCGCCTCGCCTTCTTGCAAAAGCTCGATCGAGATATTGTCAGGGCTGCGCACAAAGGCCATGCGCCCATCGCGCGGCGGGCGGTTGATGACCACGCCATGGGCGGCCAGATGGGCGCACATCGCGTAGATATCGGCAACCTCATAGGCCAGATGCCCGAAATGGCGGCTGTCCGAGGGCAGGCCGTCATCGCCATCCCAGTTGTAGGTCAGTTCCAGCGGTGTTTCCGGCTGGCCATCGGCAGCAAGGTAGACCAGCGTGAAACGACCTGCCTCGCTTTCATAGCGGCGGATTTCCTTCAGCCCCATCAGCGCATAGAAGGCCATTGATTTTTCAAGGTCAAGCACCCGGACCATCGTGTGAAGATAACGCATTTTCATGTTTCGCCCCTTTTATGTCGCCCCTCATGTTGCGCCAAACCTAGGCCGGGGCGGGGGGAAAGACCAGCCTCAGAACACCGAAGACAAGCCCAACGACAAATTGGTGTCGGCCGTGTCGCGCACCACCACGTCGGAAAAATTGCGCGAAGTGGACAGGCTGACCGTCGGGGCAAAGCCCATCACGGAAAGCCGCTTCAACCGGGCCGAGGCCCCAAGTTCCACCGACAGATCCGCCTGTGAAGTGGTTTTCCAAAAGTCCTTCACCTGCAGCGCGCCAAACAGCCCCAGATCAACCCCGCCCAGAACCGGCGGAACCTGCCAGTTGGCCCCGGCCGAGGGGCCGCGCCAGGCCACGCCGCGGGCATCGGCCATCACGCTGGCGTACCCAAGCCGTGCCGAAACCGCCCCGTTGCCCAGCGGCATCCAATGCTCTGCCTCAACCGCCAGCGAAAGCGTGTCCGAACTGGGGGCATCGGGCCGCTGTGCCGCGGCTGCCGTCAGCGCCACTGACAGCAGCCTGTCGCCCTGCAACGCCTTGTCCAGCGCGAATTTCAGCTGTTGGCGGTTTGAACTGCGGCCTTGCCCATACCATTGGTGGCCAATCTGGCCCTCGATCGCCAGGGTAAGCCCGTCGCGCAAGGCCCGCCGATAGCTCATCCCAAGATCCAGCCCCACTGACGCAAAATCGCGGTTGCGCGCGGTTGGGTCCAAGGTGCGGGCCTGATCGTTCAGCCAGACCATCCGACCGCTAAAGGCGCCAAAGATCGAAAGGGAATGGCGCGCGCCCTCTGACAGCCGATAGCTCAACTTGGCCTGCCCTTGTGCGGCAAAGCCGGGCAGAGCTTGGGCAATGGGAATGGGGATGATACCGTCCAGCCAGAAGGTGTCGTGCAGGCTGCCACCATTGGCATTGTTGGTTGGCCCGCCGCTGAATTGCAGCGTCAGTTTGGCCGGGGTGCGGTGGTCAAGGTTGCTGAAGGCACGCCGCAAAAGGCGCGCATCGCTTTCGCTTTGAATGTGGTCGTGGGCCCGGCGCAGCCACCATTTCGCCCAGCTTGGCCTGTCTTGCGCGGCCAAAGCGCTTGCGGTCAGAAAGGCCGCTTCGAACCGGGCATCGCCAGATTGGGACAGCCGGTAAGCCAAGCGGCCCCCGCCGGCAGCCTCGGGGGCATTACCAAGGCGCGACTGCGCGGCGGCCAGCACAAGGCTTGCCTCGGCCTGCCGCGGATCTTGATGCAGGATCTGCAGGGCAATCCGCGCCGCCAGATCGGACTTTCCAATGGCAAGGGCCTTGCGCGCCCTGGCCAAGGCCTCG
>JAIOXV010000008.1 GCA_021741465.1 Paracoccaceae bacterium
AGCGCGCGAGCAGGAAGAATCTGCCAAACGCGCCGATGACGAACGTCAGCGGGAAGAAGACCGCCAGCGTCGCCGTGAAGAGATCGAGGCGAAGGACCGTGAGGACCGCGCACGCGAAGCGGCCCTGCGCGCCAAGGCCGAAGAAGAAGAACGTCTTCGCACCGAAGCCATTGCTGAAGCAGCCGCCAAGGCCGAACAGCGCAAAGCCGATATTCTGGGCACCCAGCGCCGCAAGCCTGCAGCGCCCGAAGCCCCGGCCCCAACCCCTGCCGAGGCCGCCCCGGCAGCACGTTCGGGCCGCAGCGCCCCTTCGGGCTCTCCGGCTGGTGGTGATGTTGACCGCGGCCCGGCCAGTTCAAAGCCCGGTCTGCCGACCCCGCGCAAGACCGACCGCGAACGCGAAGAGCGCGAGCGCAACGCCAAAGCCAAGGGCGACGAAGGCCGCCGCGTTGGCAAGCTGACGCTATCTTCGGCGCTGGATGGTGAAGGCGGGCGCACGCGCAGCCTTGCCGCCATGAAGCGCAAGCAGGACAAGGCCCGCGCCAAGGCACTGGGTTTCGGCAATAAGCCCGAAAAGCAGTTCCGCGATGTGCAACTGCCTGAAACCATCGTGGTCAGCGAATTGGCCAACCGGATGGCAGAACGTGCAGCCGACGTCGTCAAATCGCTGATGAAGATGGGCCTGATGGTCACGATGAACCAAGCCATCGACGCCGATACGGCTGAACTGGTCATCGAAGAGTTTGGCCACAAGGCCGTGCGCGTGTCGGATGCTGACGTCGAACAGGCGATCGAAACCGTCAAGGACGCCGACGTTGATCTGCTGGCCCGCCCGCCGATCGTGACGATCATGGGTCACGTCGACCACGGCAAGACCAGCCTTCTGGACGCAATCCGCAAGGCCAATGTGGTGTCGGGCGAAGCCGGTGGCATCACCCAGCACATCGGTGCCTATCAGGTGAAAACCGACAAGGGTCAGATCCTGACCTTCCTGGACACCCCCGGCCACGCTGCCTTTACCTCGATGCGCGCCCGCGGTGCCAATGTAACGGATATTGTCGTGCTGGTTGTGGCCGCCGATGATGCGGTCATGCCGCAAACCGTCGAAGCCATCGCCCATGCCAAAGCCGCCAAGGTGCCGCTGATCGTGGCCATCAACAAGATGGACAAGCACGGCGCGGATGCGACCAAGGTGCGGACCGATCTGTTGCAGCACGAAATCGTCGTCGAAGCGATGTCGGGCGATGTGCAGGATGTAGAAGTATCGGCCAAGACCGGGATGGGTCTGGACAATCTGCTTGAGGCGATCAGCCTGCAGGCCGAAATTCTGGAACTGCGCGCCAACCCCAACCGCGCGGCCTCGGGTGCGGTGATCGAAGCCAAGCTTGACGTTGGTCGTGGCCCGGTTGCGACCGTTCTGGTTCAGAACGGCACCCTGCGCAAAGGCGACATCTTTGTTGTCGGCGAACAGTGGGGCAAGGTTCGCGCCCTTATCAATTCGAAGGGCGAGACTGTGCTGGAAGCCGGTCCTTCGGTTCCGGTCGAAGTTCTGGGCCTGTCCGGCACGCCTTCGGCTGGCGATACGCTGAACGTGGTGGATACCGAAGCCTCGGCGCGTGAAATCGCCGATTACCGCATCAAGGCCGCGAAAGACAAACGCGCGGCTGCAGGCGCTGCGACGACGCTGGAACAGCTGATGGCGAAGGCCAAAGCTGACCAGGACGTGGCAGAACTGCCGGTTCTGGTGAAAGCTGACGTGCAGGGTTCGGCCGAAGCGATCGTGCAGGCGCTGGAAAAGGTTGGGAACGAAGAGGTGCGCGTGCGCGTGCTGTCTTACGGTGTGGGTGCGATCACAGACACCGACGTGTCCTTGGCCGAAGCCAGCAAATGCCCGATCATCGGTTTCAACGTGCGTGCCAATGCGTCGGCCCGCAATTCGGCCCACCAAAAGGGTGTCGAGATCCGCTATTACTCGATCATCTATGATCTGGTGGATGATATCAAGAAAGCCGCCTCGGGCCTGCTCAAGGCCGAAATCCGCGAAACCTTTATCGGTTATGCGCAGATCAAAGAGGTCTTCAAGGTTACCGGTGTTGGTATGGTTGCCGGCTGTCTGGTCACCGAAGGCGTCGCCCGCCGCTCGGCTGGGGTGCGTTTGCTGCGTGACAACGTGGTGATTCATGAAGGCACGCTGAAGACACTGAAGCGCTTCAAGGACGAGGTCAAAGAAGTCATCTCGGGCCAGGAATGCGGTATGGCCTTTGAACGGTATGAAGATATCCGCGCAGGCGATGTCATCGAGATCTTTGAACGCGAAGAGATCCAGCGCTCGCTGGCCTGATCTGCGGGACCAAAGAACAAGAAAAGGACGGGGTAAAACCCCGGCCTTTTTCATGCAGCGCAGTTTTTCTCAGGCCGCGCGAACAGTCGGTACGGGGAAGCCGACATAGGTGCTGTCGTCAACCTTGACCATGATTTTCCCATCAGGAAATTCGGCTATAACCAAGCCTTGCACCGAAACACAGCTTCCGACCAAGATCGTCCTGAGCATTTGCCCGTACCTTATGGGTGTCGATGCCTGGAATTTACACCTTATTGGTTAAAAATTCATGATACTCTTTTTACACTTTGGATGATCGAAAGATAGCGAAGGGCAAGGCTATAGCCAGTCGCGCAGGATCGGGATCAACGGCAGGTCTGCGGGGGGCATCGGGTAATCACGCAGCCGCTCGGGGCGCACCCAGGCAAGGGTTTGGCCTTCGCGGCCGGTGGCCACACCCTCCCAGCGCCGACAGGCGAACAGGGGCATCAGAAGGTGGAACTGCTCATAGGCATGGCTGGCAAAGGTCAAAGGCGCTAGGCAAGAGGCCTTGGTTTCAATCCCCAACTCTTCGCGCAGCTCGCGAATCAGCGCGGCTTCAGGGCTTTCGCCGGGCTCTACCTTGCCGCCGGGAAACTCCCACAAACCGGCAAGAGATTTCCCCTCGGGCCGCTGTGCCAAAAGCACGCGGCCATCGGCGTCGATCAAAGCGACGGCAGAAACAAGAACGATTTTCACGAGCGATAGTCGGCGTTGATTTCGATATAGCGGTTGGTCAAGTCACAGGTCCAAACCGACCGCGCGGCCTTGCCAAGGCCCATATCGACATGGATCACAAGTTCGGGGTTCAGCATGTAAGCCGCCCCGTCCTCTTCCTTGTAATTCGGGCTGCACCACCCTTTTTCCGCCACGAGGATATCGCCGAACTTGATGGTCAGCCGATCCCGATCTGCCTCGGCACCCGATTTTCCGATGGCGGCCACGATGCGCCCCCAGTTCGGATCTTGGCCAGCAACAGCGGTTTTGACCAAGGGCGAGTTGGCAATGGCCAGCGCGGCCTTATGGGCGTCTGCAGGGTTTGCAGCCCCCGTCACGCGCACCTCGACAAACTTTGTGGCACCTTCGCCGTCACGCACCACCTGATGGGCCAGGTTCATCATCACCCCCCGCAGGGCCGCTTCAAACGCCTTGGCCACCGGACCTTTGACTTCGGCTGCGGCAGCTTTGCCGGTGGCCGCAATCAACAGCGTGTCAGAGGTCGACGTGTCGCTGTCAACGGTGATCGAGTTGAAGGTTTCGTCGACATTGCGCGAAATCATCTTTTGCAGGTTCGCCGGGCTGATCTTGGCATCGGTGAAAATGTAGACCAGCATCGTTGCCATATCCGGCGCGATCATGCCCGAACCTTTTGCAATGCCGGAAATATGGATCGGCCCGCCATCGCCCTGCACCACGGCCGCGGCCCCTTTCGGGAACGTGTCTGTCGTCATGATCGCTTCGGCGGCGCCCTGGATCGCGGCTTCCGACAGTTGGCTGGCCAAGCTGCTCACAACGGCCGTGATTTTTTCGAAAGGCAGCGGCTCGCCGATCACGCCGGTTGATGAAGAAAAGACGCGGCTTGACGGAACCGCCAGCGCTTCGGCAACAGCGCCAGTAACGGCGGCAACCGCTGTATCCCCCACCGCCCCGGTAAAGGCGTTGGAATTGCCCGAATTGACGATGATTGCGGCACCCGCGCCTTCGGGCACCTTTGTGGCCAGCTTGGCCTGACAATCGCGCACGCAGCCCGACCGGGTGGAAGACCGGGTAAAGACCCCCGCCACAGAGGTGCCGGGCGCCAGCCGGACCAGCATCACATCCTTGCGGTTCTGGTATTTGATACCTGCCCCGATCGCGGCAAACTCAGCCCCTTTGATAACCGGCAAAGTCGGAAAGCTGGTCGGGGCCAGCGGCGAAACCGGCTTGGCAGCTTTGGCAGGATTTGCCCCCGCCTTCGCCCCCACACCAGACAGTTCGTCGCGCAGGGCCTTCAACTTTTTCTTCAGCGCCTTTGCCTTGGCCTTCCAGTCTTCTTTGCCCATCGCGATGCCCCTTTTGCCCGCCTATTTGTCCAGCAGAGTAAGATCACCCAGAACCGCAGGGTCAATGCCCTCGCCAGGTTTTTCGACCTTGGCCGCACTTGTCACCGAAGTCACATGTTCCTCGATCGCCTTTTGCTCGATCTCTGCCGCCAATTCGTCGCGGATGTCATCCAATGTCGGCTGCGCCGCGACGCGGGTTTCCTTCACAAGGATCAGGTGGAAGCCGAAATCAGATTGCACCGGTCCGGCAACCTTGCCCACCTCGGCCGCGACAACGGCTTCTTCAAAGGGCTTCACCATCATGCCCAGACCAAACCAGCCCAGATCGCCGCCATTGGCCCCCGACCCGGTATCGGTAGAATTTGTCCGGGCCAAGGTTGCGAAATCGGCGCCACCCTCCAACTGGGACAACAGCTCTTTGGCCTTTTCTTCGCTATCCACCAGAATATGCGCCGCGTTGTATTCGGTCTGCGGGGCAAAGTCTTTGAAACGCGCGTCATAGGCGGCCTGCAGGGCGGCATCGGTCACCGAACTCAGCACAACGCTTTCCAGCGCGCGGGCCGACACATAGCCGCGCTTGTCATTATCCATTTGCAGGCTGTCGCGCAGGGTGAGCTTGTCTGCCATTGACTGTTCCAGCGCGGTTTGCTGCACCAGCTGGTCAAGGATGCCCTTGAACAGAACATCCGCTGGCAGGGACTTGTACTGTTCGGGCAGCGTTTCACGTGCCACGATCATATGGCCAAGCGTAATGGCGGTGCCATTCACCGTGGCAACCACCGTATCGGCTGTGGGGGCCTCTTGGGCGCTGACCGGAAGTGCCAGCATGATCGCCAGCGCTGTACTTGCAACAAACCGCATCGCTTTTGCCATCTCACGTACTCCTGATCGTGTCACGCGGCCGCGCGACGTTGACTATCCCGGTCCTTCCCCTTACATCGCACGGGTCGCGTGCGACGGGGCAAGCCAGCCTTGACCGCCCTTCTAGGGAAGGCCGAGGGGGCGGGCAAGGCCAGAGCCTCACACGATCCTGTTAGATACGGCCAGTTGGAGAAAACATGCTGGGTTTTGGGGCGCTCGCGCGGAAGATTTTCGGCACGCCGAATGATCGAATGGTGAAATCGGTTCGTCCGCTGGTCGCAAAGATCAACGCACTTGAGCCGGAATTCGCAGCCCTCTCTGACGAGGGGATTGTTGAGAAAACACGCGAGTTTCAGCGCCGGGTGCAAGAGGGCGGCGAAAGCCTTGATGCCCTTCTTCCCGAAGCCTTCGCCAATTGCCGCGAAGCTGCCCGCCGGGCCTTGGGCCTGCACGCCTTTGATGTGCAGCTTATGGGTGGGATTTTCCTGCATCAGGGCAATATTTCGGAAATGCGTACGGGCGAGGGCAAGACCCTTGTTGCCACCTTTCCGGCCTATCTGAACGCCCTTACCGGCAAAGGCGTGCATGTCGTCACCGTGAACGATTATCTGGCCAAGCGCGATGCGGAATGGATGGGCAAGGTCTATGCCCAGCTTGGCCTGACGACGGGTGTGGTTTACCCCTATCAACCCGATGCCGAAAAGCGCGCCGCCTACCGCGCCGACATCACCTATGCGACCAATAACGAACTGGGCTTTGACTATCTGCGCGACAACATGAAGGGCAGCATCGAAGAAATGGCCCAGCGTGGGCATTTCTTTGCCATCGTGGACGAAGTGGACAGCATCCTTGTGGATGAGGCCCGTACGCCGCTGATCATCTCCGGCCCCAGTCAGGACCGCAGCGACCTTTATCAAAAGGTGAACGCGCTTATCCCGCTGCTGACCGAAGCGCATTTCAAGATTGATGAAAAGACCCGCAACGTTACCTATACCGAAGACGGAAACGAGTTCATCGAGGGCCTGCTGCATGAAGCCGGTCTCTTGCCGGAAGGCCAAAGCCTGTACGAACCTGAAAGCACGACGCTTGTGCATCATGTCACCCAGGCCCTGAAGGCGCACAAGCTGTTTCACCGTGACCAGCATTATATCGTTCGTGACGGCGAAGTGATGTTGATCGACGAATTCACCGGCCGCATGATGCGTGGGCGGCGGCTGTCGGAAGGCCTGCATCAGGCGATCGAGGCGAAAGAAGAAGTCGCGATCCAGCCCGAAAACATCACGCTGGCCAGCGTGACGTTCCAGAACTATTTCCGCCTTTATGAAAAACTGGGCGGCATGACCGGCACGGCTGCAACCGAAGCCGATGAATTCATGGAGATTTACCGCCTTGGCGTGGTAGAAGTGCCAACCAACCGCCCCGTCGCCCGCAAGGATGACCATGACGCGGTCTATCGCACCGCGCGCGAAAAATACGAAGGCATCATCAAGATCATTCACGAAGCGAATGAAAAGGGCCAACCGATTTTGGTAGGCACGACATCGATTGAAAAATCGGAATTCCTGTCGGGCCTGCTGAAAGAAGCGGGCATCACGCATTCGGTTCTGAACGCCCGCCAGCACGAACAAGAAGCGCAGATCGTTGCCGATGCCGGCAAGCTGAACGCTGTGACCATTGCAACCAACATGGCAGGCCGTGGCACCGACATCAAACTTGGCGGCAACGTCGAGTTCAAGATCATGGAGGCCATCGCCGCCGATCCGGACGGAGATCACGCCGCCATCCGCGCCCGCATCGAACAAGAGCACAAAGCCGCTGAAGAGGCGGTAAAAGCCGCTGGAGGCCTGTTCGTTCTTGGCACCGAGCGCCACGAAAGCCGCCGCATCGACAATCAGCTGCGCGGCCGTTCTGGCCGTCAGGGCGATCCGGGCCGCTCGGCCTTCTTCCTGTCATTGGAAGATGACTTGATGCGGATTTTTGGCAGTGAACGGCTGGATTCGGTGCTGTCGAAGCTGGGGATGAAAGAAGGCGAAGCCATCGTTCACCCTTGGGTCAACAAATCGCTGGAACGCGCCCAGGCCAAGGTCGAAGGCCGCAACTTTGACATCCGCAAGCAGCTGTTGAAATTCGACGACGTCATGAACGATCAGCGCAAGGCAATCTTTGCCCAGCGCATGGAGATCATGGAGGCCGAAGATCTGGGCGAAATCGTGCGCGACATGCGCCATCAGGTCGTGGAAGACCTGATCGCCGCGCATATGCCGCCGAAATCCTACGCGGACCAATGGGATGTCGACGGGCTGGTCAACTCAGTTCGTGAAAAGCTGACGATGGACCTGCCGGTTGCCGAATGGGCCGCCGAAGAAGGCGTCGATCAGGCCGCCATGACCGAACGGCTGACCAAGCAATCTGACGCGATGATGGATGAAAAGCTGGCGGCTTTTGGCGCAGACTCGATGCGCTCCATTGAAAAGCAGCTCTTGTTGCAGACAATTGACGCAAAGTGGCGCGACCACCTGTTGCGGTTGGAACATCTGCGGTCTGTCGTGGGTTTCCGCGGCTATGCCCAGCGCGACCCGCTGAACGAATACAAGACCGAAAGCTTCACGCTTTTTGAACACATGCTCGATTCGTTGCGCCAGGATGTGACGCAAAAACTGTCGCAAATCAGGCCAATTTCGCCCGAAGAGCAAAAAGCCTTGATGGAGCAGTATCAAGCACAGCTTGCCGCCCATCAGGCAGCGCAAGCCGGGGCCAAGCTTTCGGCCGCCCAAGCCGCTGCGGGGGCAGTCGCCGCCACTGCCCCGCAGGCCGCTTTGGCCGGGTTTGATGAAGCAGATCCGTCCACTTGGGGAAACCCAGCCCGCAACGACACCTGTCCCTGTGGTTCGGGTGAGAAATTCAAGCACTGCCATGGGAAGCTTGACTAAGAAACAGGCGGCTTCGGCCGCCTTTTTTTTGACGTCTTTGGCGAAATCACTCCCTATTCCGGCCACGGCATCGCCTGGATTGCGCATCAAACTGCCGGCAAGTGAAAAAGCCTGTGGGGGCGGCAAATGGACGTGAAACGGAAAGCAGCGCGCGTTATCGCCGTCTTGGCTGTGGCCTTGGCTGCGGGGCATCTTGCGCAGAACATGGGCAACAAGCCTGCGGCCAAGCCGGCCGCATCGGCGGAACTGGCCAAGCAACCTACCAAAATTGAAACCGTGGCGGCCGGCCCCGAAACCGCGCCGCAAAGCTTGACGGCAAAGCCCGAAGCGCTCGCGCCACTGCCCGCTGCCCCCGTGGCCGCCCCCGTGGCCGCCCTTATGGCGCCCGTGGAAACGCCGGTGGTGCAACCGCCCGCAACCCAGACGTCAACGGTGCAAGCCTGTGATGCCACGCTTGATTTGTTGGTCGAGCAAAACGCGATGATCGGCATCACCCTTATTGCGCCCTGCAACCCCAATCAGCGTGTTGTGCTGCGGCATGGCGGATTGGCGGTAACCGGGCAAACCACTTCGACGGGCGCCTTGTTCACCGCGCTGCCGGCACTGGAAAGTGCGGGCACAGTCGAAGCGTCTTTTGCCGATGGAACCAACATCAAAGGCGAAATCAGCGTGCCGGAACTGGCCGCTTTGCGCCGCTTTGGGGTGCAGTGGCAATCCGACGATGCCTTTCAGGTTCACGCATTCGAAGGCGGCGCGGGCTATGGTGATGCGGGTCATGTTTCGGCGGTTGACCCACACCGCCCGATCCCGGGTCTGGCCGCCAGAGGTGGCTTTTTGTCCCTCTTGGGCGATGCGACAACCACCAATCCCCTATTGGCAGAGATCTACACCTTCCCGGCGAATCCTGGCGCCGATACCGAAGTTGTGGTCGAAGCGGCGGTGACCGACGCAACCTGCGGGCGCGAATTGTTGGCGGAAACCTTGACCAGCACCGGCGGGAGCGTCTTTGTAACCGATTTGACGCTGGCAATGCCCGATTGCGATGCCGTCGGTGATTATATGGTGTTGAAGAATCTTGTACTTGAACTGAATATGGCCGCTGCAAATTAACGATTTGGGCCTGTTTCATGTCTGCCCTTGTGCGCGCAGTTCTTTTCAGCGCGATTATCTTTTTTGGCCTTGGCCAAGGCGCCATTGCGCAGGACGTAACCTTGACCTCACGCGATGGGGCGCTGGCCATATCTGGCCAGCTGCAGGGGTTTGACGGCGAATATTACCGTATCGACAGCAGCTATGGCCTTCTGACCGTTGATGGGCAGGGGGTGATCTGTGATGGCCCAGCCTGCCCCGACCTTGCCGCGCCAAAGGCGGTGATCCGCGTCGTTGGGGCGGGCGCTTTGGGGGCCCGTTTGATGCCGGGTCTTGTTGCGGCCTTTGCCACCAGCCAAGGCCTGCGCCTTGAAGGCCCCGCCAGCGCAGGGATGGCCACCCGGCTGATTGACCCTGCCACAGACAAGGTTCTGGCCGAGTTCAGCTTTCAGCCCCTTTCGCCTGATGCGGCACATGAAGAAATGGCGGCAGGCCGGGCAGAGCTTGTTCTTGCCGCGGCAAGTGACCCGGCCTTTGGCAGCCGCACCGTTGGTCTTGACCCATTGGTCGCCATCACCGCCCCCGAAAATGGCTTGCCCGAAATCTCGACGCCCGATCTGGCGCGCGCCCTGACCGGAGCGGTGAAAAACTGGGCCGAGTTGGGCGGTGCTGACATGCCTTTGGTGCTTCATGGGTTGGCAGAGGCCTCCGACCTGAACCGCGCGCTTGCCACGCGCCTTGGCCGCGAAATTGCGGCGATCGTCGTGCATGACACACCCGAAGATCTGGCGCGTGCTGTCGCCCGCGATCCTTGGGCCTTGGCGGTCACCGGGCGGTCGGTGACGGGGATGGCGCGGGTGATTGGCCTTGCCGACAGCTGCGGCTTTCCGCTTTTGCCCAGCGCACTTGCGGTAAAGGCCGAGGACTATCCTTTAACGCTGCCAGTCTATTTCCTGACGCCACGGCGTCGTCTGCCCCTGGTCGCACGCGAATTTCTGGAATTTCTGGCGCTGCCCGCCGCGCAAGAGGCGGTTGAATCTGCGGGGCTGGTTGGCCGTGGCCTTGCGCGGCAACCCCTTACCCAAGACGGGTTGCGCCTTATCAACGCCATTCAAGGCGCGGGCGAGGAAACCACGCTGGCCGATCTGAAGCGACTGGTTGACCTGATGGATGGGGCGGATCGGCTGTCTTATACCTTCCGGTTCCGCGACGGTCTTGCCGAATTGGACCCTGCAAGCCGCGACACCTTGATCGATCTGGCCCGTATGATCGAGGCGGGCGCGTTTGACGGCCAAGCGCTTGTTCTTGCGGGGTTTTCAGACGGGTCCGGCCCTGCGACGAAGAATCTTGACCTTTCGGCAGATCGCGCTGCCCAAATTCTGTCGGCGTTGCAACTTGCCGCGCCCGGCTTGGCCAAGACCGATCTGCCCCGCGTGGAAGCCTTTGGCGAAGCCCTGCCCATTGCCTGTGACCTGACCGACGCCGGCCGCCGCCTGACCCGCCGGGTCGAGGTTTGGGCGCGTCCGGCACCCAAAAACTAGAGATACCCGGCCGAACGAAAGCTGATCTCGCATGATTTTCCGATGATAAGATGGTCGTGCAGCACCAACCCCAGAACCTGCGCTGCATCCTGCACCTGATGGGTCATGGAGATATCGGCATCCGAAGGCGTAGGGTCACCGGAAGGATGATTGTGCACCAAAATCAGCGCGCTGGCGTTCAGCTCAAGCGCCCGCTTCACCACCTCGCGCGGGTAAACCGGCACATGGTCGACCGTACCCTTGGCCTGCTCTTCATCCGCTATCAGCACGTTTTTTCGGTCAAGGAACAACACGCGAAACTGTTCGGTTTCGCGGTGCGCCATGGTGGTATGGCAATAGTCCAACAGCGCGTCCCAGGATGAAAGCACCGGCTGATGAAGGATTCGCGCCCGCATCATGCGCTGTGCTGCGGCCTCAACAATCTTGAGTTCGTTTATGACCGCATCGCCCACGCCCTTGACCGCTGCCAGACGCACCGGCGAGGCACTTATCACGCGGTTGAAATCGCCAAAAGTATCCAGCAACAGGCGGGCAAGCGGTTTGACATCTTGCCGGGGAATGGCGCGAAACAGCACCAGTTCCAAGACTTCGTAATCCGGCAGGGCAGCGGCGCCAGCCTCGCGAAAGCGCGCGCGCAACCGTGCGCGGTGGTCCAGGATATAGGATGGCAACCGGCCAAAAACCGGCGTGGCCGCAGCCTCATCCAGATCACCGGGAGCATAAAGCGGCAACATGCCGTCTGAGAATCCAATCTGTGCCATGTTTGCAAGCCTGACACCGCATGGTGAACAAACCGTTAACAGCCGCTTGGGCGCAGGTTAGATCTCAGCTTTTCATCCCGTCCCAAAAGCCCTTCACCTTGGCGAAAAAGCTGTTGCCTTCGGGATGGTTTTCTTCGGAAAGCTCGTCAAACTCGCGCAAAAGCTCTTTTTGGCGCACCGTCAGGTTCACTGGGGTTTCAACCGCCAGTTCCAAAAGCATATCACCAAGGCCCGCACCGCGCAGCGCCGGCATGCCCTTGCCGCGAAGCCGCATCTGCTTGCCCGTCTGGCTGCCGGCAGGCACCTTCACCCGCGCTTTGCCACCGTCGATCGTCGGCACCTCGACCTCGCCGCCAAGAGCGGCCGTGGCAAAGGAAATCGGAATGCGGCAGAACAGATGCACCCCGTCGCGCTGGAAGATCGGATGATCCTTCACTTCGATGAAGATATAAAGATCGCCCGTAGGGCCGCCACGCAGACCGGCCTCGCCCTCACCGGCAAGCCGGATGCGCGTGCCGGTTTCCACCCCTGCCGGGATGTTGACCGAAAGCGCCCGTTCTTTTTCAATCCGGCCGTGGCCTTGGCAGGATTTACAGGGGTTCTTCACAATCTGCCCTGCACCATTGCAGGTGGGACAGGTGCGTTCGACCGTGAAAAAGCCCTGCTGCGCGCGCACCTTGCCCATGCCGGAACAGGTGGGGCACGTGGTGGGCTCTGACCCGCCATCAGCGCCCGTGCCACGGCAAGCGTCGCAGGCAACCGAGGTCGGCACGTTGATGGTTTTCTGAACCCCGGCATACGCCTCTTCCAGGGTTACCCGCAGGTTATAGCGCAGGTCTGACCCGCGTTGCGCGCGCGACCGACCACCACCGCCCGCGCCACCGCTGCGCCCCATGAAATCGCCAAACAGGTCTTCAAAGACATCTGAAAAGGCGCTGGCGAAATCGCCTTGCCCGCCGCCGCCGTTGAAGCCACCGCGCGCGCCACCACCCATCCCGCCTTCAAATGCGGCATGGCCATAGCGGTCATAGGCGGCCTTTTTGTCAGCATCCTTCAACACATCATAGGCCTCGTTCACGTCTTTGAACTGGGCCTCGGCGTTGGGATTGTCAGAGTTGCGGTCGGGGTGAAGTTCTTTCGCCTTCTGGCGGTAGGCCTTCTTCAGCTCTTCCGCAGAAGCGCCCTTCTTTGCCCCGAGAACTTCGTAGTAATCGCGTTTTGCCATGGCAGAACCCCTGAACGGAAACATGCCAAGGGCGGCCTTTCACAAGGCCGCCCCCGGAGGTTCCCTGCGGCTTACTTCCGCTTGCTGTTGCCCATATCCTCGAAGTCGGCGTCGATGATGTCATCATCCACGTCACGCGGGCCTTCGGCATCGGCATCGCCACCTTCGGCGCCCTGCGCCTTGTAGATGGCTTCGCCCAGCTTCATCGCGGCTTCGGTCAGGTTCTGGATTGCACCCTTGATCTTGCCGACGTCTTCGCCTTTCAGCGCCTCTTCCAAGGGCTGCATCGCAAGCTCAATCGCCTCGGCTGTCGACGGATCCACCTTGTCGGAATGCTCTTTCAAAGACTTCTGGGTCGAGTGCAGCAGGCTTTCGCCCTGGTTCTTGGTTTCCACCAGCTCGCGGCGTTCTTTATCGGCCTCGGCATTGGCTTCGGCGTCCTTGATCATCTTTTCGATGTCATCATCCGACAAACCGCCAGAGGCTTGGATGGTGATCGCCTGTTCGCGGTTGGTGCCTTTGTCCTTGGCCTTGACCGTCACGATGCCGTTGGCGTCGATGTCAAAGGTCACCTCGATCTGCGGCAGGCCGCGCGGGGCGGGCGGGATCTGTTCCAGATTGAACTGGCCCAGCATCTTGTTGTCGGCCGCCATTTCACGCTCGCCTTGGAAGCAACGCAGGGTCACTGCGTTCTGGTTGTCTTCGGCGGTTGAGAAGATCTGGCTTTTCTTCGTCGGGATCGTGGTGTTGCGGTCGATCAGGCGGGTGAAGACACCGCCAAGCGTTTCGATGCCCAGCGACAGCGGGGTCACGTCCAGCAGCACCACGTCCTTGACGTCGCCCTGCAGAACGCCGGCCTGAATGGCGGCACCAGCGGCCACAACTTCATCAGGGTTCACGCCCTTGTGGGGTTCTTTGCCGAAGAACTTGGTCACTTCTTCAATGACGCGCGGCATACGGGTCATACCGCCGACAAGCACGACTTCATCAATGTCCGAGATCGACACACCCGCGTCTTTGATCGCGGCTTGGCACGGCTTCATCGACTTCTTGATCAGATCATCCACCAAGCTTTCCAACTTGGCGCGGGTCAGCTTGACCACAAGGTGCAAGGGCTGCCCGGTGTTCTTGTCCATCGAAATGAACGGCTGGTTGATTTCGGTCTGCTGGCTGGACGACAGTTCGATCTTGGCCTTCTCAGCGGCTTCTTTCAGACGCTGCAGGGCCATCTTGTCCAAGGACAGATCGACACCGTGTTCCTTTTTGAACTCATCCGCCAGATAGTTGACGATGCGCATGTCAAAGTCTTCACCACCCAGGAACGTATCGCCGTTGGTGGATTTGACTTCGAACAACCCGTCGTCAATTTCCAGAACCGTGATGTCGAAAGTGCCGCCGCCAAGGTCATAGACGGCGATGGTGCGAGATTCCTTGCGGTCAAGACCGTAAGCCAGCGCCGCTGCGGTCGGCTCGTTGATGATGCGCAGCACTTCCAGACCGGCAATCTTGCCCGCGTCTTTGGTGGCCTGACGCTGGGCGTCGTTGAAATAGGCCGGAACCGTGATGACGGCCTGCGTCACCGTCTCTCCAAGGTATCCCTCGGCGGTTTCTTTCATCTTTTGCAGGATGAAGGCCGAAACCTGGCTGGGCGAATATTTTTCGCCGCGCACTTCGACCCAGGCATCGCCATTGCCGCCGTTGACGATCTTGTAGGGCATGTTCTTTTGATCTTTGACGATCACCGGATCGTCGTAGCGACGGCCGATCAGGCGTTTGACGGCAAAGACCGTGTTGGCGGCGTTGGTGACCGCCTGACGTTTGGCGGCCTGACCGACAAGCCGCTCATTGTCGGTGAAACCGACGATCGAGGGCGTCGTGCGCGCACCTTCAGCGTTTTCGATGATCCGGGGCTGCGAGCCGTCCATGATGGCAACGCAAGAGTTGGTTGTCCCGAGGTCAATACCAATGACTTTGGCCATGAGTGGTCCCTTTCCTTAGGCGATGATGTGGGTGGAACCCAAAAAGGCATTCCAACCCGATCCCATGTGAGACCCGAAGCAGGCGGCTGCCTGTTTCGGCTTCAGGGCGTATATAGGGAGGGGATTTTAGGCCTGCAAGCGGGCATAACCCGGGAATCTTTATCGAATGCCCTGAAAATCAGCGTAAAGGCCGCAGGCTAGGGTGCAATCGTGCAACATCCAAGAAGCCCGCCCCGATTCCCGTCATTTTCAAAGCCGAGAAAAAGATCGATCGACAGGCCGAAAACGCGGTCGGACATGCCATCGCTGCACGCCTCTGCCCGCAAGACGGCCATGCCGGTGCCCTGTTGTCCGACAAGATCAAGACCGACCACCTGATGCCAGTCTTCGCCCGGCCAAAGCGCCTGAATGTCTTAGGAAACATCCGGCATATCAACGGTTGACAGCACAACCTGCGGCTCTGCCCCGGGAACGATCCGCGCCGACCAGAACGGTTCGGTGCCAAAGCAATGCAAGGGAGCCTGCATCCTGTACCAAGCGGGCCTGTTCTGCGCCGACAGATAGCGCATCGCCACCCAACCCGCGACCTCACCCAGATTGATCTGTCCCCACTTGCCATAAGGGCTTTGGCCCATGACTTCGACCGCGGTCGCGTAAGGCGACAGGCTGCCAAGAAGGGCACTGTCGGCATCTGGCGCGGCGCGCACATTCAGCACATCATTTGCCGCAACTGCGGCAACATCATGCAAGGCAGGAAGGGCTGTTTCTGCCAAGGACATTGCTGGCAGCAACAGCACAAGACCACATAGCGCTGCCTTCATCGCTTGGCGTTCCAGCTGGCAGAGATGTGCTTTTCGGTAAAACGCTCGGCCATCAAGCCGATCACCAACAGAATGAAGGTCGTGGCAAGCGGGTAATAGGGCGATGTGTAGCGCGGGTCATAGTTCAGAAACATAAAGCCGCGCGTCTGGTCAATGCAGTGAAAAAGCGGGTTCCACATAAAGACCGACAAAATGTACATCGGCGTCGTATTGGCCAAGAACATCTTGCCGGAAAACACCATATTGGCCCGTGTATAGGCCGTTGTGGCAACGGCAAAAAAGTCCGGGGCCCAAGGGGTTACGGCCTTGAAGATCAGCCCGATACCAATCCCGGAAGACCAGGCAAGCAGATACATGGCCGCAACGCCCAGCGGGTCATCAATGGTGATCGGCCGCCACAAGGCATGATAGCCAAACAAGATCACCGATGCCGAAAGGGTCTGCAGATACAGCGCAGACAGCGCCGCGGCAGAGACCGAGACGATGGTGTTCATGGGCGCGTGCTTCATCATCGATGAGGTGGGCCCTTCCGCACCGGACACCGCCTTGATGGTCTTCGAATGGGTCATGAAGCTGAAAATGCCGGACATGATGTACAAGATGAAATCACCGCGCACCTGCGCGCCAACTTGGCGACCGATCAGGTTGAACATCAAAAGCATCACTCCGATGCCCACCAAGGATTGCGCAACCGATACCAAAAGCCCAATCACGGCATTGCCGTTTGACTTTCGAACATGGCGCACCGATGCGTGGAAAATCAGTTCCAACACCCCAAGGGTGCTGCCAATGCGTGTCTTTTGCACAGCAGGTCGAAACATTTCTGCACTACCTCAATCAGGGCTTTGCCCCATACTACACTCGGAAATCTTGCTGTTCCCTTTTCAAGGCATGATAAAGGCGGGGCACGATTAAATCAACGTAAAGGGTCATTTTGGCCCACCTGCAGGAGCTTTCATGGATTTCGACCATCTGATCCCCACCATCCGCCGCCTTGCGCTTGAGGCTGGCGATGCCATCATGCAGGTTTACAACGGCCCTGATTTCGAAGTGAAAACAAAGAGCGACACCAGCCCGGTCACCGAAGCAGACGAGGCCGCCGACGCGCTGATTTCTGCCGGGCTGCGGGCGGCGTTTCCCGACGTGGTTCTGATTACCGAAGAACAATCGGCAAGCCACGCGCTGAACGCGCAGACTTTCCTGATCGTCGATCCGTTGGATGGCACGAAAGAATTCGTGCAACGCCGCGGCGATTTCACGGTCAACATCGCCTATGTCGAAAACGGGGTGCCGCAACGGGGCGTGGTCTATGCGCCGGCGCAGGGGCGTTTGTTCTATACGCTTGCCGATGGCACAGCGGTTGAAGAAACCGGCGAATTTGCCAAAGCCGCCGCCGGGCCGGTGACGCCGATCAAGGTTTCCAAGCCAGACAATTCCGCCTTGATGGTTGTTGCCTCTAAATCCCACCGCGATGCGGCAACCGATGACTATATTGGCAAATATGCCTGCAAAGACACGAAGTCCGCAGGCTCCAGCCTGAAGTTCTGCCTTGTGGCAACCGGAGAGGCAGATCTTTACCCCCGCCTTGGCCGCACCATGGAATGGGATACCGCCGCCGGTGACGCCGTGCTGCGCGGCGCGGGTGGCCATGTCGTGCGCTTTGATGACCACAGCCCCTTGGCCTATGGCAAATCCGGCTGGGACAACCCGTTCTTCATTGCCTATGCCCCAGGGGTCGAGCTGAAGAAATGAGCGTCCTTCTTGCCATTCCCGCCCGCTATGCCAGCACGCGCTATCCCGGAAAGCCCTTGGTTTCGTTGAAAGGCCCAGATGGCGACAAAACCCTGATCCGCCGATCATGGGAAGCGGCAATGGCGGTAAAGGGCGTGGACCGCGTTGTCGTGGCCACAGATGATGACCGCATCCGTGACCATGCGGCGGCTTTCGGGGCAGAAGTGGTAATGACCTCGTCCAACGCGCAAAACGGCACCGAACGCTGCGCCGAAGTGGCGGCCAAACTGCCCGGCTATGACGTGGTGGTGAACCTGCAAGGCGATGCACCGCTAACGCCCGCATGGTTTGTCGAAGACCTTGTACGCGGTCTTTTGGCCGACCCGGGTGCCGATATCGCCACTCCGGTTCTGCGCTGTGATGGCCGGGCGCTGAACGGCTTTCTGGCCGACCGCCGCGCGGGCCGCGTGGGGGGCACCACGGCGGTCTTCGGTGCGGGGATGCGGGGGCTGTATTTCTCAAAGGAAGTGATTCCTTTCACCAGCAAGACCTATGCCGATTCGGATGAAACCCCGGTGTTCCACCATGTCGGGGTCTATGCCTATCGCCCCGCCGCGCTGATGGCCTATCCAAGCTGGCCTATTGGCCCGCTGGAAACGCTGGAAGGGCTTGAGCAACTGCGGTTTTTGGAAAATGGCCGGCAGGTCTTATGCGTTGAGGTAAAGGCACAGGGCCGCCAGTTCTGGGAGCTGAACAACCCCAGCGATGTGGCGGTGATCGAATCCATGATGGCCGAAATGGGATGACGGCAACACGCGCCAGTGTCATCGTCGTCAGCCGCCACAGGGCGACGGAACTGCCATTGTGCCTGTTGTCGCTGGCCCAGCAAGACCACTCCGCGTTTGAGATTATCGTCGTGGCCGATCCTGCAGGCATCGCGGCGGCACAGGCAACGGGCCTCGCGGTCAGAACGCTGCCTTTTGACGAGCCCAATATCAGCACGGCGCGCAACTTGGGTCTTTCCCATGCGGGCGGTGATATCGTCGCCTTCATTGACGATGACGCGGTGGCGGAACCCACCTGGCTTTCCCGATTGTGCGCCGCTTTTGAAATCCCCGATGTCATCGCCGCCACCGGGTTTATCCGTGGGCGTAATGGGATTTCGTTTCAATGGCAGGCATGTGAGGTAGATGCACAGGGGCTTGACCATCCGCTCGCACCCGATGGCGCGCTTTACCCCGGCCAAGCGACCCGCGCGGTAAAGACTCAAGGCACAAACTGCGCGTTCCGCCGCGCGGTTCTTGCAAGGATTGGCGGGTTTGACCCGGCTTTGCGCTTTTATCTTGATGAGGCAGACGTAAATCTCAGGCTGGCGGGGCTTGGGCTGACGGCTGTGGTGCCAGATGCACAGGTGCATCACGGCTTTGCCGCAAGCGACCGCCGGCGCGCCGACCGCCTGCCCACAAATTTGCATGAAATCGCTGCATCCATAGCCGTTTTCCTGCGCCGCCATGCGCCCGACAGCCTTGAGCAGGAAACGATCCCCGCCATTTCACTGCAGCGCATGCGGATTGACGACCTTGTGGCACAGCGCAAACTTGGCACAGATGCGGCGTTGGAACTGAATGCAACCCTTGCCACCGGCTGGGATGATGGGATGGCGCGGGCCCCGTCCTGCTTGGCGCCCCTGCCGGATGCCAGCAGTTTTTGCCCCATGCCAACAATCGGCCCGCGCCGCGGAGCGGTTCTTTGCGGTCGAATCTGGCAGAAGGCGCGGCTGTTTAAAAGGGCAAAAGCCCTTGTTTCTCAAGGACAAATTGTCACCATCATCATCTTGTCCCCCACACCACGCGCCCATCGGATGACCTTCACCGATCAGGGATTTTGGCTGCAAACCGGTGGGCTTTTTGGCTGGTCCACCCGCCAGGGCAGACGGTTTCGCCTTGTCAGCTTCGCCACCCGAATTGCCGAAGAAACGGCCCGCGTTGCGCCTTTCCGTCCAGTCAGGTGAAATTGGCGGGTATATTCCCAGCGCTTCGGGTTGTAATGTGTGTAAAAAATGTGTGTAAAATGCCAGATGTTTTCTGGAAAGATACGAACAAAGACCAGAATGACTTTTAACTGTTTCCCTCTAGTGTATTATCCAAAGATACAGTGGGACAGGTAGACGAAGGTACAAAAGATGAAGTCGAAAAAAGTAACGAAGGCAGTGTTTCCTGTCGCCGGGATGGGGACCCGGTTCCTGCCCGCCACCAAGTCAATTCCCAAAGAAATCATGACGTTGGTGGATCGGCCGCTTATCCAATATGCCATTGATGAGGCACGGGCAGCGGGCATCAAGGAATTCATTTTTGTGACCTCGCGCGGAAAATCAGCGCTTGAGGACTACTTTGACCATTCGCCCGAGTTGGAAAGCACCCTGCGCAAAGCGGGCAAAGACGAGCTTTTGGAGATCCTGAAGGAAACCAACATGGATTCCGGCGCGATTGCCTATCTGCGCCAGAACCGCCCAATGGGCCTTGGCCATGCCGTCTGGTGCGCGCGCCGGTTGATCGGCGATGAGCCATTTGCCGTGCTTTTGCCCGATGACGTCATTGCCGCCGAAAAGCCCTGCCTCCAGCAAATGATCGAGGCATATGAACAAACCGGCGGGAACATCGTTGCCGCTATGGAGGTGCCGCCGGCAAAAGCCTCCAGCTATGGCGTGCTGGATATCGCCGAAGACATGGGCGCCATCGTGCAGGCCAAGGGCATGGTGGAAAAGCCCAAGGCAGATGAAGCCCCGTCCAACCTTGCCGTGATTGGCCGCTACATTCTGCAGCCCAAAGTCCTGACAAATCTCAACAAGCGCAAGCAAGGCGCGGGTGGCGAAATTCAGTTGACCGATGCGATTGCCGAAGAAGCGAAATCTGGCAATGTTTTCGGCTTTCGCTTCCGAGGCCAGCGCTATGACTGCGGTTCCAAAGCGGGTTTCCTTCAGGCCACTGTGGCCTTTGGTCTTGCCCGGCCCGACCTGCGCGATGAGTTCAGCGCCTATCTAAACGACATGATGGCGCAGCAAAAAGCCGCGCAGTAACCGGTGCCAGAGACCCGGCTTATAGACCTGACGCGAACGGTCTCGCGGCTGGGCCATGGGGCCATGACCGGTATCGATCGGGTTGAACTTGCCTATCTGCAGCAATTCTTGCAGGGCGACGCCGATGTTTTTGGCCTTGTTCGCAGCGCTTTTGGCTGGCTTTTGCTGGAGCGGACCGGTTGCCAAAACATACTGAAACTTGCGCAAGGGCCAAGCGCCTTGCCAAAGGCCGATCTGCTGTCGCGAATTGCACATCGCAAAGACAGGCCCCGCGCACAGGCGGAAACCGCGGCGCGCCAGCATGCGATGGCCCGGGCGGGGCGGCCTGGTCTGGCGCGCTTGCTGCGGCGTCTGCCCGCCCGCAGCGAATACTTCAACATTGGCCATGCCAACCTGTCCGCAAACAGCCTTGGCGCGCTGAAGACAGCGGGTCTGCAGGTTACGGTGATGATCCATGACACTATTCCGCTGGACCATCCCGCGCTTGCCAGACCAGACACGGTAGAGCCGTTCCGGCGCAAACTTGCCGCCGTGTCGGCCCATGCAGACCGCATCATCCATCTAAGCCATGCAACCCGTGCAACAACCGAACGCCACCTTGCCGCGCTTGGCCGTGTTCCCCCCGGTCTGGTGGCCAAACTGGGCATCGACCGTCCAACCCCCGATCCCGCCACAGTGCCCGAACACCTTGACCTGACATCGCCGTTCTTCGTGGCCCTTGGCACGATCGAGCCGCGCAAGAACCATGCGCTTCTTTTGGATGTTTGGGATCAGCTTTGCGAACCGCGCCCCGCGCTTTTCATTCTTGGCAATCGTGGTTGGGCTGGCGCCGATCTGCTGCATAGACTCGATTCGCTGCCCAAGGACGGCCCGGTCAAGGTTATCAGCGGTCTTTCCGATGGCGCCGTCGCGGCACTGCTGTCGCAGGCGACCGCCCTTTTGGCGCCAAGCTTGGCAGAAGGGTTCGGCCTGCCCCCGGCCGAGGCCGCCAGCCTTGGCACGCCCGTTGTTGCCACAGATCTGGCCGTAACCCGTGAAATTCTAGGGAACTACGCGGTTTACCTACAACCCTCAGAGATATATTCTTGGAAGGAAACAGTTGTCAGGCTTGCAAACGCCCCACCCCTTCAACCGCGCCGCGCGACCGACTGGAATGCCCCCACTTGGGATGAACATTTCAAGAAGGTCTTAAACCTTGCGTGCTAGGCGTGAAGGCCAGAGGGTATCTGCAGGCAGGAAGTTAAGGGTTTGAGCGTTTTATCAAGATACATGCTGCGGCTTGCGCGCAAACGATGGCTTATCCGAGCCTTTCGCAAGCGCCGTGAGTTGCGCGTGGTCGCGGATCGTACGCAGGCCATCACGCAAGACGGCATTTTGGTGTTTTCGACGCTGCGCAACGAAAAGGTCCGACTGCCGTTTTTTCTGCGCTATTATCGGGATTTGGGCGTCAATCATTTCCTGATCGTCGACAATGACAGTGACGACGGCAGCCGTGAATTTCTGGCCGAGCAGCCCGATGTTTCGCTATGGACCACCGAACACAGCTACAAGCGGTCGCGCTTCGGTGTGGATTGGCTGAACTGGCTACAGTGGAAATATGGGCACGATCACTGGTGCCTGGTCGTCGATCCCGATGAGTTCTTTGTCTACCCGTTCTGCGACACCCGTCCACTGCGGGCACTGACAGATTGGCTTGACGCCTCGTCGATCAAATCCTTTTCGGCGATGCTTTTGGACATGTACCCCAAGGGGCCTTTTGACGCGCAGCCCTATCACGAAGGACAAGACCCCTTCGAAATTGCCCAATGGTTCGACAGCGGCAACTACACGATCGAACGAAACCGGAAATACGGCAACCTGTGGATACAGGGCGGCCCGCGTGCCCGGATGTTCTTTGCCGACCTGCCCGAACGCGCGCCTGCGCTGAACAAAACCCCGCTTGTGCGATGGGATCGTTCTTACGCCTATGCCTCGTCCACCCATATGTTGCTCCCACGCGGCCTGAATCAGGTCTATGATGAATGGGGCGGCGAAAAGGCTTCGGGCGTGCTGTTGCATGCCAAGTTTCTTGATACCTTTGCGCGCAAAGCCGAAGAAGAGATGGAACGCAAACAGCACTATGCCAACAGCCACGAATACCGTGCCTATCGGCTTGCCATGGCAAAAGAACCCGACCTTTGGTGCAAGTGGTCCGAGAAATACATCAACTGGCGGCAGCTTGAGATATTGGGCCTGATGTCCAAAGGAAACTGGGCATGACCGTGGGCTTTGTCATGCTGTGCCATACGGCACTGGACCGTGCAGCGCAGGTGGCGCGGCACTGGGCCACGCATGACTGCCCGGTGGTGGTTCACGTCGACAAGCGGGTCAGGCGGAAAGGCTATGACAAGCTGGTGAAAGAACTTTCCGACCTGCCCAATGTACGGTTTTCCGGCCGCCATGCCTGCGAATGGGGCACTTGGGGCATTGTCGCGGCAACGCAAGAAGCAAGCACGATCATGCTGCGGCAATTTCCGCAGGTGCGGCACGTCTATCTGTCATCTGGGTCTTGCCTGCCCCTGCGCCCGGTCGAAGAACTGGTGCGCTATCTGGATGAACGCCCACGCACCGATTTCATCGAAAGCGTCACCACCGAAGATGTCGGCTGGACCATCGGCGGCCTTGATCTGGAACGCTTTACGCTGCGCTTTCCGTTTTCATGGCGCAAACAGCGGCGGCTGTTTGATGGGTATGTACGCCTGCAACGCCGCCTTGGCTTCAAGCGGCGGATCCCTGCGGGCGTTGTACCGCATCTGGGCAGCCAGTGGTGGTGCCTGACGCGTCAAACCCTTTCGGCGATTCTCGACAGCCCGGAGCGCGACGAAATTGATCGCTATTTCCGGCGTGTCTGGATCCCGGATGAAAGCTATTTCCAAACCCTTGTTCGTCAGGTTTCTGCCCATGTGGAAAGCCGGTCGCTGACGCTTTCAAAGTTCGATTTTCAGGGCAAGCCGCATATCTTTTATGATGACCATCTACAGATATTGCGGCGGTCCGACTGCTTTGTTGCGCGAAAAATCTGGCCCCATGCCGAACGGCTTTACGCGACATTTCTGTCCGACGACCCCGGCAACCAGGCTACGGCAGAGCCCAATCCGGGAAAGATCGACAGGCTTTTCGCCCGCGCTGTAGAACGGCGCACCAAGGGGCGGGCGGGGCTTTACATGCAGTCGCGCCATCCCAATGAAAACTGGGAGAATGGCCGAACAGCGGCACCCTATTCCGTTTTTGAAGGGTTTTCCGACCTGTTCGAAAACTTTGAAACCTGGCTTGGCAAAGCCACCGGAACGCGGGTGCATGGCCACCTCTTTGCCCCGGATCAGGTGCATTTTGCCGGTGGCGACACGGTCTATAATGGCGCCATGTCCAACAGCGCGGCGATGCGGGACTATAACCCGAAAAGCTTTCTGACGAACCTGATCTGGAACACCCGCGGCGAAAGGCAATGCTTTCAGTTCGGGCCTGCGGATAATCAGGAACTGAAATGGTTCATGGCCGGGGATTCGAACGCGCAAATCTCGGTGATCTCTGGCGCTTGGGCGATCCCGCTGTTTCATTCAAACCGCAATTTCGGGTATATCCGCCGCGAAGCCGCACAGTTGCAAAAGATCGAGGCCGAGTTCTTGACGGTGCTGCGGGCGTCTTGGGTAAAGGCGCGGGTGCGGATCTGGACTTTGGCCGAGTTCGTAGAAAACCCGATGGAGCCTTTGCAAACCATCGTCGACGAAATCAGCCCGCGGTCGTTGCGCCGGCTGACCGAAGCCCCACGTCTTGCGGACCTGACCGGCTTTGGCCAATTCCTGCAAAATCTGCGAAATCAGGGGATGCAGCCGGTCTTGATGGGCGATTTCCCGACCACGGGGGCGCTGCCCACCAGCACGACCCGCCGCGGCAGGCCCTATCTGGTCAAGTGATCAGGCGGCTTGTGGGGCACGTGCCTCGGTAAGAATGGCGTGCAGCTTGGCCGCGTCGTTGTTCGCGCGCAGCTTGGCGCAAATGCTCGGGTCGCGCATGGTACGGCTTACCAAAGCCAGTGCCTTAAGATGATCCACCCCGGAATCCTTTGGCGCAAGAAGACAGAACACCAGATCAACCGGCTGACGGTCCACGCTTTCGTAATCCAACGGCTTTTCCAGCCGCAGGAAAATGCCTGTGATCTTTTCCATGCCGATCAGCCGCGCATGGGGCAAGGCAATGCCATTGCCAACCCCTGTCGGACCCAAGCTTTCGCGTTCCTGCAACCCATCAATCGCGGTTGCAGCGGTGAGCCCATAGGCCTGAGCAGCAATCTCTCCCAACTCTTGGAAGAGACGCTTTTTCGAGGTCATCTGCCCCACGACACGCACTGCGGCGGGGGTCAGAAGTTTAGACAGGTCCATCGGCAGTTCCCGTATCCGCCACCTGGAACAGGCAGCTCATTTACTATTGCGCGGATCAATCCAGCCGATATTGCCATCATCCCGGCGATATACGACGTTAACTCCACCATGTCCTTCGTTGCGGAACACCAGCATGCGTTGGCCACCCAGCTCAAGCTGCATCACCGCTTCACCGACGGTGACCGAAGGGATCTTCGTCTCCATCTCGGCAATCACGATCGGCTGCAACTCGCCAGAGTCGTCTTCTTCGGGTTCCTCAGTTGGGGCGAGGATATACGAGGATGCGCCGCCATATTCAACAGGGGCTGGACGGTTCTGGTGATGGTTGCGAATACGGCGCTTGTAGCGGCGCAGTTGCTTGTCCATCTTTTCGCGGCAAGATTCGAATGCCGCATAGATTTCAGAGGCTTGTCCCTTGGCCTGCGCCGAGAGCCCGGTGGAAAGGTGAATGGTCGCCTCGCAGACATATTCATGGGCTGACTTTGAAAACACCACAATCGCGTCGGTCGGTCGTTGGGCATATTTCTCGACCACTTCGCCAAGCTCGGCCTTCACGTGGGTCTGAAGTGCCTCACCGATGTCGATTTGTTTGCCGCTGATCTGGTAGCGCATGATGCCTCCTTCGCGCAGGTTGTCAGCCCCGTGCTTTCGCCGGGGTTGGGGTAATTTTCTTGGTTTTATAGCAAGTTATGGCTGGCAATCGCCGTTGATGGCGGGGCCGGGGACCGGCCGCTTCGTCAAGACCATGAAGGGCGAGTGACGGTAGCATCCTGTTTATTTGGGGATGCGCAAAGCCAGTTGTCAACTGCGCCGTGCAAGGTTCGGTCAAATGATACGGAAGTTTTCGCCCAAGTAGACGCGCCGCACCATTTCATCGCGCACGATCTCATCGGTCGTGCCATGCATCAGCACCGTGCCATCATGCAGAATATAAGCCCTATCAACGATTTCGAGCGTCTCGCGAACGTTGTGATCGGTGATAAGAACGCCGATTCCACGCGATTTCAAATCTTGAACCAGGTGGCGGATTTCCCCCACGGCAATCGGATCAACCCCGGCGAAGGGTTCGTCCAAGAGCAGGTATTTGGGATCGGCGGCAAGGCAGCGGGCAATTTCCACCCGCCGCCGCTCGCCGCCCGAAAGGGCCAGTGCGGGGGTGCGGCGCAGATGGGTGATGGAAAATTCGCTGAGCAGTTCTTCCAGCCGTTCGCGGCGCTTGTGGGCATTGTCCAGCCGGATTTCCAGCACGGCAAGGATGTTGTCTTCAACCGAAAGGCCGCGAAAGATTGACACTTCTTGCGGCAGATAGCCGATGCCCATCCGCGCCCGCCGATACATCGGCAGGGCGGTTACATCGCGCCCGTCAATCAGCACCTGCCCGCCTTCGGGGGTTACCAAGCCAGCGATGGAATAAAAGGTCGTGGTCTTGCCACTGCCATTCGGGCCCAAAAGCGCCACCACCTCGCCCCGGTTCAGCTGCATCGAGACATCGCGGATCACAGGGCGTCGCTTGTAGCTTTTGCGCAGGTTGACAATGGTCAACCCGCCGCCGCCCGCGGTAACCGTAAGGTCAGGGCCTGACGGGTTTGCCTCTGGCATCAATTGTTCCCCGGCATGAAGGTGGTGGTTACCCCACCCTCCATCCGCCCGGTTCCGGTTTTCAGATTGATGACAAGGGTCTGGCCCTTTATCGCCGTTTGCCCCTGCGTCATCAGAACATTGCCCGACATCACAACCTCGCCCGTGGCGATGGTATAGACCGCCGAGGCGGCCTCGGCGGCATCTGTGGCATTGACAAGCAGCACGCCGCCGGTGGCATGCAGGCGGTTGATTTCATTGGAAGACGCGCCATATTCAACACGAATTTCGGCCGCCTGAAGGCGCATCTCGCCTTGCTTAACCAAGACATCCCCGGTGAAGACGGCAGAGCCGTCTGCCTGATTGACCGACAGGTTTTCCGCAGTCACCTCAACCGGCAGGCGGGTATCTGCCTTCAGCCCCCCGAACGACACATTCGTGCCCTGTGCAGCGGCGAAACCGCTGGCCACGGCCAGAATGCCGGCAAACAAAAGGGGGATCAAACGAGTGGGCATCAGGAAAATCCGTCAGTGATTGGGCTGGTATATCAGGCGGACGCCCTTTTTGAAAACCAGAAGATAGCTTGGGTCATCAGCAGATTGTTCCATGCGCATTTCCCCGGCCGTCAGTGCCCCCATCGGGGCCAGCGCCTCAACCGGGCCGCCGCTTTGCATGAAGCTGCGGTCGGTGCCCAGCGTAAGCTGATCGGTAGAAACCACATACCCGGCCGAGGTTTCCAGCCGCACCCCTTGGTCCAGCACCAAATGCCCCGAAGGGCGGTCCAGCGTGGCCATGCTGGCGGTGATTGTGGTTTCAGCACCATCCGAGGTTAACAAATGCCCGCTCACCCCCTGCACCTGCGCCCCGCCTTGCTGTGGCGCGGCCTGATCGGCCGATAGGTTAAGGGTTGCGCCGTCAGAGGTGACGGTGGAAAAGCCTGCCCCGGTCATCCGGGGCTGGGCCAGACGATCTGCGATTTCCACATCAGCATAGGGGATCGCATCTTCGGGGTCGATGGGCCGCGAAAACAGGAACAAGGACGAAAGAATCGCCAGCGCGACCAGCGGCAAAGTGACCTTCAAGATCACGACCACCCGAGAGTGTCGATTGTCGATGCTGGCGGCGCGGGCCACCTTAGGCCACCCCCGCGCGCAGGCAATCATGAATGTGCACGATCCCTTGCGCGCGTGCAGGCTGCGCAGGATCTACCACGAAAAGGCAGGTGATCTTGCGGTCGTTCATCAGGGCGACGGCCTTTTCAGCCAGATCATCGGGGGCAATGGTGCGCGGGCTTTTGGTCATGACCTGCCCGGCCTTCAGCGACAACAGCCCGTCCATATGGCGGCGAAGGTCACCATCGGTGATGATCCCGGCCAACAGCCCTGCATCATCAGTAACGCCGACCACGCCGAACCCCTTGCGGCTGATCTCGAGCAAAGCGTCGCCCATGGGGCGATCCCAGCCGATCAGGGGCACCTCGGCATGCATAAGGTCGCCCACTTTCAGCAGCTTTGCCCCCAACTTGCCGCCGGGGTGGAACATGCGAAAATGTTCCGGGGTAAAGGCGCGATGCTCCATCAAGGCGATCGCCAATGCATCGCCAAGCGCCAGCGTCATGGTGGTGGATGTGGTGGGAACGATGCCGGTTTCACAGGCCTCGGGCGCGGCAGGCAACAGGATGCCCACATCAGACTGGCGCAAAAGGGTCGATCCTTCGCGGCTGGCAATCCCGATCAGCGGAATAGAAAAGCGACGAGTATGGGCGATGATATCGGCCAATTCCGAGGTTTCACCAGAATTCGACAAAACCAGCGCCACATCGCCCGCGGTGACCATGCCCAAATCACCGTGGCTCGCCTCTGCAGGGTGGACAAACTGCGCAGGCGTGCCGGTGCTTGCAAAGGTTGCGGCAATCTTGCGGGCAATATGCCCTGACTTTCCCATGCCCGAGACGATGACCCGCCCCTTCGCGGCCAGAATCAGGTCGACCGCCCTGCCAAAGCTTTCGTCCAAAGCTGCGCCAAGCAAACCCAGCGCTTCGGCCTCGCGGGCGATGACGCGGCGGCCTGCGGCCAGAAAATCAGTGGTGGAAGAGGTCATTCGGCTCATCCCATCCCAGCAGGTCCAACTCAGCCCGCGCAGGCAAAAAGTCAAAGCAGGCCTGCGCCAGAGGCATGCGGCCTTCGCGGTGCAAGATGGCTTCCAGCGCGGTTTTCAGCTTGTGCAGATACAAGACGTCAGACGCAGCGTATTCCTTCTGCGCCTCGGTCAGGGTTTCAGAACCCCAATCGCTGGTCTGCTGGGCTTTGGACACATCAACGCCAACATATTCGGCCAGAAGATATTTCAGACCGTGCCTGTCGGTATAAGTGCGGATAAGCTTCGAGGCGATTTTTGTGCACCAAACCGGCGCGGTGCGTACGCCAAACGCCTTTTGCAGGGCGGCAACATCGAAGCGGCCGAAATGAAACAGTTTCACCGTGGCCGGGTCTGTCAAAAGCCGTTCGAGGTTGGGTGCCCGGGTCTGGCCCTTGGCAATCTGCACCAGATGGGCATCCCCCTTGCCATCTGAAAGCTGCACAACACACAGCCTGTCGCGGCGCGGATCAAGGCCCATTGTTTCGGTGTCGATGGCGACAACGGGGCCAAGCGAAAGCCCGTCGGGAAGGTCATTTTTGTGCAGATGGATCGCCATTGTAGGCCCTTGTTCGAAAATGGGGTCCTGCCCAGATAGGCGCTTTGCGCCCAAGGCTCAACCTTTTGCAGTTACCTTGCGGCGCAAAGCTGCCTTTGCGGCCTGCCCAACGCGGTTCGGCGCGAAAGAGGCGTTGCGATAAATAGCGGTTTGGGGCCAAAAATCGGTCGTCCTGACATGGTCGCGGCAGGGCGGAAAACACAAAGGCCGCGCAGCGTTAAGCTGCACGGCCTTTAGAGTATTGGTGCCCAGAAGAGGACTCGAACCTCCACGCCTTGCGGCACTGGTACCTGAAACCAGCGCGTCTACCAATTCCGCCATCTGGGCGATGTCGTAGGCCGCGATGTAGCCGTGGCAAATGGGGGAGTCAACGGGCTTTTCGTGTTTTTTCGTCGCGCTTTGAAATCGGCTTTGGCCTTGCCCGTCACCGGCGTCAAAGCTATTCAGGGGCAGCACTTCGCGTCCCAGCAAGGGGTTTTGCCATGAACAAGCTTGTCACCATCTACGGCGGTTCCGGTTTTGTCGGCCGCTACATCGCACGGCGCATGGCGCGTGAGGGTTGGCGCGTTCGCATCGCCGTTCGTCGCCCGAACGAGGCATTGTTCGTGAAGCCTTACGGCGTTGTCGGTCAGGTGGAGCCGGTGCTGTGCAATGTGCGCGATGATGCCTCGGTGCGCGCGGCCATGATCGGGGCGGATGCGGTGGTGAACTGTGTCGGAACCTTTGATCGCGGCGGCAAGAACAACTTCACCGCGGTTCAGGCAGAGGCCCCTGGCCGCATTGCCCGTTTGGCAGCCGAAGAGGGCGTGGCCAGCCTTGTGCACATTTCGGCCATTGGCGCGGATGTCGAAGGGGGCAGCCTTTATGCCCGTTCGAAGGGTGAGGGCGAAGCAGCCGTTCTAGCCGCCTTCCCCGGTGCAATGATTTTGCGGCCGTCGGTGATTTTCGGGTCGGAAGACAACTTCTTTAATCGCTTTGGCGCGATGTCGCGGCTTGGCCCAATCTTGCCGGTTGTCGGTGGCGAGACGCTTTTCCAGCCGGTTCATGTCGATGATGTGGCCCAAGCCGCTGTGAAGGGTGTCTTGGGCGAGGCTGCTGGGATTTATGAACTCGGCGGCCCCGAGACGGCCAGTTTCCGTGGCCTGATGGTCAAGATGCTTGAGGTGATCCGGCGTCGGCGTCTGGTGCTGAACATTCCGTTCTTTGTGGCCAAGATCATGGCAACGGTTCTTGATTTCGCGTCGGCCCTTACCTTGGGTCTGATCCCGAACAAGATGCTGACGCGCGATCAGGTCGACAGCCTTGGGTCCGACAATGTTGTCAGCCCGGGCGCCAAGGGCTTTGCCGATCTGGGCATCCAGCCGGCAGATATGGAATCGGTGCTGCCCGAATATATGTGGTGCTACCGCCCCTCGGGCCAATACGCCGCCATCAAGGAATCGGCCAAGAACCTGCGGAAAGCCTGATTGGGCGATCTTGTCACATCGGCGCTTTTGGGCCTGATTGAAGGGCTGACCGAGTTTCTTCCGGTCTCGTCCACCGGGCATTTGTTGCTGTCATCGCATTTTCTGGGCTTTGAAAGTGCCGGAAAGACCTTTGAGGTGGTGATCCAGCTTGGGGCGGTTTTGGCGCTTTTGACGGTTTACTTCGGCAAGCTCTGGCAGGTGTTTTCCACCGCGCATCGCGATCCGGCCTCCGCGCGGTTCATTGCATCGGTGACGCTGGCATTTTTGCCTGCGGTGTTCGTGGGCCTTTTGGCGCATGACTTCATCAAGACAGTGCTGTTCGAGACCCCGCGCCTGATTGCGATCATGTTGATTTTGGGCGGTTTTGTTCTTTTGTTCATAGACCGTATCGCCCCACCTGCGGTTCATACCGATCCAACGACTTTGCCCTTCCGCAAGGCATTGGTGATTGGCTGCGTGCAATGCCTGGCGATGGTGCCGGGCGTTTCGCGCTCTGGTGCCACAATTGTCGGTGCCTTGCTTTTGGGCGTGGAAAAGCGGGCCGCGGCAGAGTTTTCATTCTTTCTGTCGATGCCAACCATGGCGGCGGCTGTCGGGTATGACCTGTTGAAGAACCGCGATGTCTTGGACTTTTCAGCGCTGTCACAGATTGGTGTCGGGTTCGGCTTGGCGTTCATCACGGGCGTTATCGTTGTCAAATGGCTGCTGGGGTATATCGGCCGGCATGGCTATGCCCTGTTCGGGTGGTGGCGAATCATCATTGGAACACTGGCTTTGGCCGCGCTTTCCATGGGGTATTGACCAGATAGGTTACGAATGCTGACCCATATTCGGCAACAAAACGCCCCAAGGTCAGATCGAAGCACAAAAAACCACTAACTAGGTCAGCCATGCTGACTTTTATTCCCGAGCGACCCAAAGTATGCCTGCGCGAGTAGGAATCCACTTCGGGGGTGCGCAGCCATGGCCACGCAAAAGATGCTGAAATTCGTGACGGTGGGCAAAGAGATGCCGACCAAACGTGACGCCACCCTGCGCTCTGCCGATTTCAATGAGATTTATCGTGAGTTCGCTGCCGAGAAGGCCGCAGAGCAGGCCAGCCGGTGCAGCCAATGCGGCGTGCCCTATTGTCAATCGCATTGCCCCTTGCACAACAACATTCCCGACTGGCTGCGCCTGACCGCCGAAGGCCGCCTGCAAGAAGCCTATGAGCTGAGCCAGGCCACCAACACCTTCCCCGAAATCTGTGGCCGCATCTGCCCGCAGGACCGGCTGTGCGAAGGCAATTGCGTGATTGAAAGCTCGGGCCATGGCACCGTGACCATCGGCTCGGTCGAGAAATACCTGACCGACACCGCCTGGGAGCAAGGGTGGGTAAAACCCATCGTGCCGCACAGCGAACGGACGGAGTCTGTTGGCATCATCGGGGCCGGGCCGGGGGGGCTGTCGGCCGCCGACAATCTGCGCCGTGCCGGTGTGCAGGTCACGGTCTATGACCGCTATGACCGCGCGGGCGGGCTGCTGACCTATGGCATCCCCGGCTTCAAGCTGGAAAAGCCGGTTGTGATGCAACGCATTGAACAGCTTGAAAAAGCTGGTGTGCAATTCGTGCTGAATTGCAATGTGGGCGTCGACATTTCCTTTGACGCGATCCGCGGCCAGCATGATGCGGTTCTGATCGCAACCGGCGTCTATAAGGTGCGCGCGATTGAGGCACCCGGCGTTGGCCTTTCCGGCATCGTCAAGGCGCTGGACTATCTGACCGCGTCAAACCGCAAGAGCTTTGGCGACGATGTGGCCGAGTTTGACAGCGGCACGCTGGATGCCAAGGGCAAGCGGGTGGTGGTGATCGGCGGCGGCGATACGGCGATGGACTGCGTGCGCACCGCCATCCGTCAAGGCGCGCTGAGCGTCAAATGTCTTTACCGCCGCGACAAGGCCAATATGCCCGGCTCGATGCGCGAAGTGCAGAATGCCGAAGAGGAAGGCGTTGAATTTGTTTGGCTTTCGGCGCCAAAAGGGTTCACAGGCGAAGGCGCCGTTGATGGTGTTTTGGTGCAGAAAATGCGCCTCGGGGCACCCGATAGCAGTGGCCGCCAGTCGCCCGAAGTCATCGAAGGCGCTGATTACGTTGAAACGGCCGATCTGGTGGTGCAGGCGTTGGGATTTGAGCCTGAGGATCTGCCCGCCCAATGGGATGCCGACGATCTGGCCGTCACCCGCTGGGGCACCGTAAAGGCCGATTTCCGCAGCCACGCCACCAACCTGCCCGGCGTCTATGCTGCCGGCGATATTGTGCGCGGGGCGTCGTTGGTGGTCTGGGCCATTCGCGATGGGCGCGAGGCGGCAGATGCGATCTTGGAATATCTGGCCCAACCCGCTGCTGTGGCGGCCGAATAGGCGGGGGGTTTGCGTATGGCGGGCCGATGGCATGCGTATGGCATCCGTCCCGACACACGCCAGACAGGTGCGATAAACAGTGAAATTCATGGGTCAGCATATCTGACCAAAACCGGAGTGCCAGAATGAAAGCCCTATGCGCCGTTCCATTCCTGCTGTTCGCCCAGTCCGCCGCTGCGGGCAGCTTTGTCGCGCCCGAAGGCTGCACAACCTATCTGACCGTGCAGTCGCGTGGTTGCTATGTGGCAAACCACTACACCTGCGAGGCCGATCCGGCCGGTGACAAATGGCGCGCAGATTTTGATCAGGAAGGCCCCTTCTTCCTGTCGCGTATCGACGATGAGACGCAATGGCTTGAAAGTGTCGAGTTGAACAACGGGTTGGTTACCCAGACGCTGGATGGCGGCGCTGCCGATCCGGCAAGCTTTACCAGCCTGATCGAAACCGGCCGCGATGATTTCATCTTCGAGCTTTCGAAGGACAATGGCGAACATTCCAAAGTGCGTGGTTACGACCGGCTGACCGGCAAGACCGTAACCATCGACGGGGTGACGCTGGATGAGACGGAATTCGAATATACCGAGACCGATGATGCCGGGGCGGTCCTGCGGCGGGCACGGGGAAATGAATATGTCAGCCGCGAGTGGCGGATGTTTTTCTCAGGTGCCTCTGAATGGGATGACGGCGAAGGCAACTGGCTGCCGATGGACAGCCACCCGATGAAGTTCTTCCGCCCCGGCGACAAGGGCTTTGAATCCACCCAACCGATTTTCGACTGTGACGCTGTGCTGTCGCAGCTTTCCAAGGAGGGCCTGACCCATGACCAACTTTGATGACGCCTGGGTAAAGGCCGAAGAAGCAAAGCGCGCTTGGCTGGATGCCAACGGGCTTTACAAGACCGAGGATGAGCATTCGTCCTGCGGCGTTGGGTTGGTGGTGGCCATTTCGGGCAAGCCCAGCCGCAAGGTGGTGGAAAACGGCATCAATGCGTTGAAAGCGGTCTGGCACCGTGGCGCGGTGGATGCCGATGGCAAAACCGGCGACGGCGCGGGGATTCACGTGCAGATCCCGGTCAATTTCTTTTACGATCAGGTCCGCCGCACCGGGCATGAACCCGATCTTCACAAGCTGATTGCGGTTGGCCAGGTCTTTCTGCCGCGCACCGATTTCGGCGCTCAGGAACGCTGCCGGACCATCGTGGAAACCGAAGTGCTGCGCATGGGCCATTACATCTATGGCTGGCGGCATGTGCCGGTGGACACATCCGTGCTGGGTGACAAGGCCAATGCGACCCGACCCGAGATTGAGCAGATCCTGATCCGCTGTGAAAAGGACATCGATCAGGAACAGTTCGAGCGCGAGCTTTACATCATTCGCCGCCGGATCGAAAAAGCCGCCAATGCTGCCGGGATTCAGGGCATGTATCTGTGCAGCCTGTCGTGCCGCAGCATCATCTATAAGGGCATGATGCTGGCCGAACAGGTGGCCACCTTCTACCCCGACCTGATGGATGAGCGGTTCGAAAGCGCCTTTGCGATCTATCACCAGCGCTATTCCACCAATACATTCCCGCAGTGGTGGCTGGCCCAACCTTTCCGCATGCTGGCCCATAATGGCGAGATCAACACGCTGAAGGGCAACGTCAACTGGATGAAAAGCCATGAAATTCGCATGGCGTCCAACAACTTTGGCGATGCGGCCGAGGACATAAAGCCGATCATTCCCGGCGGCACTTCGGACAGCGGTGCGCTGGATGCGGTGTTTGAGGTTCTGGTGCGTTCGGGCCGGTCGGCGCCCATGGCGAAAACCATGCTGGTGCCCGAAGCCTGGTCCAAGGCCACGACCAATATGCCACGCGCCTGGGCTGACATGTATTCCTATTGCAACTCGGTCATCGAGCCTTGGGATGGCCCGGCGGCGCTGGCCATGACCGATGGCCGCTGGGTCTGCGGCGGGCTTGACCGCAACGGGTTGCGGCCGATGCGCTATGTCATCACCGGCGACGGGATGCTGATTGCGGGGTCTGAGGCGGGCATGGTGCCGGTGGATGAAACCACGGTTCGCGAAAAAGGCGCGCTTGGGCCGGGGCAGATGATTGCCGTCGATATGACCGAGGGCAAGCTTTACCACGACACCCAGATCAAGAACAAACTGGCCGCAGCCCAGCCCTATGGGGATTGGGTGGGCAAGATTGTCGATCTGAACGCGCTGTTGAAGGATGTGCCGGAAAAGGCGCATTTTACCGGGGCCGATCTGCGCAAGCGCCAGATTGCCGCGGGCTATTCTGTGGAAGAGCTGGAGCAGGTTCTGGCGCCGATGGCCGAGGACGGTAAGGAAATGATCGCCTCGATGGGCGATGATACCCCGGCTGCGGTGTTGTCATCGGTCTATCGCCCGTTAAGCCATTTCTTCCGGCAGAACTTCAGCCAGGTCACCAACCCGCCGATCGACAGCCTGCGCGAAGGCCGGGTGATGAGCCTGAAGACCCGCTTTGGGAACCTGCGCAATGTGCTGGATGAAAACAACAGCCAGACCGAAATTCTGGTTCTGGAAAGCCCCTTCATCGGCAATGGTGAATATGACGTTCTGGTCAACCGCTTTGGCGATCAGGTGGCGTTCATCGACTGCACCTTCCCCACCGACGCCGGCAGCGATGCCTTGCGTCAGGGGCTGGAGCGTATCCGCTCTGAGGCAGAGGTGGCCGTCAGCAGCGGTGCGGGGCAGTTGATCCTGACCGATGAGCATCAGGGACCGGGCCGCGTGGCCATGCCGATGATCCTTGCGACTTCGGCGGTGCACAGCTGGTTGACGCGCAAGGGTTTGCGCACCTTCTGTTCGATCAACGTGCGGTCGGCCGAATGCATCGACCCGCATTACTTTGCGGTGCTGATCGGGTCGGGCGCGACAACGGTGAACCCCTATCTGGCCGAAGACAGCATTGCCGACCGCATTGCGCGCGGCCTACTGGAGGGCAGCCTTCTGGATGCCATGCGCAACTATCGTGATGCGATTGACGCGGGCCTTTTGAAGATCATGTCGAAGATGGGCATTTCGGTGATCTCGTCCTATCGCGGCGGCCTGAACTTTGAAGCGGTGGGGCTTTCCCGCGCCATGGTGGCCGAATATTTCCCCGGTATGCAAAGCCGCATTTCCGGGATCGGTCTGGCGGGTTTGCAGCTGAAGGTGGAAGAGGTTCACGCCAAGGGCTGGAAGGGCGGCAATGACGTTCTGCCCATTGGCGGCATCTACAAGGCGCGGCGGTCGGGCGAAAAGCACGCTTGGGAAGCGCAGACCATGCACCTGTTGCAATCGGCCTGCGACCGGGCGTCTTATGACATGTGGAAGCAGTATTCGGCTGCGATGCGGGCCAATCCTCCGATCCATCTGCGCGACCTGCTTGAGATCAAGGAGCTGGGCAAGGCTGTGCCGATTGAAGAGGTGGAAAGCATCACCTCGATCCGCAAGCGCTTTGTAACGCCGGGCATGTCACTGGGCGCGCTGTCACCCGAAGCGCACAAGACGCTGAACGTGGCGATGAACCGGATCGGGGCCAAATCGGACAGCGGCGAGGGCGGTGAAGACCCCGCCCATTTCCACCCCGAACCGAATGGCGACAACCCTTCGGCCAAGATCAAACAGGTGGCATCGGGGCGCTTTGGCGTAACAGCAGAATACCTGAACGCCTGTGAAGAGCTGGAAATCAAGGTGGCGCAGGGTGCCAAGCCCGGCGAAGGTGGGCAATTGCCGGGCATGAAGGTGACCGCGCTGATTGCGCGGCTGCGCCATTCGACCCAAGGTGTGACGCTGATTTCACCGCCGCCGCACCATGACATCTATTCCATCGAAGACCTTGCGCAGCTGATCTATGACCTCAAACAGATCAACCCGCGCTGCAAGGTTACGGTAAAGCTGGTTGCGGCATCGGGCGTGGGCACGATTGCGGCAGGCGTGGCCAAAGCCAAGGCCGATATCATCCTGATTTCAGGCCACAACGGCGGTACCGGGGCCAGCCCTGCAACCAGCATCAAATATGCCGGCCTGCCTTGGGAAATGGGCCTGACCGAGGCGCATCAGGTTCTTTCCATGAACAACCTGCGCGAACGGGTGACCTTGCGCACAGACGGCGGCCTGCGCACGGGCCGTGATATTGTCATGGCCGCAATGCTGGGGGCCGAGGAATACGGCATCGGTACGGCGGCGCTGATTGCGATGGGCTGTATCATGGTGCGTCAGTGCCAATCGAACACCTGTCCGGTGGGGGTTTGCACCCAAGACCAACGCCTGCGCGACAAGTTCACCGGCAGCGCTGACAAGGTGGTGAACCTGATCACCTTCTATGCGCAGGAAGTTCGCGAAATTCTTGCCTCGATCGGGGCGCGGTCGATGGATGAGATCATCGGCAGGGCAGATTTGCTGACGCAGGTCAGCCGGGGTTCGGCGCATCTTGATGATCTTGACCTTAACCCGCTTCTGATCACCGTCGATGGTGCGAACCGCATCACCTATGACCGCTCCAAGCCGCGCAACGCGGTTCCCGACACGCTGGATGCCGAAATCATCAAGGACGGCCACCGCTTCTTTGAAGATGGCGAAAAGATGCAGCTGTCTTATGCGGTGCGCAACACGCTGCGCACGATCGGCACGCGGGCCAGCAGCCATATCGTCAAGAAGTTCGGCATGAAGAACAGCCTTCAGCCAGACCATCTGACGGTAAAGCTTTCGGGGTCTTGCGGGCAGTCTCTGGGGGCCTTTGCGGTGCAGGGCCTGAAGATCGAGGTGCAGGGCGATGCCAATGACTATGTCGGCAAGGGCCTGTCGGGTGGCACGATCACGGTGCGGCCGCAGATGTCGTCACCGCTGACGGCCTGCGACAACACGATCATCGGCAATACCGTGCTTTATGGTGCAACCGCCGGCTATCTTTATGCGGCAGGCCGGGCCGGGGAACGCTTTGGCGTGCGCAACTCGGGCGCCTCGGTGGTGGTCGAGGGCTGCGGATCGAACGGCTGCGAATACATGACCGGTGGCGTGGCGGTGGTTCTGGGCAGCATCGGCGCCAACTTTGGCGCAGGCATGACCGGGGGCATGGCCTATGTCTATGATCCGGCGGGCACGGCCGAGGATTTCATCAACATGGAAAGCCTTGTGACCTGCGGCATCGGCCACAGCCATTGGGAAGGCCAGCTGAAACGCCTGATCGAGGCCCATGCCGCCGAAACCGGTAGCCATCTGGCGCAGCGCATTGTGGCAAACTGGGATACAGAGCGGGCGAACTTCCTGCAGATCTGCCCCAAGGAAATGCTTGTCCATCTGCCGCATCCCCTGTCGGACGAAGCGGTGAAGGTTCCGGCCGAATAAGCCACGAAGAAACGCGATCAGGCCCCCCAATCGGGGGCCTTTTTCATGCCAGCGTCTGCCAAAGCAGGCGCAGCGCCATCGCGACCGAAACGGTCACGATCAGGGGCTTTATCAGCCGCGCGCCGATCTTCATCGCCATCCGCGCCCCAAGGGTGGCCCCGGCGATCTGGGCAAAGCCCATGGCAATGCCAACCCCCCACCACATCGCCCCCGATGGGATAAAAATCGCCAGCGATCCGATGTTCGACGCGAAGTTGAGCAGTTTGGTATGGGCGGTGGCTTTCAGCATGCCAAAGCCCGCCAACATGACAAAGGCCAGCATGAAGAAACTGCCCGTCCCCGGCCCGAAGAACCCGTCATAAGCCGCGATCAATGGCACGGCGGTGAACGCAAAGGCGGCAGGGCCAAGACGCTGAACGCGATCAAGGTCGGAAAGCCCCGGTTTCAGCGCAAAAAAGGCAGCCACAGCCACCAGAATGACCGGCATGATGATGCGCAAGACGTCCGCAGGCATCGCCTTGGCCACCAGCGCGCCTGCGGCGGCCGAAAGGGCCGAGATGGCCGCCATGCCAAGCTGTTCGCGCAGCCGGACATGCCCCGCCCGGGCATAGGCAACGGTGGCCGTGCCCGCGCCGAAAGCGCCCTGCAGCTTGTTGGTGGCCAAAGCCTCAAGCGGGCTTGCCCCTGCAATCAGAAGCATCGGCATGGCAATCAACCCACCCCCGCCCGCAATGGAATCAACAAAACCTGCGGCGAAGGCTGCAACGATCAGAAGCAGCGCGAGGTGGGTGGAAATTTCAAACATGATGGGCTTTCACGAAGCGCGGGCGATGGTGACGAAGGTATCGCCGTATTTGCGCTGGTCTTCCAGAGCAATCCCATCGGGCAGGACGGGCGGTGCGCCTTCCTCCCAGACAATCAGCGCGCCGGGGGCAATCCAGCCGCCCGCAACAGCCGCCGCCAACGCAGCCTCGCCCATGGATTTGCCATAGGGCGGATCAAGGAAGATCACCTCATAGGGCGCGGCAGGGTTTGGGCCGGGGGCGGTGGCGTCCTTGCGGAAAATCGCGGTTTCCGCCTCGGCCCGCATCAAGGCGATGTTGCGGGTCAAAAGCCCCAGCGCGGCCTTGCCGTTTTCCACAAAACTTGCGTGGCTGGCCCCCCGCGACAGCGCTTCGAGACCCAAGGCGCCCGTGCCGGCAAAGATATCCAGCACCCGCGCGCCGGAAAGAGGGTTGCCGTAGCCACCGTTGACAAGAAGATTGAAGATTGCCTCGCGCACCCGGTCAGAGGTGGGCCGCAAATGCGCGGCAGGATCGCCCGCCCCCACCTCGGACAGCTTCAGACCCCGCGCGCGCCCTCCGACGATTCTCATGCTTTCAGCAGGTCTTTCAACTGCACCGACAGATCTGCAATCTGCGCCTTGTCAGGTGATTTTCCCATTTCAATCAGGCGCTTGCCAACCATATAGCCACGCGGATCATTCATGGCATCAACCGCCAGAAGGGTATCGCCATGAAAATACCAAAAGCTTACGCCTTCGCCCTCGGGGCCACGGGTGACGATGCTGTCATAGCCGGTGTTCAGGCCCGCAATCTGCAGCTTGCAATCGTATTGGTCCGACCAGAACCAAGGCCGCGCAGCATAGTCCTTGCCCGCGCCCATGATGTTTTCGGCCACCACTTCGGCCTGATCGATGGCATTGCCAACCGATTCAAGCCGGATGCGCCCGCCTTTCCACGGAAAGCTGGCGCAATCGCCCGCTGACCAGATTGCCGGGTCCGAGGTGCGGCCCTGGGCATCGGTCTTGATGCCGTTTTCAATTTCAAGACCGGCAGCTTCGGCCAGGGCCTGGCCCGGAACGATGCCAACCCCGGTGATGACAAAATCGGCAGGCAATTCGCGGCCATCCTGCAGGCGCACGCCCGACACCCGCCCTTCGCCCAAAAGACGGTCCAAGCCGGTGGATTCCAGAATGGTCACGCCATGGGCCAAGTGCAGGGCGCGGATATAGTCGCTGGTCTCGGGCGCGGCCACGCGTTGCAAGATGCGCGGCGCCATTTCCAGAACCGTCACATCCAGCCCCAGCTTGCGCGCGACGGCCGCCGCCTCAAGCCCGATATAGCCGCCGCCCACGATCACGACCTTGCGGCCTGGCTGAAACTCGGCCCGCATGGCATCAACATCGGCCAGCGTCCGCACGGTGTAGACCCCTTCCAGATCACCACCGATGGCGGCAGGCAGGCGGCGGGGGGTTGACCCGGTGGTCAGCACCAGATGGTCATACGACAGGATCTCGCCGTTGACGGTTGCGGTTTTGGCCGCCCGATCAATGGCCGTGACCTTGCCGCCCAGTTTCAAGGTGATGTTGTTTTCGGCGTAAAAGGCGTTCGACCGCAGCCACAGCCGCTCTTCTTCCATCGTGCCAAGCAGATAGGCCTTTGACAGGGGCGGGCGTTGATAGGGCGGGGCGGGTTCTTCGCCCACAAGGGTTATCGTGCCGTCAAAGCCAAGCCCGCGCAGTTTCGCCACCACGGCCGAGCCCGCTTGCCCCGCGCCCACCACCAAGACATGTGTCATTGCCCGCTCCCTCTGGTCGAAGTCCAGAGCGGAGCCTATATCCGTGGGGTAAGGAAACGCAACGCGCGAGGGATGACAAATGACGATTTCTGTTGGTGATACGCTGCCCGACGGCAAACTGCTGCAAATGGGCGAAAACGGGGCCGAGGCTGTGGAGGTTTCCGCCAAGCTCAAGGGCCGCAAGGTGGTGATATTCGGGCTTCCCGGGGCCTATACCGGCACCTGCACCACAAGCCATGTGCCCAGCTTCATGCGGGTGATGGACAAGCTGAAGGCCAAGGGCGTGGACGAGGTGATCTGCCTTTCGGTCAACGACCCCTTCGTGATGAAGGCCTGGGGTGAGTCAACCGGGGCCGCAGAGGCCGGCATTACCTTTTTGGCCGATGGCGACGCGTCTTACACCAAAGCAATCGGGCAAGAATTTTCGGTGCCGCATCTGGCCTTTTTCGACCGTTCAAAACGCTATGCGCTTTACGCCGTTGACGGTGTCGTGAAGGTGCTGAACCAAGGTCAGGAAACCAACGCCTGCGAGATTTCGGGCGGGGAAGCCATGGTGGCCGCGATCTGATCGCGCAAAAACGTCAGCCCCTTTCGCCTTTTTTGGCGGCGGGGGCTTTTGCGTTCAGATGCGGAACACGGGCTGCAACATGCGCGGCACCAGCCCCATGAAGCGCAAGGGCGCGTCCGTGGCCGCAAGGCAGATGCAATCTGCACCAGCTTCTGCCACCGGGGTATGTTCGTCAGCTTCGCTGGCAATCTCGACATCGCCCGGCCCAAAGCGGGCCTTGTCATCGCGGAAAGCCCCTTGCAGCACCAGCGTCAGTTCCAGCCCCCGGTGGCCGTG
>JAIOXV010000176.1 GCA_021741465.1 Paracoccaceae bacterium
TATTGCCGCTTAGCTTGAAGCCAAGCGCGGTCAGGGTCTGGCGCTGCTCGGCTTCGGGAATGTCCATGCCGACAAGGCTGATAACGCGGGCCGCGTTCAGCTTATAGGCGCGGGTCGTGTCCAGTGCGGCCCCATCAACCGCCAGTTCGCTGGCCGTTCCGCCGCACAGATCAAGGATCATCTGCGTCGCCAGATCCAGCCCGGCCAGGGTAAAGGCCGGGTCCACGCCGCGTTCAAACCGATAACGGGCGTCAGAATTGATCTTCAGCGCTCGGCCGGTTGCGGCCACGGTGATCGGGTCCCAAAAGGCGCTTTCCAGGAAAACCTCAGTGGTCTCTTCGCTGCAGCCCGAATGTTCGCCCCCCATGATACCGGCAAGGCTTTCCACACCGGCATCATCAGATATGGCCATCATGCCTTCGCGCAAGGCATAGGTCTTGCCGTCCAGCGCAAGGAAGGTTTCGCCGCCCTTGGCGGGATGAATGCGCAAGGTGCCCCCCGAAACCTTGGCCACATCAAAGACGTGCAAGGGCCGGTTCAGCCCGAAGGTGAAATAGTTGGTGATATCGACCAGCGCCGAAATGGGGCGCAGCCCGATCGCCTTAAGCCGGGCCTGCAGCCAATCGGGCGAAGGGCCATTGGTCACACCGCGAAGGGTGCGGCCTGCGAAATGCGGGCAGCCCTTGGCCTTCAACGCCGCATCGATCTCAACCGAAATCGGGCTGGGAAAGCCCGCCACAATCGCCGGAATTTCCAGCGGCTTCAGCTTGCCCAAACCCCGTGCGGCCAGATCGCGGGCAATGCCCCGCACACCCAGCGCATCGGGGCGGTTCGGGGTGATCTTCACCTCGATCACCGGGTCACAGACCGCAGGCCGGTTGACAGCCAGCCAGTCGATGAATTTCTGGCCCACCTCGCCCGAAGGCAATTCGATGATGCCGTTATGTTCGTCCGACAGCTCCAGCTCGCGCTCAGAGGCCATCATGCCGTGGGATTCGACGCCCCTGATCTTGCCAACGCCCAAGGTCACGTCGATGCCCGGCACATAGTCGCCCGGCTTGCACAGAACCACGGTGATGCCGGCACGCGCATTCGGCGCCCCGCACACAATCTGCTTTTCGCCCTCATCTGTCATCACCTTGCAGACCCGCAGCCGGTCGGCATCAGGGTGCTGGCTGGCCTCGAGCACTTTGGCGATTGTAAAAGGGGCAAGCTTTGCCACCGGGTTGGCAACCCCTTCAACCTCAAGCCCAAGGTCGGTCAGCGCATAAAGAATCTCTTCAAGCGAGGCCGTGGTCTCAAGGTGATCTTTCAACCAAGACAGGGTGAATTTCATCGCAAAAGCCCTTCGGATCGGTCGTGGCCTGCTGTGCAGGATAAAGCTGTCATGGCGGATTAGCGCATCAAGGCAAAAAGGGGAAGCGGGGGGCGGTCGGTTTCCTTATGGGAAACAGCTTGTCGCCAGAATGACCGGCATTTTGTCGCAATCGCGCCGATGAAACCGTGTAAAAGGGGGGCATGGACCAAATGCTTACCATACCCAAGGATCGCAAACGCCTGTCCGTGATGAGGCTGTGCCTTATCATGGGAATGACGGCGCTTTTGTATATTCTGATTGTCCATCGGATTGGCGCGGCGGCACAGGCGGTTTTGGCCGCACCGCAATTCTGAATTTCCGCACGGGTCTTGACGCGCCTTAGAACAGGTCAAGCAGGCGCTTGAGATAGTCGCGTTCGCCCTCCGGGCGCGCCAGATCGCCCGAGCGGCGGCGAATTTCATCCAACAATTCTTCGGCGCGGCGATAGATGTCCTTGTCGGTCAACAGGTTGTCATCCGACCCGATCCGCAGCCCCTCGCCCTGCCGACGGCCCAGCGGATCGCGGCCTTCGGGATCGTCGCGGCTGGCCTGACGGCCGGTTGGGCTTTGCCCTTCCTGACGGTTGTCTTGCGCCAGCGCCTCGCCCAGATCGCGGATACCTTCGCGCAGGGCCTGCAACGCTTCGGCCTGACGGTCCAGCGCGCCAGGCAAATCCTTATCGCGCAGCGCCTCTTCGGCCTCGCGCATTGCACGGCGGGCGTCTTCAAGGCGGCGGCGGCCCTCTTCGCCCCGGTCATTGCCTTTGCCGGGCAGATTGCCTTGGCGTTCCAACTGTTCCAGCTTGCGGCGCAGGTCTTCCTGGCGTTCGGCAAGGCTTTGGCCGGCATCAGGGCCATCTTGGCCATCTTGGCCGTTTTGGCCGCCTTGCCCCGGCTGAGCCTGATCCTGATTTTGGCCCGGCTCTTCACCCGGTTCTTGACCGGGTTCCTCCCCGCGCCGGCCGCGCTGCATGTCGCGGAACGCGTCATCCGACAGGCCCTGCTGGCCGCGCAAGGTTTCGCCCAGATCGCGCATCGCCTGCTGGCCCGGGCCGCCGCGGCCTTTGCCCTGCCCGTCGCCCTGAACCACGCGCATGTTTTCCATCATTTGCTGGATCTGCGCCAAAAGCTCTGCCGCCTCGGCGGTCTTGCCCTCTTCCATCAGCTTTTGCAGCCGGTCGAGCATTTCCTGAAGCTGATCTTCCGACATGGTCGCCCCACCATCGGCCGATTGCTCTTCGGGGGTGCGCTCTTCCATGTTTTCGGCAAGCATATCCATATAATCATTCATGGCTTGCCGCATTTCGTCCATAAGCTCTTGAATTTCCTCAGGGCTTGCGCCGCGCTTGATTGCCTCGGCAAGACGATCCTGGGCGCGCTTCAGCCGCTCCTTGGCATCGTTCAGGTCGCCTTCTTCGATCAAAAGCGCAATTTGCCACAATTCTTCGGCCACTTCGTCGCGCAAGTCGGGGGTCAGCGCGTCGGCCTTGGACTCAAGCCGCTTCATCGCCACGCGCAGGCGCAAGAACGCCTTTTGGTTGGGGATGAACCCTTCTGGATCATGCGTCAGCGCGCGCAAGACCTGAACCGTGCGCGGGCCATTGGCGCGTGACCACAAAAGATCGCGCCGCATCTCGATCAGCGCCGCGGCGACCGGGTCAAAGAACCGCTTGCCCGGCAAGACCCCGGCCACAGGGGTCGAGCTGCCCGTCTGGCCTGCCGCATCGGTGGCGGCAAAGGTCAGCGTTACCGGCATATTGGCCAAGACCGATTGCGACAGATCGTCAACCAGTGTGGCCACGACCGCCTCGCGCTTGCCCTTGCGCGGCAAAGGCAGGTCCAGAACCACCGGCGCGACAACTTGCGGCGCGGTTTCAAGGCCAAAGCGCCGGTCGATCGCGGCAAGATCCAGCGCAATCGTCACCTGACCGCGCGTCACGCCATAATCATCGCTGGCGGTGAACTTCTGCTTGAAGCGCCCGCCCTTGTCGCGGGCAACGGGGCCTTCGGCGGCAATGCTTGGCGGAGTGTCAGGCGTCAGCGTGACATCCCATTCCCGCCCGCCGGGGCCTTCGATTGCCAACTTGCCGCTTTGCATCAGCACGAAATCCTGCGCCGGGGCGGATGCGGGGGGGGTCTCGGTCCGGCCTGACAGGGTTTCAGACAAGATCAGGCTGCCCGGTTCGCCATAAAGCCGAAGCTGCAGCTTGGTGCCCGCGGGCAGGGTCAGTTCGCGCGCCATCTGATCGTTCAGGTAAAGCGTTGGCTTGCCGGTATAGGCCGGCGGTTTCAGCCAGCCCTCCCATGTCGGGCCAAGGGCGGCCGTTTGCGCAGCCCCACCGGGCGCCAGCGCCGAAACAGAGCCCAATCGCCAGACCGAACCGAAGATCAAAGCCATCACCAGCCCGGTCAGCGCCAGATAGCGCAGCGCAAATGGATCGCGCCCGGCCAGTTTCAGATCAGGCTCCACCGCTTTGGCCCCCTGCGCCCGCGCCGCCATCCGTGCCAGATGGGCGGCCCACACCGCCTGCGACGCCGGATCTTCGGCACCAATCGCCAGACTGTCGCGCAAAGCGGCCAAGGGCTGGCCGGGCAAGCGGCTGTCCAGCCGCGCCAGTGCTTCAACCCGCGTCGGGCTGCGGAAACGCCACAGCCCCTGCGCCGCCGCCCAGATCAGCGCCACCACCAGCGAAATCGCACCAAACCACAGCGCTTCCAGCGGCAATTGGTCTTGCACACCAAATGACAGCGCCGCCAAAGCGGCGATCACCACCGTCCAAAGCGGCCAAAAGGCCCGCACGATCCGCTCAGCCCAAAGCCCCGCAAGCGTCAGCCGCAGCGGGGTTTCAATCCGTTTCAGCGTGGCTTGCGCATGGTCGTCCATCGGCCTCCGCCGGGTTAAAGCCATTCGGGAATGTTATCGCGTCCAAGGATTTCGTCAAACGTCGGACGTGCCCGGATGACGGCGAAGTGATCGTCCTGCACCAGAACTTCCGGGATCAGGGGCCGTGTGTTGTATTCCGACGCCATCACCGCACCATAAGCCCCCGCGCTGCGAAACGCCACCAGATCGCCCTCGGCCAAAAGCGGCATGCCGCGCCCTTTGGCAAAGGTATCGCCGGTTTCACAAACCGGGCCAACCACATCATAGGCCTGCAAGGGGCTGGCCAGTTGGGGTTCCATCACCGGCACGATGTCATGATGCGCGCCATACATCGAGGGGCGCACAAGATCATTCATTGCGGCATCAAGGATCAGGAAATCGCGCCCTTCACCATTCTTCACATAGACGACACCCGCAACCAGCAAACCCGCATTGCCCGAGATCAGGCGCCCCGGCTCGATCTCGATCTCACAGCCCAGATGCCCGACCGTGCGCTTGATAAGCGCGCCGTAATCTGTGGGCAGGGGTGGGGCTTCGTTTGACCGGGTATAGGGAATACCCAAACCGCCGCCCAGATCCAGCCGATCGATGCCGTGGCCTGCAGCGCGCAGGGTTTGCGTCAGTTCGGCAACCTTGGTGAAGGCCTCTTCAAAAGGCTCCAGCTCGGTCAACTGGCTGCCGATGTGCACATCAATGCCAACCACCTTAAGGCCCGGCAGCCGGGCGATTTCGGCATAAACCTCGGGCGCGCGGGAAATCGGGATGCCGAATTTGTTGTCCGATTTGCCGGTGGCAATCTTTTCATGGGTCTTGGCATCAACATCCGGGTTCACCCGCACCGTGACCGGCGCACTCACCCCCATCGAGGTGGCCACTTCCGAAAGCGCCCGCATTTCCGGCTCTGATTCCAGATTGAACTGGCGAATCCCACCCTCCAGCGCCAGGCGCATTTCCTGGCGTGTCTTGCCCACGCCGGAAAATACGATCCGACTGCCCGGCACACCGGCCGCGCGGGCACGCAGGTATTCCCCGCCCGAGACCACATCCATGCCCGCGCCAAGATCGCCAAGCAGCTTCAGAACTGCAAGGTTCGACAGCGATTTGATGGCAAAACACACCTGATGAGGCAAGGGCGACAGGGCTTCGGTGAACAGCCGGTAGTGCCGCGTCAAAGTGGCGGCGGAATAAACGTAAAACGGCGTGCCGACCGCGGCAGCAATA
>JAIOXV010000177.1 GCA_021741465.1 Paracoccaceae bacterium
GCAGCAATATCGGGAATCGCCACGCCCTCGGCGTGCAGGACACCTGATTTATATATGAAATGATCCATGCGCGGCCCCGGCTAATCTGTCAGGCGGGTATAACAGAAGCCGCGTGCGCCGCAATCAGCAGCGAACCGGCCCACCGGCAGTGGCCGCGCCAAAACTTACCCCGGCCTTGGCGCAGCCCGAAAGTGTAATTCCGGTTTCGGTCGCGTTCATCGAAGATGGGGCCTCAGGCGCGCCATCCGCACCACAGGCGGCCAAGCTGGCAATCAGGGCAATGGCGAAAAGCGGTTTCATGGCGTTCCTTTCAGAAATGACACCCGGACAGGCCCACCACGCGCTGCCCGGCCCGCTCAGCATGACCAACCCGCCCCGCCATGCAAGCGCAAAGGCAGCGCATCCGGCGGGCATAAACGAAAGTCACAGACCACCCTCAGCCCAGTGCGGCTTTCCAGCGCGCCACCTGTTCGGCCACACGCAGCGGCGCGGTTCCGCCATATGAGACGCGGGAATTGACCGAGTTGTCTACCCCCAGCACCTCAAACACTTCGGCGGTGATCCCGGCATGAACGGCCTGCATCTGGGCAAGGGTCAGATCAGGCAGGTCGATGCCGGCTTTTTCGGCAATGGCCACCAAGGTTCCGGTGACATGGTGGGCATCGCGGAAGGGCAGGCCCAGACGGCGCACCAGCCAATCGGCCAGATCTGTGGCGGTGGAAAAGCCGGACGCCGCCGCCATGCGCAGCACATCGCGGTTGGCGGCCATGTCGCTGACCATCCCGGTCATTGCCGCCAAGCCCAGCATCAGCGTGTCGGCGGCGTCAAAGGTCTGTTCCTTGTCTTCCTGCATGTCCTTGGAATAGGTCAGCGCCAGCCCTTTCATGATGGTGAAAAGGGCCACCGTCGCGCCCAAGATCCGCCCCAGCTTGGCGCGCAGCAATTCCGCGGCATCGGGGTTTTTCTTTTGCGGCATGATCGACGATCCGGTGGTCCATTTGTCGCTCAGCCGCACAAAGCGGAACTGCGCCGAAGACCAGATCACCAATTCCTCGGCAAAGCGGCTCAGATGCATGGCGCAAATGCTGCTGGCGGACAGAAACTCCAAGGCGAAATCGCGGTCAGATACCGAATCAAGGCTGTTGGCTGTCGGCCGGTCAAAGCCCAGCGCCTTTGCGGTGGCATGGCGGTCAATCGGGAAAGAGGTGCCCGCCAGCGCCGCCGCGCCCAAGGGGCATTCATTCATCCGTTTGCGGGCATCTTCAAAGCGGCTGCGGTCGCGGGCGAACATTTCGACATAGGCCAGCATGTGGTGGCCCCATGTCACGGGCTGCGCGGTTTGCAGATGGGTAAAACCCGGCATCACCCAATCGGTGCCCGCTTCGGCCTGCGCCAAAAAGGCCTTCATCAGCGCCGTCAGACCGGCAATCGCCGCATCGCACTGATCGCGCACCCAAAGCCTGAAATCCACCGCCACCTGATCGTTGCGGCTGCGCCCGGTGTGCAACCGCTTGCCCGCCTCACCGACAATTTCGGTCAGACGGGATTCGACGTTCAGGTGAATGTCCTCCAAAGCCGTGGAAAAGGTGAACTTCCCGCCCTCGATTTCTGACAAGACCGTGAGCAGCCCTTCCCCAATCGCCTTGGCATCGTTATCGCTGATGATGCCTTGCGCGGCCAGCATCGCGGCATGGGCGCGAGACCCGGCGATGTCTTGCGCATACATCCGCTGGTCAAAGCCGATCGAGGCGTTGATGGCCGTCATGATGGCATCGGGGCCGCTGGCGAAACGCCCGCCCCACATGGCATTGGCGGCGGCATCTTTGGATTGGGTCATGATCTGGCCTATGGGGGTAGGAATGCAAAAGCTGTTTGCGGTGCTTTATACGGCCTTGGCGCTTGGTGCAAACCCGGGCTGGGCAGATGTGTCAGGCCTTTTGACCGGCGACATGGCCAAGCTGGTGCTTTCCGAACCCGCGCCACTTCCGCAGGCCGCGCTGATCGACATGGAAGATGCGCCGCGATCGTTGGAAGAGTTTCGGGGCAAATGGGTGGTTTTGAACTTCTGGGCCACATGGTGCCCGCCCTGCCGCGAAGAAATGCCCGCGCTGGACCGGCTGCAAGCGGCCATGCCCGAGATTGCCGTGGTGCCGGTTGCCACCGGGCGCAACGACCCGGCCGCAATGCAGCGCCTGTTTGACGAAGCCGGTATCCAGCAGCTTGAAATCCTGCGCGATCCCAAGTCGCAGCTTGGCCGCGCCCTTGGGGTTATGGGCCTGCCCGTCACCTTGATCGTCAATCCCGAAGGGCAAGAGGTCGGGCGCCTCTTGGGTGATGCCCATTGGGATGGCGCCGAGGCACAGGCAGTGGTGCAGGCCCTTATGGCCGGGGGCTAACCCCGCCGCCCCCCGGTTACGACGACAGGCCGCCGGCCAGATCGGGCATATCCAGCGCCGAAAAACCATAATGGCGCAGCCAGCGCAGATCGCTTTCGAAAAAGGCGCGCAGATCGGGGATGCCATATTTCAGCATGGCAATCCGGTCGATGCCCATGCCAAAGGCAAAGCCCTGCCATTCATCGGGGTTGACCCCGGCCGCGGCCAGCACCTTGGGGTGCACCATGCCCGAGCCAAGGATTTCCATCCACTTGTCGCCTTCGCCGATGCGCAGCTGACCGCCGACGTTGGAATAGCGGATGTCGACCTCGGCCGAGGGTTCGGTGAACGGGAAATGGCTGGCGCGGAAACGCAGTTCCACCTTGTCCACCTCGAAAAATGCGCGGCAGAATTCTTCCAGCGTCCATTTCAGGTTGGCCATGGAAATATCGCGGTCAATCGCCAGGCCTTCAACCTGATGGAACATCGGCGTGTGGGTCTGGTCCATGTCCATACGGTAAACCCGGCCCGGCGCGATGACACGGATCGGCGCGCCTTGCTCGGTCATGGCGCGGATCTGCACCGGGCTGGTATGGGTGCGCAGCACGTGCGGCGGGCGGTCGTCGCCTGCATCGCGGTGCATGAAGAACGTGTCATGCTCTTGGCGCGCGGGATGCTCGGGCGGAATGTTCAACGCATCAAAGTTGTACCAGTCTGACTCCACCTGCGGCCCTTCGGCCACGGCAAAGCCCATATCGGCGAAAATCGCGGTCAGTTCTTCCATCACCTGCGACACCGGGTGAATGGTGCCGCGCGGACGGGGGCGGCCCGGCAGGGTGACATCCAGCCATTCTTCGCGCAGACGCGCATCCAATGCGGCATCGGCCAGCCCGGCCTTCTTGGCACGAAGCGCGGCGTCAATTTCGTCTTTCAGGACGTTCAGCATGGCCCCCGCAGCCTTGCGCTGGTCAGGCTCCATCTTGCCCAGACCGGCCATAAGCGCCGAAATCTCGCCCTTCTTGCCCAGGGCGGCCACGCGCAGGTCTTCCAGCGCGGCCTCATCGGTCACGCCCGCAACTGCGGTAAGATATTTGACCTTCAGATCGTCAAGCCCGTCCATGGCGCGCCTCCCTTGAGTGGCCACGGTGCTAGCGGGAAGGCCCCGCCGATGCAAGGGGATGCCAAGCCTTTCAGGCCGCGCGGCGCAGTCCGGTGGCAATCAAATGCGGCCGGTTGGCCCGGAAAGTTACGGCACAAGGCGCGATCCCGCGTTTCATCTGGCTGCGCGGCAAAGGCAGCGGGGCCTCATCCTCTGACAAAGCGTCGATCAGCGCCTCTTCCTCGGGCATGATCGGCAACCTTGCCGGCGCGGTCGCAAGCGACAATCGCTGGTGCAAATCAAGACAAAAGGCGCGCGCCGCCGCATCATCCATCGCCACGGGGGCATAGATGTGCAAACCCGCCTTCAAGGCCCGCGCCAGCAACAAAAGCCCTGTTGCGCGGTCCATATCAGGTTGGCGCACGATCCAATGCGCCGCCAGCAGCACATCAATCGTGGCCCCCGGGTCGTCAAATTCCACGCCACGGGCAAAGGCATGCCAAACCTTTGGCCCCTGCCCCTGCATCCACCGCATCAGCCCTTCATCAAGGGCGACCGCGCCTGAGTGTTCGATCTTGCTCATCTGACGACCTCCTGTCGTTTCCTGAGCCCAGTCGTTGTTTACAATCGCGGCACAATTGCGGTGTATTGGGGGAATTTTCGCAACAATGGGCCCCATCCGCCCTGCCATTGCACGCTAAGGGCCCCTCTCAGGGCAATACGGCGGGGCAAGAAGGGCGCATCAAAGGCTTTGCAAAAAAGCGATCAACGCCGCCCGATCGGCCTTTGACAGCCCCGCAACGCCATCGCGCGCCGCCTGCGCTTCGCCGCCATGCCACAAGATCGCCTCAAGCAGGCTGCGGGCCCTGCCGTCATGCAAAAACCCTGCGTGGCCCGAAACCTGCTGCGTCAGCCCAATGCCCCATAGCGGCGGGGTTTTCCATTCGGTCCCGGTCGCGCGGCCTTCGGGCCGGTTGTCAGCCAACCCCGGCCCCATGTCGTGCAACAGCAGATCGCTGTAGGGCCAGATCAGCTGGAAACTTTGCTCAGGGTGCCCCTCAACCCGATGGGTCACATATTTCGGGCTGTGGCAGCCCTGACAGTTCAGCCCGTAAAAGATTGCCTTGCCGGCCAAAACCTGCGGCGCGTCCGGGGTCCGGCGTTCGGGCACGCCCAGATTGCGGGTATAAAGGCTGACCAGATCAACACTTGCCCTCTCTACCTCCAGCCCGTCACGCAGGCCCGGTTCCTGCCCATCAGGCGCAGCGCGGCAGACAACCTGAGCGGCCGTGCAATCGCCCCAAGGGTCGGCAAACAGCGCCGTCGACAGCCCCATATCGCCCGAAAACGCCAGCGCCGTTTGTTCCCTGATCGTCGGCACGCCCGCTTTCAGGCCAAAGCGGCCCAGCATCGGCACGCCGAATTCAACCGAAGGCACGATCTGTGCCTTACCGGAAATTCCATCGCCATCGGCGTCGTCAGGATCGGCCTTGGCCAGAATATCCGCGGCCGGAATCGCCTCAAGCAGGCCCAGCCCGATGATCTGCGGTGCAACCCGGGGCGAGATTTGCAGCCCCGCCGCAAAGGGCCCGTAGCCGGGGTTGGACAGGCCATACTGCGGCACCCGCAGGCCAACCCCCTCGCCCCCGGCCAGGGACTGGACGTCTTCGCGATAGCTGATCTCCATCCGCGCCTCGGCGGCATGGCCCGGTGCGGCAAGGTCTTGCAACTGGCTGCCGTAGGTGGGTTCCGCTTGCGTCGCCAGCCAGCCCTCAATCGCCATGGGCACAGGGCCGCCCGGCACCGACAGGCGCAAAAACATCGACACCCGACCATCCTCGGGCCCTTCAGGCGCATGGCCGCGCCCATCTTTCACATGGCAATCCTGACAGGCGCGGGCATTGTAAAGCGGCCCCAACCCATCCGAACCCTTGGTCGCGGCAGGG
>JAIOXV010000178.1 GCA_021741465.1 Paracoccaceae bacterium
GCCTTTCGACGGGAAAGAACATGGTCACGATCAGACTGCACAATTCGAAATCGCGCAAGAAAGAGGACTTCGTGCCGCTGGATGCGCAAAATGTGCGGATGTATCTGTGCGGCCCCACGGTTTATGACCGGGCGCATCTGGGCAATGGCCGCCCGGTGGTGGTGTTTGACACGCTGTACCGGCTTTTGCGCCATGTTTACGGGGCGGATCACGTCACCTATGTGCGCAATTTCACCGATGTGGATGACAAGATCAACGCAACCGCCGCCGCGCGCAAGGCCGCGGGCGATGCGCGCAGCATGGAAGCGCTGATCCATGAGCGGACCGAAGAAACCATCGGCTGGTATCACGCCGACATGGATGCCTTGGGCGCGCTGCGCCCCGATCACGAGCCACGGGCAACCGAGTATATCGGGCCCATGGTGGCAATGATCGAAACGCTTATTGCCGGCGGCCATGCCTATGCCCGTGACGGGCATGTGCTGTTCCGTGTACGTTCGTACAAGGCCTATGGCGCGCTTTCGGGGCGCTCGGTCGATGACATGATCGCCGGCGCGCGGGTAGAGGTGGCACCCTTCAAGGAAGACCCGATGGATTTCGTGCTGTGGAAGCCGTCATCGGGTGAGGAACCGGGCTGGACCAGCCCATGGGGGCGCGGGCGTCCGGGCTGGCATATCGAATGCTCGGCCATGAGCTATGAATTGCTGGGTGCGTCGTTTGACATTCACGGCGGCGGGCTGGACTTGCAATTCCCCCACCATGAAAACGAGATCGCCCAAAGCTGCTGCGCCCATCCCGAGGCCAGCTTTGCCCGATATTGGATGCACAATGAGATGCTGCAGGTCGAGGGCAAGAAGATGTCCAAATCCTTGGGCAACTTCTTCACCGTGCGCGATTTGCTGGACCAAGGCGTGCCGGGCGAGGTGATCCGCATGGTCTATCTGTCAACCCATTACCGCAAACCGATGGATTGGACTGCCGAGAAGGCGCGCGATGCCGAGGCGACGCTGCGCAAATGGCGGGCCCTGACGGCGGGCGTCGAGATGGGCCCCCCCGCCGCTGCCGTGATCGAGGCTTTGGCCGATGATCTGAACACCGCAGGGGCCATTGCGGCGCTGCATGATCTGGCGCGTCTGGGCGATGGGCCGGGGCTTAAGGCTTCGGCCAAGGTGCTGGGCCTGCTTGAAGACCCGCTTGGGGGCTGGGTTTCCGCGGGGTCTGACCTTTCCGATCTTGCCGCAAAACTTGCCAATTTGCGCGCCGAGGCCATGGCGACCAAGGACTTCGCCCCGGTTGATGCGCTGAAATCGGCGCTTATGGCGGCGGGGGTTGAGGTGCGGATGTCGAAGGCGGGGGTGGACCTGGTGCCGGGTGCGGGCTTTGATGCCGCCAAACTGGAGGCGCTCAAATGACCCGCGAGCGGCTTTATCTTTTCGACACCACCTTGCGCGATGGGCAGCAGACCCAAGGCGTGCAGTTTTCGGCCACCGAAAAGCGTGCCATTGCGCTTCATCTGGATGGTTTGGGGGTCGATTACATCGAAGGCGGCTGGCCGGGGGCCAACCCGACGGATTCAGAGTTTTTCGCCACCGCACCAAACACCCGCGCCACCATGACCGCCTTTGGCATGACAAAACGCGTGGGCCGGTCGGCGGAAAATGATGATGTTTTGGCCGCCGTTCTGGATGCCCGCACGCCGGCGGTCTGTCTGGTTGGCAAGACCCATGACTTTCATGTCAAAACAGCCCTTGGCTGCACGCTGGACGAAAACCTTGAGGCCATCGCGGCCAGTGTTGCCCATTGCGTGGCCAAAGGGCGCGAGGCGCTGTTTGACGCGGAACATTTCTTTGATGGCTACAAGGAAAACCCGGCCTATGCGCTGGCAGCCTTGCGCGCCGCCTTTGATGCCGGTGCGCGCTGGCTGGTCTTGTGCGACACCAATGGCGGCACCTTGCCGTCGCAGGTGGGGCGCGTGGTGGCCAAGGTGATCGCAGCCGGAATCCCGGGCGACCGGCTGGGCATTCACTGCCACGATGATACCGGCAATGCGGTGGCCAATTCGCTGGCGGCGGTCGAGGCCGGCTGCCGGCAGATCCAAGGCACGTTGAACGGTTTGGGCGAACGCTGCGGCAATGCCAATCTGACGACGCTGATCCCGACGCTTCTTTTGAAAGAACCCTTCAAGTCTCGTTTTGAAACAAGGGTTTCCGAGGCAGGTTTAACCCAAATTCTGAAGATCAGCCGCAGCTTGGATGATATTCTGAACCGGGTTCCCCTGCGGTCGGCCCCCTATGTCGGGGCTTCGGCCTTTGCCCATAAGGCGGGGTTGCACGCCAGTGCCATTTTGAAAGACCCCACCACCTATGAACACATCCCGCCCGAGGCTGTCGGCAATGACCGCGTTATCCCGATGTCCAATCAGGCGGGGCAATCGAACCTGCGCGCCCGGCTTGCCAGCGCCGGGATCGAGGTTGATGCCAAAGACACCCGCCTTGGCCGTATTCTGGAAATCATCAAGGAACGCGAAGATCAGGGCTATGCCTATGACGGGGCGCAGGCCAGTTTCGAACTGCTTGCCCGGCGTGAACTGGCCCTTTTGCCGCAGTATTTCGAGGTAAAGCGCTACCGCGTTACGGTTGAACGGCGCAAAAACAAATATGACCGCATGATCAGCTTGTCCGAGGCCGTGGTGGTGGTGAAGATCGGGGATCGCAAGGCGATGTCGGTGTCCGACAGCATGGATGAAACCGGCCAAGACCACGGGCCGGTTAACGCGCTGTCCAAAGCTCTGGCCAAGGATCTTGGCCCCTATCAGGCCTGCATCGATGATATGAAACTGGTCGATTTCAAGGTGCGGATCACCAATGGCGGCACCGAAGCGGTGACGCGGGTTATCATTGACAGTGAAGACGGACAGGGGCGGCGTTGGCAAACGGTTGGGGTCAGCGCCAATATTGTTGACGCCTCGTTCGAAGCGCTTTTGGATGCCATCAACTGGAAATTGGTGCGCGACATGAAGGGCGTTGCATGAGTTTTCCCTGGCTCGCCGTGTTTGGCGGTTTTGCCGCGGCCCCGGCGGCGGCGGCGGTGATGGCACTTTGGCCTTGGCCAAAGGCGCGCGCCGCAAAGGGCGGGTTGGATTTCACCCAGACATTGGCCGCGCGCCACGCGGCGCTGCCGATGGCCAGGCTGACCTTGCGCGACGGCACGGCGCAAGCCTTTCGTTGGGCCGCAGGGCCGCAAGGCGGGCCTTTGGTGGTGATGATCCACGGGTCTGGCTGGCACGGGATGCAATTCGAAGGGCTGGCGGCAGAGCTTTCGGCGGTGGCAGATGTCGTTGTTCCCGATCTGCGCGGCCATGGGCTTGCCCCCCTTCGGCGCGGTGATGTCGATTACATCGGCCAGTTCGAGGATGATCTGGCCGAGTTGATCGCCGCACGGGCAAAGCCGGGCCAGAAGGTGATCTTGCTTGGCCATTCCTCGGGCGGCGGGTTGGTGGTGCGCTTTGCCGGTGGCGCGCACCGCGACCTGATCGCGGCTGCGGTGATTTTGGCTCCCTTCCTGCATCATTCCGCGCCGACCATGCGCAAGAATTCGGGCGGTTGGGCAAGTGTCAATCTGCGGCGGATGATCGGGCTTTCCATTCTGAACAGCCTGCGGATCACCGGGTTGAACCATCTGCCGGTCATTCGCTTTGCCATGCCCGACGCGGTGCTTGCGGGGCCTTTGGGGGCCACCGCAACCCTCGAATACAGCTATCGTCTGAACCTCTCTTTCGCCCCGCGTGCCAATTGGCAAAAGGATGTGGCCGCGCTGCCGCCGTTCCTTCTGGTCGCGGGCCAGCAGGATGAGGCATTTGTGGCTGATCGGTATGAAGAGGTGCTGTCGCGGTTGACGTCAAACGGGCGCTATCGGCTGATCGATGGGGTCGGCCATCTGGGCGTGGTCGATGCGCCGCAAACCGCCGAGGTGCTTCGCGAATTCATCGGGGGTTTGGAATGAGCCTGCAAGCCTGTGCCGAGATTGTCCAGCGCGGCGATCCTGACCGTTTCGCAGCCGTGATGGCTGCACCGGTTGCTGCGCGCGCGCGGCTGATGCCGCTTTACGCCTTTAACCTTGAGGTGGCGCGTGCGCCTTGGGTGTCGAAAGAGCCGATGATCGCGGAAATGCGCCTGCAATGGTGGCGCGATGTGGTCAGCGAACCCACCCCCCGCGCGCATGAGGTGGCCGGGCCGTTTCACGCCTTGATCGCCGAGGCCGCGCTGCCGCTGCAGGTCATCGACACGCTGATCGCGGCGCGTTTGCATGACGCCTATGGCGAGGCCTTTGCCGATGAGGTCGCCTTTGACACCTATCTTGACGATACCGCTGGCGGTTTGTTGTGGCTTGCGGCCAAGGCCTGCGGCGGGCGGGATGAACCGGCGGCGCGGGCGCTTGGCTGGGCGATGGGTCTTGCCAATTACCTGCGCGCCGTGCCCGAGTTAGAGGCGCGGGGGCGTCTGCCCTTGCCCGATGGCCGCCCTCAGGCGGTGCGGGCTTTGGCCGGGCAGGGGCTGTGCCATCTTGAGGCGGGGCTTTTGGGCGATGTCCCCACCGCCGCAGGCCTTGCCGCCTGGCAGACCCGGGGGCTTTTGCGCCAGGTTCAGGCCGACCCCGGCATTGTCGCCGCGGGCGGCATGGCGCTTTCGGAATTTTCGCGCCGGGGCGGGCTGTTATGGGCCGCGCTGACCGGTCGGTTCTAGCGCATCTCTTTGGGGCGCATCCAAAGCCAGATCAGCGCGCCGCCTGCAAGGATCAGGAAGGGCAGCATGGCAAGGTTGACCAATTGCCACCCCGTCTGCACCGACCCGCCCGAACAGTTCATCAGCCCGCCAGAGGAGAAGGACGCCAGCGTCACCCCTCCAAACACCACAAGGTCATTCAAGCCCTGCAAGCGGCCACGCTCTTCGGGGCGCTGTGCCGATGCCAGCATGGTCGTCGCGCCGATAAAGCCAAAGTTCCAGCCAAAGCCCAGAAGGATCAGGGCGATGAAGAAGTTCTCCAGCTCTACCCCCGCCATGGCCACCGCCCCCGAGGCGGCAAGGATCACAAGGCCAATGGCGATGACCCGTTCAACGCCAATGCGCGCAATCACATGGCCGGTGATGAAAGATGGCGCATACATCGCCAGCACGTGGCCGGTCACCACATCGGCCGCATCGCTGGTCTTGAAGCCGCAGCCCACAACCGCCAGCGGCGATGAGGTCATCACAAGGTTCATCAGCGCGTAAGAGACCGTGGCGCAGATCATCGCTACGGCAATCACCGGGGTGCGGATCAGTTCAGCCCGGCTGCGCCCCACAGGGCTGCCCGCTTGGGCGGCACGCGGTTTGGGAATGCGCAAACCGATAAACAGGAACATCCCCAGCAGGT
>JAIOXV010000179.1 GCA_021741465.1 Paracoccaceae bacterium
GCTCTATCCAATGGGTCCAGCTTTGGCGGGCCGGGCCAAAGGCCACAGCCGGGCTGGCGATATAATCACGGGTTTCTTCCAGACGGGCGCGCTTGGCGTTCATCGATGCCGAAGAGGCCGCTTGTGACATGCCATGGGCCACTTCGAAATTGGCCTCAAGGCAGAATTTGGCAAAGGCCTGATCCGGGTCCATGCCCAGATAGCGCGCATAAGACCGCACGAAGCCCGCAATGAAACCGGGGGATTCAAAGGCAGCAATGTCGGCGTTTTCAATCGCGGCGATATAGGTCGCCTTGATCTTCAGATCACGCTGCACATCCAGCAAGGACTTGCCAAGGGTGGCCCGTTCGCCGCGCATCAGGTCTCCAAGACGCACGTCGAAATCGTCAAACCCCTTCGGCCGGTCAACTGCTGGTGCGGAAGTCTTGAACCTCCGTCTGATCATGCGATCCGCTCCATTGCCCCGTCTGTCCCCAAAGTCCCAACGCCCAAAATGCGCGCTGTGCGACTCATTTTTTCGTATTGGGCATTTTTTAGCACGACACAAGCGATTCTGCATGTGCAGAAAGGTCTTAGGCCACAACCTCGGCACGATTCAGCGCACAATGCCGCCAAAGCCCATCCATCGCCCGCACCAGACCGTCTATCTGGCCCGCGTCATGCACGGGCGAGGGCGTGAAGCGCAGCCGTTCCGTGCCGCGCGGCACGGTCGGAAAGTTGATCGGTTGGGCGTAAATTCCGTGGTCTTCCAACAACATGTCGCTCAGCATCTTGCAGTGCAGCGGATTGCCGACATGCACCGGCACGATATGCGATCCGTGGTCGATGATCGGCAGCCCAAGCCCGCGCAGCCGCATCTTCAAAATCCGGGCATGAAGTTGCTGTGCATCGCGCAGCTTTTGCCCCTCGGCGGTTTTCAAAAAGGCAATCGACGCCGCAGCCCCGGCTGCAACCGCAGGCGGCAGCGAGGTGGTGAAGATGAAGCCCGGCGCATAGGACCGCACCGCATCCACCATCTTGGCGCTTGCCGCGATGTAGCCGCCAAAGACGCCATAAGCCTTGGCCAGCGTGGCGTTGATTATGTCGATCCGGTGCATCTGGTTGTCGCGCTCCGCAACCCCTGCCCCGCGCGGGCCATACATGCCGACGGCATGGACCTCGTCGATATAGGTCAGCGCGCCAACCTCTTCTGCCAGATCGCAAATTTCCTTGATGGGGCCAAAATCACCGTCCATCGAATAGATCGACTCAAAGGCAATAAGCTTCGGCGCCGCCGGGTCATCCGCCGCGATCAGCGCGCGCAGATGGGCCACGTCATTGTGGCGAAAGATGCGCTTGGCCCCGCCATTGCGCCGCACGCCTTCGATCATCGAGGCGTGGTTCAGCGCATCGGAATAGATGATAAGACCGGGAAAAAGCTTTGGCAGGGTCGAAAGCGTGGCATCATTGGCGATATAGGCGCTGGTGAAGAGCAACGCGGCCTCTTTGCCATGCAGATCGGCAATCTCGGCCTCCAGCTGTTTGTGATACACCGTGGTGCCCGAAATGTTGCGGGTGCCGCCCGAACCGGCGCCGGTGGCTTCAAGCGCCTCATGCATGGCGCCAAGAACCGCAGGGTGCTGGCCCATGCCAAGATAGTCATTGCCACACCAGACGGTGATGTCCTTTTTAGACCCGTCGGCCTTGGTCCAGACCGCATGCGGGAAGTGGCCCTTCTCGCGCGCGATCTCAATAAAGGTGCGATAGCGGCCTTCGTCATGCAGTCGGCTCAGGGCGGTATCAAGGGCGGCGTCAAAATTCATCGCGGTCTCCTGGGCGGCCGTGGCACAGGGGCGCGGGTCACCTTGGTCTGTTGTTCCTGTGCGCCAGCATGTGGCACGACACGCCGAGCGGCACCTTGACATGCATCAAGCGAACCCTTGCGGCAACGGGGCAAATTGTCTCTGCCAAATGCATCATATCAAGACATAGCGTTTTTGCTATGTTTAATTTACGCGCCTGCCCGCCAGGTCTGGTCAGTCTTGAACCGCAACCACGCAATCGGTGGCCATTTCGTTTTTGGCGGCGCAATTGGCCAGCGCTTTGTCACCAGCCCCCGCCCCTGCGGCCATGCCAAAAGCCCCCGTCGCCGCCGAAATCGCCAAGGCCCCGGTTTTCATGTCATAGCTTTTGAAGCTGGCAGTTGCATCGGACGAAAGCCCGAAAGCCGCCTCTTTCCAGCCCTTGGGGCGGATATAGGCGGCAATCACGCAATCGGATGCGGTTTTTCGTTTGCCGTTGCAATCGGCCAGCGCCGCAGCCGCAGCCGAGGCCGTGTCATGAAAATTCGCGGCCGCAACCGTGGCTTCGGACATCAGCCCCTCATCGGGGGCCAGCGCCACCGCGCCGTAATAGGGCTGGCTTTCGCCCACCAGCGCCAGCGTCTGGGCCTGATCTGCGGCAAGACCCGCTTCCGGCATGATCTGGACCTCGGCCTTCAGGGGCGCGAAAAGCGCCTTTTTGGCAGCCTTGCCGCTGATCGGTTCGGCAGTGGTGGTGGTGGCAGCGAAAAGGGCGGCACAAAGCACAGCGGCAAACGGCAAGCAAAGGCAGGGCACAGCGGCTTTCATGGCGACGATCCTGAAATGTGGCGCGACAGCACATGCTTTACCGCAAGCCGCGGGCTCTGGACAGTCCCCGTTCGCCTGCTAGGGTCAACAAAGACCATCGCGAACCGGAGAGACCCCATGCGCCTTGATGCCGTTCTGTCAACGATTGATGCCGCCCTGCCGCAGGCGCTTGATCGTCTGTTCGACCTGCTGCGCATTCCGTCGATTTCCACCGATCCGGCCTTCAAACCCGATTGCGCGCGCGCTGCCGATTGGTTGGTGGCCGATCTGCAATCCTTGGGGTTTGAGGCTTCGGCCCGGCCGACGCCGGGCCATCCGATGGTGGTTGCCCATGGCGGCACCGGAGAGCGGCATTTGCTGTTTTACGGGCATTATGATGTGCAACCCGTTGATCCGCTGGCACTTTGGGACCGCGACCCCTTTGATCCGGAACTGCAAGACGGCCCCAAGGGCCAGGTGATCCGCGCCCGGGGGGCGTCTGATGACAAGGGGCAGTTGATGACCTTTCTGGAAGCGCTGCGCGCCTGGAAAGAGGTGCATGGCACCCTGCCCTGTCGCCTGACGATCTTTCTGGAGGGCGAAGAAGAATCAGGCTCGCCCAGCCTCATTCCGTTTTTGAAAGACCATAAGGACGAATTGACCGCCGACATCGCGCTGATCTGCGACACCGGTCTTTTCCAAGACACCGCCCCTGCCATCGTCACCATGCTGCGCGGCCTTCTGGGCGAGGAAATGACCATCCACGCCGCCAACAAGGACCTGCATTCGGGCATGTATGGCGGGGCGGCGCAAAACCCGCTGCGGGTGCTTAGCCGCATTCTGGCCGGGATGCAGGATGCCACCGGCCGCATCACCATTCCGCATTTCTATGATGGGGTCAGCGAACTTCCCGATGCCATCCGCAGCCAGTGGCAGGCGCTGGCCTTTGACCATGCAAAGTTTCTGGGCGATGTCGGGCTTTCGGTGCCAGCGGGCGAAGAAGACCGCACGCCGCTGGAAATGATCTGGTCGCGCCCGACGGCCGAAATCAACGGCGTCTGGGGCGGCTATACCGGCGATGGGTTCAAGACCGTGCTTCCGGCCGAGGCCCATGCCAAAGTGTCTTTCCGACTGGTCGGCGAACAGGATCCCGACGCCATTCGCCGCCATTTTCGCGCCTGGGTCGAAGCGCAGCTTCCCGCCGATTGCAGCGTGGAATGGCAAGGCCACGGCAATTCCCCGGCGGGCGTGATGGCGATTGACGATCCGGCGTTCGAAGCTGCCCGCGCCGCCCTGGGCGAGGAATGGGGCCGGGCTGCGGCCTATGTCGGCTGCGGCGGGTCCATCCCGATCGCGGGCTATTTCAAGACCTATCTGGGCATGGACGCCATGCTCTTGGGCTTTGGCCGTGATGATGACCAGATCCATTCCCCGAATGAAAAATACGATGTGGAATGCTTTCACAAAGGCATTCGGTCCTGGGCCCGGCTTTTGGCAAAACTGGCATGAAAATACGCGCTGCACGCCCCGCAGATCAGGCCGATTGGCGCGACCTGTGGCAAGAGTTCCTTGCCTTTTATGACATGAAGCTTGACACGCAAATCACGGATTTCACTTGGAAACGGCTGATGGCGCGAGGCGGAAAGATGCGCGCGCGGCTGGCAGTTGACGGTGACCGGATCTTGGGCTTTGCCATCTATCAGCACCACCCGTCCACCTGGGTGATGGGGGATGATTGCTATCTGGAAGATCTTTATGTCACCTCTGCCGCGCGGGGTCAGGGGGTCGGCCGGGCGCTGATAAATGACCTGATCTATATCGCGCGGTCCAAGGGCTGGCAGCGGCTTTACTGGAACACCGACATCTCGAACGAAACCGCGCGCCGGCTTTATGACAGCATCACCCCGGACGATGGTCACATCCGCTATCGGCTGACGCTTTAGCCCCGCGCCATGCGCAAGAGCTTGGCCGCCAGCACCACAAAGGGGGCGGCGTGCATCAGCAGGTCGAAAATGTCGACAGGTTTCACCAGATCGCCCTCCACCAGCATCTTCAGCTTTTCCCAAAGATGCGGCTCGGGAAAAAACGGCGCCAGACCCAGCGTCAGGCAGGCCAGAATCACAAGGTTCATCGGCAGTTGGTCGAGAATCGCCATGGTGCGCTCCTGTTCAGATCGCCCTGACATATTCTAATTGTGATATATGTTAAACCCCTGATGGCGGCAGCCCTGCACAGCAGCCCCCGACCCCGAAAAAGCAAAAGCCCCCACAAAGGGGGGCTTTGGAAAGTGGCGCGGTGGACGGGGCTCGAACCCGCGACCCCCGGCGTGACAGGCCGGTACTCTAACCAACTGAGCTACCACCGCGCATCGCTTCCGGGACCAGCCCGGCGTGGGGTGGGTATTACGGAAGGGCCGTGGCGGCGTCAAGCAGGAAACACGCCCGAAAGCCGGGGAAAATCAACGATCCGGCGCGGGGATAAATTCGCCGTCATCGCCGGGCGGCAGGCTGAAACGCCCATGCCCCCAATCACCCGCACGCCAGGCCTCGCGCGCGGCCTCGATCCGCTCTTTGGACGAGGCGACAAAATTCCACCAGATATGGCGCGGCCCATCCATCGTGGCCCCGCCCAGCAGCATGATCCGCGCGCCCTGCCCGCCCGCCCGCACCGACACGCCATCGCCCGGCCGAAACACCAGCATCCGGCCCGCCGCATGTTCGACGCCGCCCGAAAACACCGATCCTGACAGCACATAGACGCCGCGGTCTTCATGGTTGTCGGGCAAGG
>JAIOXV010000009.1 GCA_021741465.1 Paracoccaceae bacterium
CGAACCCTTCGGATTTTCGCGCGCGGAATGGCCCGGGATTGATCGTTGGCTAGACAGGATCGCGGCCTTGCCCGGCTGGGCGCATCCTTATGATCTGATGACCCGTGCGTTGCCCCAAGCCAGCCTGTGAGATGACCTGTTCCAGCCAATCCCGCTTAGCGTGACGCAGCGAAATCATTGCGAAGGGAGCGGGCAAGGCGGAACATGGGCCAAAGCGATAAAATGCGCCAGCCCCGCACCAGGGTTCGCGACTTTCCCTCCCGCGGCGGATCTGCCGCAACCCGATATGCCGACTGCACCCTGATTACCGCAGTCTTTGAACCGACCAAGGAGTAGCGCGATGACCGATGCTTTCATCTATGACACTGTCCGCACCCCGCGCGGCAAGGGCCGCCCGGACGGGGCATTGCATGAGGTGACTTCGGTTGCCTTGTCGGCTGGCATTCTGAATGCCTTGAAAAACCGCAACGGGCTTTCGGGCCATGCGGTAGAAGATGTGATCTGGGGCAATGTCACCCAAGTGGGCGAACAGGGGGGCTGCCTTGCCCGCTCTGCCGTGCTGTTGTCCGATCTTGACCAGTCGATCCCCGGCCTGGCGATCAACCGCTTTTGTGCAAGCGGGATGGAGGCGGTGAACCTTGCCGCCAATCAGGTCAAGGGAGGGGCGGGTCAGGCCTATATCGCGGGCGGGGTCGAGATGATGGGCCGCGTTGCCATGGGCAGCGATGGCGCGGCGATTGCCGTCGACCCTGCGCTTGCCATGAAAACCTATTTCGTGCCGCAGGGCATCTCGGCCGACATCATTGCCACCGAATACGGCCTGACGCGCGAGATGGCCGATGCCTTGGCAGTAGAAAGCCAGCGCCGTGCCGCGGCGGCATGGGCCGAGAGCCGGTTTCACAAATCCATCGTTCCGGTGACTGACCGGAATGGCCTGACCATTCTGGACCGTGACGAATACATGCGCCCGGCAACCGATATGGGCACGCTTGCGGGGTTGAAACCTGCTTTCAAGGACATGGGGGAAACCATGCCCGGCTTCGACAAGATCGCCAAGATGAAATACCCGCATCTTGAACGGATCGAGCACATCCACCATGCCGGGAACTCGTCAGGCATCGTCGATGGCGCAGCCGCCGTGCTGATCGGCAATGCCGAATTTGGCCGCGCCCATGGGCTGAAACCCCGGGCACGCATTCGCGCAACGGCCAAGATTGGCACCGACCCCACCATCATGCTGACCGGCCCGGTTCCGGTAACAGAAAAGATCCTGCGCGACAGCGGCATGTCCATCAAGGACATCGACCTTTTCGAGGTGAACGAAGCTTTCGCCAGCGTTGTTTTACGCTTTCAGCAGGCTTTTGATGTTTCGCCTGATCGGGTGAACGTCAACGGCGGCTCTATCGCTATGGGCCACCCGCTTGGCGCAACCGGGGCGATCATCATCGGCACGCTCTTGGATGAATTGGAACGCACGGGCAAATCCACCGGTCTTGCGACGCTGTGCATTGCAAGCGGGATGGGCGCGGCGACCATCATCGAAAGGGTATGAGCAATGCCGAAGATTGATCTTCAAAAGGTTCCGGTAAAAACGGGGTCGATCTATCCCGCGCCCTATGACGCGCTGGTTGCAGGCCGGTCTTCGTTGCGGCTGGGCGAGGCGGGCGGGTTGACGCAGTTTGGCGCCAACCTTGTCACGCTGGCTCCGGGGGCGATCTCTTCGATGCGCCACTGGCACCTGTCTGAGGATGAGTTTGTCATGGTCACGACCGGCAGTTGCACCATGGTCACCGATGCGGGCGAAACCGAGATGCATACAGGCGATTGCGCCGCCTTTCCCCCAAATACGCCGGACGGCCACCATTTCATCAACCGCACAGACACGCCCATGACCTTTCTGGTGATCGGCACGAAAGCGCCCCGCGAAGTGGCGACCTATTCCGACGTTGACCTGGTGGTCAAGTTGGAAGCGGGCCAAGCAGTATTCACACATAAGGACGGCCGCCCTTACCAGCAGCCCGAGGGAGACCAGAAATGACCGATTTCACCTATGCCATGGACGCTGATGGCGTCGTGACCCTGACCTGGGACGTTAAGGCCAAGTCGATGAACGTCATGTCGACCGAGGCCTTCATGGACCTGTCTGCCAAGGTCGATCAGGCGCTGGCCGACCCTGCCGCCAAGGGTATTATCATCACCTCGGGCAAGAAGGATTTCGCCGGCGGCATGGACCTGAAGGTCATCGCGGCCATGCGGGCGGGCGGCGCACAGGCAATCTTTGATGGCGTGATGGGCATGCACAACGTGCTGCGCAAGATCGAACTTGCTGGGATGGATCCAAAGACCAAAAAAGGCGGCAAACCAATTGTCGCCGCGCTGCCCGGCACCGCACTGGGCATTGGGCTTGAACTGCCTTTGGCCTGTCACCACATCATTGCCGCCGACAATCCGAAGGCAAAGATCGGACTGCCCGAGATTCTGGTTGGCATTTTTCCCGGTGGCGGCGGCACCACCCGTTTGACCCGCAAACTGGGAGCGATGATGGCCGCACCTTTCCTTCTTGAAGGCAAGCTGTCAGATCCGAAGGCCGCCAAGGCGGGCGGGCTGATAGATGAGGTTGTTGCCCCCGAAGACCTGCTTGTTCGCGCCAAGGAATGGGTGCTGTCAGCCAAGGATGCAGACCTTGTAAAACCTTGGGACGACAAGGGCTATAAGATGCCCGGCGGCGCGCCCTATCACCCAGCGGGCTTCATGACCTTTGTCGGTGCCAATGCCATGGTAGGCGGAAAAACCATGGGCGTCTATCCGGCTGCGAAAGAGCTTCTGGGTGCGGTCTATGAAGGTGCGCTTGTGCCGTTCGACACTGCCATCCGTATCGAAGCGCGGCACTTTACCTCGTTGTTGATGAACCCATCGTCCACCGCCATGATCCGGTCCTTGTTCATCAACAAAGAAGCGCTTGAAAAGGGCGCGAACCGGCCCAAAGTGGCCGATCAGACGGTGAAGAAGGTTGGCATCATCGGTGCGGGGATGATGGGGGCGGGCATTGCCTATGTCTCGGCCAATGCTGGCATTGAAGTGGTGTTGATCGACGCTGCCCAAGAGGCCGCCGATCGCGGCAAGGCTTATTCGGAAGGGATTCTGGACAAAGGAATGGCGCGCAAGAAAGTAACTGCTGAGAAAAAGGCCGAGGTCTTGGGCCGCATTCTGGCGACAACTGACTATACCGCCTTGGCCAAATGCGATCTGATCGTAGAGGCCGTTTTCGAAGATCCGAAAGTGAAGGCCGACGTTACCGCCAAGGTCGAGGCTGTGGTTGGGCCGGATTGCATCTTTGCCACCAACACCTCGACCTTGCCGATTTCGTCGCTGGCCAAGGCCAGCAAGTGCCCTGAACAGTTCATCGGCATTCACTTCTTCTCTCCGGTGGACAAGATGATGCTGGTCGAGATCATTCGCGGCAAGGCGACGGGCGATACGGCCGTGGCCAAGGCGTTGGATTATGTCCGCCAAATTCGCAAAACACCGATTGTGGTGAACGATGCGCGGTTCTTCTACGCCAACCGTTGCATCATTCCTTACATCAATGAAGGCATCCGCATGGTGGCCGAAGGGGTGGAACCGGCGCTGGTGGAAAATGCCGCAAAACTCGTGGGCATGCCGCTGGGTCCTTTGCAGCTGGTTGACGAAACCTCAATTGATCTTGGTGTGAAAATCGCCAAGGCGACTCGTGCGGCGATGGGCGATGCTTATCCCGATGGCGCAGTGGATGAGGTGCTGTTCTGGATGGCGGATCAGGGACGCATCGGCAAGAAGGCCAATGCGGGCTTTTACGCCTATGATGCGGTGGGCAAACGCATAGGACTTTGGGATGGGCTGGAAGGCCGCTATCCTGTGAGCGCGGCCCAGCCCGAACTTGCCACCGTGCAGCACCGGCTATTGATGGCGCAGGTGCTGGAAGCGGTGCGGGCACTGGAAGAGGGCGTGCTGACCGACATTCGCGAAGGCGACGTGGGTGCGATCCTTGGCTGGGGTTTTGCGCCTTGGTCGGGTGGGCCGTTTGGATGGCTGGACATAATCGGCGCTGCGAGGGCGGTGGAAATTTGTGAGGGCCTGACAAACGCCTTCGGTCCCCGGTTCGAAGCCCCGGACTTGCTGCGCAGCATGGCCGAAAAAGGCGCAACATTCTACGGGGCGGCGGCGACCAAAGCCGCCTGATCCACGGCACAAGGCGGGCAGGTTTGCCCGCCTTACCCTATGAAGGGCGCGTCGTTGAAAGCATAGCCAAAGCGGGCAATATCCTCAGCGCAGTCCTGCGCCACGATGTCGGCATCGCGGTCGGAATAAAACGCCCGCCAATCGCGCGGGCGTTCGCTTTCATTGGCACGCGCTAGGTGCGTAAGCCGAAACCCGAGATGGGTTTCAAGCGGGGCAAGATCATCATCAAGATGTTCCAACCTTGCAAAAAGCTGGCAACGCTCCGTCCCGGTCTTGTCGCGCATATAGGCGGCAGCGGGCCACAGACGAAAGGCGGTTCTGGTCTGCGGGTGGCCGAGAAAATCGCTGAACCCCATTGCCTTTGCCAGCCCGACAGCCGGATGGGCAAAGCTTTGCGCCCGCAACCAATGGTAATAGCTGACCGCACGATCCCAGGGGTTTCGCACAAGGGTAAAGCAAAACATCTGGTCCAGATCTGCAGGGCCCAGCACGCCGTCAATATCTGCAAGGCTTGAGTGTTTCCACAGCCGTCCCGCCGCGTTTAGCCCCTTTACACGCCCACGACGCGCCCGTGCCTTTGGCGTGTCACCGATGAGGATATCCTCTTTCATCGCCCGGTTTTCCAGCGCCAGCGTCAAGGCCGTTCCGCCCGTTTTCGGAATATGAACAAAGACATATCTGCGGCCGGGAGAGATTATCATGAACCTAACCGCAAAGGGGGGCCGCCCTTGGCGGCATCGAGCCCCCGCAGGCGGCGTTGCCACGGTAGGGCGGGACACGGCGCGCAACGGCCGGGCCATGATGCCGCTTGCGGTGACGTGTTTGGCACAACGCGATCATAGGTCACACGGCATTTGGCAGGGGGCGCCGTTCAGAAAAGGCGATGAGGTTTTCGACAGCCATCAGACCCATCGCGCTGCGAACCTCGAGCGCGGCTGTGCCAAGATGGGGCAGCAGGGTCACATTTTCCAGCGTCAGCAGGTCTGGGTGAACCTTCGGCTCTTGTTCGTAGACATCCAGCCCCGCCCCAGCGATCCGCCCCGCCTTCAAGGCCGTGGCAAGGGCGGCTTCATCCACCACGTCGCCACGAGAAATGTTGACGAAAATGGCGTGTTGTTTCATGTGGCCAAGGGTTTCGGCATTGATAAGCTGGCGCGTGGCCGGTCCCCCCGGCACGGCTACGACAACCACATCGGCAGACATTACCTCGGCCAAGGACACCGCGCGCGCAGGCAGGCCGGGTTCGGCCGGGCTGCGGTTATGATACAGAATATCCATGCCAAAACCGTGATGCGCGCGCCGGGCAATCGCTTTGCCAATGCGCCCCATGCCGATAATGCCCAAAGTCTTGCCTGTCAGATGCAGGCCCAGCATTTGCGTTGGGTGCCAGCCCTGCCAATGGCCTGCCCGCACAAGTCTTTCGCCCTCACCCGCCCGACGGGCAGTCATCAGCATCAGCATCAAGGCGATGTCGGCGGTGGCGTCGGTGACGGCGCCGGGCGTATTTGTCACCTGAAGCCCCGCGGCACGGGCGGCAACCACGTCGATATGATTGAAACCAACCCCGAAGTTGGCAAGAAGCTTGGCCCGAGGGGTGGGAACATCGGCAAAGACCTGCGCGCTGTAAAGATCGCCCAACGTGGGCAGAACGGCATCAAAATCGCGCAGGCTGGCGCGCAATTCATCCGGCGTCAGCGGCAAGGTGCTTGCCCGTGCGGTGACGTCAAAACGGGTATGGACGGCCTGCATGACCACTTCGGGCAAAGGGCGGGTGACAAGGAGTTTCATCAGAACATCTTTCCGCCCAAGGGCACTTCATGGCCAGGTCCGATCAACACCACTTCGCCCTCTGCATCGGGAAGGCCAAGGATCAACACCTCGGACATCACCTTGCCAATCTGGCGGGGTGGAAAGTTGACAACGCCCAAGACCTGTCGGCCAACAAGGCCCTCGGGCGTATAGTGTTTGGTGATCTGGGCAGACGACCGCTTTTCGCCTATCTCTGGCCCAAAATCGACCCAGAGTTTAATGGCGGGTTTGCGCGCCTCGGGGTAGGGTTCGGCGCGGGTGATGCGGCCGATGCGGATATCTACCTTGGCAAAATCATCGTAGGTGATCGTCATTTGCCCAGCTCCCGTCCCCGGTCGGCAGCGGCTTTGATGGCACTGGCCAGAACGGGCGGAAAGCCGGTTTCCGGGTTCATCAGCACCGCAAGTGCCGCAGCCGTGGTCCCGCCGGGCGAGGTAACATTTACCCGCAGCTGTTCGGCCGTTTCGCTGGATCGATAGGCCAACTCTCCGGCCCCGCAGACTGTGGCCCGTGCCAGTTTCATGGCAACGTCCGGCGAAAGCCCTTGCGCCACGCCCCCTGCCGCCATCGCTTCGATCAAATGAAAGACATAGGCCGGGCCAGAGCCGGACACCGCGGTAACAGCGTCAATCTGATGCTCGCCTTCCAGATCCACGACCTCGCCCACGGCGCGCATCAGGGTGCGGGCAAGGTCAAGGCCTGCCGCCCCGGCATGGGCATTGGCGCAAATGCCGGTAATGCCGCGCCCCACCATCGCAGGGGTGTTGGGCATCGTGCGGACGATGGGGGTTTGCGCGCCAAACGCCGCTTCGAAAGTTGCAATCGATGTACCTGCGGCAATCGACACCATCAGCGTCGTGCCATTGCCAAGGGCCTGCAAGGCGGGCAGGGCTTCGCCCATCATCTGCGGCTTGACGGCCAAAAGTGCCACTGCCGGTGCGGGCGGCACGCCTTTGTTCAGATGCACCCCGGTTGATTTAAGCCAATCTGTCGGGTTTGGTTCCAGCACCCAGATAGCGCTCGGCGGCAGGCCAGCCGCAAGCCATCCGGCAAGCAATGCAGAGCCCATTTTGCCGCATCCCAGCAGCACCAACCCCTGTGTGGCAACCTGTTCCAAAGCCATTGAGACCCTCCTTGTTCGGAAGGCAGGTTAGGCCCGACCATAGGCCTCGGCAATGGCGACTTTCATGGCATCTGCGGGCGTATGGTCTGCCCATGCCACCAGCTGAAACGCGGGGTAAAACCGCTCTGAGGCGTGAACGGCTGCCGAAATCAGCCGGTCGATCTGTTCAGCCCCCACCAGTTGCCCGCCCGCAAGGCACAGCCCATAGCGCCAGACCATCAGCTTTTGCTCGGCCCAATAGGTGAAGGCGCCGGTCCAGACCATATCATTGCAGCGGTTCAGAATGTCATAAAGAACCGGCAAGCGTGCCTCGGGGGGCTCCATCTCGAAGGTGCAGATCAGCCGCAGGGTTTCATCCTGTGCCGACCAGGCGAGCGTCAGTGAATAGGTGCGCCACTGGCCTTCGACCGCCATTGCAATCTGATCGTCGGTAACGCGGTCAAATTCCCAGTCGTGATGCGCGGCCAGATCCTCGACAATGTCGATCGGATGCATGTCATCCAGTGCAAGGAAATCTTCTGAAATTGACATGCCAGCCCCACAATAAAGCCTTTTACGAATGTACTTTCCGCAACAGGCTGTGCGTCCGGCAAGGTTCAGCGATGCCTGACATCCACCTTACTAGATATAGTGTGACCAAGGCGAAAGGCTGTAAAGAGAAATCTAGGCAAATCTTCTGTGGATAAGGCGAATCAGGCGAATATTGGGGCGGTCCAAGGCCTGTCGCCGCAATCTGTCTGTTTCGCGCTATCGATTGCGCAGCGTCTTTAGCGCGCGGAAGGCTCAATTTGTACTTCAACAGCGATGCGGGCTGTGTAAGGTTAGTTTTTGCCTAATCACTGCGTCGCAATCCTGTTCTTTATGTTCACCACGGGTTGCGAAACATCGGGGGTCAAACCCCTTTCTGTGGCGGCTCGGCGCTTTGGGGTGCAAAGAAGGAATGATCCATGGCGAAAGAATCCATCGATACGCTTGTTGTCGGGGCTGGGCAGGCCGGTGTGGCTGTTAGCGAACATCTGGGCAAGTTGGGCGTGCCGTATCTTGTGCTGGAACGCGCCCGAATTGCTGAGCGTTGGCGTTCAGAGCGCTGGGATTCCCTGGTTGCCAATGGGCCGGCCTGGCACGACCGTTTTCCGGGGCTGGAGTTTGAAGGTTTCGGCCCGGACGACTTTGTGCCGAAAGAGAAAGTGGCTGACTATTTCGTGGCCTATGCCAATGAAATCAACGCGCCGATCCGCACCGGGGTTGAGGTGCGCCGCGTGGAGCGCCGTACGGGAAAGCCGGGGTTCATCGTTGAAACCTCGGACGGCACGATCGAGGCAAATCGCATCGTTTCGGCCACTGGCGCATTTCAGCGGCCGGTCATTCCCGGCATCGCGCCAAAGGACGACGGGCTATATCAAATTCACTCGGCGGCTTATCACAACCCCGAACAACTGCCCGAAGGGGCGGTTCTGGTTGTTGGCGGCGGATCGTCTGGCGTGCAGATTGCCGACGAGTTGAACCGCGCCGGGCGCAAGGTTTATCTTTCGGTTGGCGCCCATGACCGCCCGCCACGCGCCTATCGCGACCGCGATTTTGTCTGGTGGCTTGGGGTGTTGGGCCTGTGGGATATCGAAGCGATGGCGCCGGGCACCGAACATGTTACAATTGCTGTCAGTGGCGCCTATGGTGGCAAGACCATCGATTTTCGCGAATTGGCGCAGCAGGGTATCACGCTTTTGGGCCTGACCGACGCCTTTCAAGACGGCAAGGCAAGTTTCCGGAGCGATCTGGTCGAGAATATCCGCAAGGGAGATGAAAACTATCTGTCGCTGCTGGATGCGGCTGACGCTTATATCGCCCGCAATGGTCTGGACCTGCCCGAAGAACCGCTTGCGCGGCGCACGTTGCCCGATCCGGACTGTATGAAAAACCCGATCAAGGAGCTTGATCTTGCCAAAGCCGGCATCACCTCGATCATCTGGGCCACGGGCTATGCCACCGATTTCAGCTGGCTTCCGGCAACCGCGCTGGATGATAAGGGCAAACCCCGCCATCAGCGCGGCGTTTCTTCTGAACCGGGGGTGTATTTTATCGGCTTGCCCTGGCTTTCCCGCCGGGGGTCGACCTTTATCTGGGGTGTTTGGCATGATGCCAAACATATTGCCGACCATATCGCGACCCAGCGCAAATACACCGCCTATCACGAAGGAAAGACTTGATCTGTGACAGCCTGGCCTGCCTGTGTTCAGGATCACACCCAGATCAGGGCATATTCCAGGTTTGAAACTTACCGCGCCCATACCCGCCGGCCCAAGCCCGGACACGAATGAACCAACTCAAGGATCAGCACCATGGCGCATACGCGCATTCGCAAGTTCAACACCAAGGAAACCTACCCAGAGCAGAACCTGGACAATGACCTGTGCCAGGCCGTTGTAACCCGCGGGGGGCGCACGATTTATCTGCGCGGCCAGTGCCCGCAGAACTTGGATGATGCCAAGGATATCGGCAGCCATGATCCGGTGGAACAGACCCACAAGGTCATGCAGAACATCCGCCAATTGATCGAGGAGTGTGGCGGCACCATGGAGCATCTGGTCAAGGTAGTGGTCTATATCACTGACGTGCGCCACCGTGAGGCGGTCTACCGAACCATGGGCGAATATCTGAAAGGCGTGCATCCAGTCTCGACCGGGCTTGTGGTCAGCGCTTTGGCACGGCCGAATTGGCTGGTGGAAATCGACGGCACCGCTGTAATTCCGGATTGAGCCATGACCTTTTCTCTTGTCGCGCGGTGCGCAGAAACCGGCATGTTCGGTTTGGCCATATCTTCGTCATCCCCGGCCGTTGCGGCGCGTTGTTCCCATGCGCGCGCCGGTGTGGGGGCAGTGGCTTCGCAAAACATCACAGACCCATCGCTTGGGCCGCTGATGCTTGATCTCATGCAAGGTGGCATGGCGGCACCAGACGCCATCGCAGCCCTGCGTGGCCGTGCGCGGTTCCCTGAATATCGCCAAGTTCTGGCGGTAGATGCCGCTGGCCGCACCGCGATCCATTCTGGGCCGAACGCCCTTGGCATTTGGGCCGAAGCTGTTGGGCCCAATGTGGCTTCGGGGGGCAATCTTCTGGCAAATTCAAACGTGCCTCAGGCGATTGTTGATGGGTTTGTTGGATCGGTCGGTCATTTGGGCGACAGGTTGATTGCCGCGATGCGGGCGGGGCTTGGCGCCGGGGGCGAGGCGGGGCCGGTACATTCCGCCGGTCTGCGAATTGTGGACAAGGTTGAATGGCCCATCGTCGATCTGCGCTGCGATTGGACGGAGGACTGCCCGATAGAGGCACTTGCCCAGCTGTGGGATATCTACAAGCCGCAAATGGACGCCTATGTTCAGCGCGCCCTCGATCCCCGCGCGGCACCTTCATATGGCGTGCCCGGAGATGAATGAAACGCCGGCCAAGGGCCGCGCGGCACAAGATATGCAAAGCACGCCCCGTCAGGCAGGATAAAGCATGGCCCTACGCTTTACCCTTCGGCAGCTTGAATACCTTGTCGCCGTGGGCGACAACGGCAGTATCATTTTGGCGGCGGAAAAGCTGCATGTCTCTTCCCCTTCCATTTCTGCGGCCATTGGTCAGTTGGAAGACCAGCTTGGCCTGCAGCTTTTTGTGCGCCACCACGCCAAGGGGCTTTCTCCAACACAGGCAGGCCGGCAGATTGTGCTGCAGGCGCGCCGGATATTGGCCGAAGGCGAAGCGCTGAACCGCCTTTCTGGTGAGATTTCCGGCAGCGTGCGGGGCGATCTGGCCTTGGGCTGCCTTTTGACCTTTGCGCAGATCGTTGTCCCGCGGCTACGGCGCGGCTTTGAAACCCGCCACCCGATGGTGACTGTCAGTCAGGCCGAGTTGAACCAGCAAGAGATTATCGACAGCATCCGCAGTGGCGCCCTTGATGTGGCTCTGACCTATGATCTGGAGATTCCCGAAGATCTGGTCTTTGTGCCGCTGGTAAAGCTCCCGCCCTATGTGCTGCTGCCGGAGGATCACCCGCTATCGCGCCTGCAGGCAATTTCGGTTGACCAGCTTCAGCAGTATCCGATGATCCTTCTCGATCTTCCGCTGAGCAGTGACTACTTCCTGTCCATCTTTCGCGCCGCGGGGCTGAAGCCCAATATTGCCGAACGCACCAGCGATCTTGCCGTGGTTCGCAGCCTTGTCGCCAATGGGTATGGCTATGCCATCGCGAATGTGCGGCCTTTGAGTGAACGCTCTCCTGATGGGCAAAAGCTGTGTTTCGTGCCCTTGGCCGGGGCAGTGCGGCCGATGATCATGGGGCTTGTCATGGCCAAGGGCATAGAAAACCTGCTGACCATTCGGGCATTTGTTGGCCATTGTCAGGAAAAGATCACAGCTGAAAACGTGCTGGGCATTGACCCGCACCAAGTAGCGGCAACACCGCAGTTCTGAACTGGCTTTGCCGCTCATGCCGCGTGGCTTCAATCCTCGGCCAATTCGGTTATCTCCCGCCGGAAAGACAGGGTATCACCCCAATCCTCGGCCCAAACGCCCGTGTCCAACTCGCGGGCATAGCGGTGCCCGGCATAGGTGGCCCAAGCTATCGGCCCCGGTGCTGCAGCATCACCGATCAGTTGAACGGATCGGATGCCAGCATCTGCCCAATCGGCCGAACGCGCGCGCAAGCCTTGAAAAAGCGCGTCCTCCGATTGGCGCGAAGCCACCATCACCACCGCGTCACAGCCGATCTGACCGCGCGCATCGGTATAGCTGCAGCAGGTCTCAACCCCATCGGGCAACAGGCCTGAAACCCCGGTGTTCAGCACGATCTTCACGCCAGCCTGCGCCAACCTGCGATGGATGGCCCCCTGTTCCAACGTGTTGCGCGTCCAGTCCGACACAAAGGCGGCAGGCGTGACCAGTGTCACCTCTGCCCCGGCCTGCGCGCACAACTCGGCCAGAACGCCGCCCATATAATAATGGTCATCATCGAAGACCACGACCTTGCCCTTCGGCACGCGGCCCTGCATCAGGTCATCGGGGGTAAAGATCGGCAACGCCCCGCGCTGCGGGATGGCCACCACATGCTGGCGCGCCACGCCGTCGGCCCGCCAACTGCTGCCAGTGGCCACGCAGATGTTCTGAAACCCGAACGCCAGCACCTCGTCCACCGACAAGGCTGATCCGGGATACATCTCAACATTCGGGCGCTGGCCAATCTGATACAATCGATAGTCCATCACCCGGCCCCATGCCGACAAGCCCGGCAACAGCCTTTCGCGCGCCACCCGCCCGCCAAAGCTGTCGCGCGCCTCGGCGACGGCCACATCATAGCCGCGCAAAGACAGCGCGCGCGCCGCCTCCAGCCCTGCAGGACCAGAGCCGATCACGAGGACCGTGTCGCTTGCGCCCTTGGTGGCAATCTTCTCTGGGTGCCAGCCCTTGCGCCATTCCTCCATGAAGGTTGGGTTCTGGGTGCAGCGGCTGATCGACATGGTCATGTCGCCAGTGACGCAGATATTGCAGCCGATACATTCGCGAATATCTTCGATCCGGCCTTCTTCGATCTTTTTTGGCAAGAAAGGATCGGCAATCGATGGGCGCGCACAGCCGATGAAATCAAGCACACCTTGGCGGATCATGCGAGCCATGACATCGGGCGAGGTGAAGCGACCGACGCCGACCACGGGCTTTGACGAAAGCTCTCTTATTCCCGAAACCAGCACCTCTTGCGCCGCCTCTTGCTTGAACCGCGATGGGCCAGAGCATTCATCCCAAGACCCCTGCGCCAGATCCCACAGATCGGGCAGATCGGCATTCATCTCGACAAACTCGCGCACTTCCGCATTGGAAAAGCCCAGATTGCCGATCTGTTCGTCCAAGGAAACCCGCATGGTCAGCGCCATGCTGTCCCCCACCGCGTCGCGCATATCCGCCACCACCTCGCGGGCAAAGCGCGACCGGTTTTCCAAGGACCCGCCATATTCGTCGCTGCGTTGATTGGTGGCACGGCTCAGGAAATGCTGGAAGATGCCAAAGCCATGCGCGCCATAAAGGCAGATCAGGTCGAACTCGGCCGTTTTGCAGCGCCGGGCGGCGTTCACAAACCATCGGCGCAGATTGCGGATGTCGGATTTATCCATCGCGCGGGCCTGGACCGGATCATTGGTAAAGGTGCGGATGGGCAAAGCGGTTGGTGCAAGTGGCACTTCCTTGGTGTAGAAATTCGGCCCATTGATGCCGGAATAGGCCAACTGAATGCCCGCAAGGGCCCCGTGGGTTTTCATCGCCCGCGCCATTTTGCGCAGGCCGGGAATGTCCTTGTCTTCCCACAACCGCAATTCGATGAAGGGCGTGATTTCCGAGGTCTGGTGCATCTCGGTCTGCTCGGTGAAAATCACACCCCAACCGCCCTCGGCTTTGATCCCGCGCATTGCGGCGGCGGCAGCCGGGTCACCGTAGCCCCCGCCATTGCAATGCGGCACCTGATAGAACCGGTTCTTGGCGGTCAGCGGGCCAATCGGCATTGGTTCGAAAAGAATGTCATATCGGGGATCGCGCAAAATCGGGCTCCTTGATCTTGTCTTACCAAAGGCTTTCAGGCGCGCCCGGTCAAGCAAAGCCGAACAGCAAGATCACCGAAACAACTTGAATCTGAACTGTTGATGAGGTGACGGGTCATCAACTGGGCCAGTGTCGATCACCGCCGCAGCAGACGGAAACCAGCCGATGCAGCCCAGCCCGCCAAGGCCGCAAGGGCAAGCGAGATCAGGCCGTAAAGAAAGGGCTGCTCATGGGCCATGACATACAAGGCCCGCTCCAGCCCCGCTTTACGCACGTCAATCAACCGCTCTTCTTGGTCCAGCACGCGCCCATCGCGGGTGATGAACATCCGCACCTTATAGGCGCCCTCAATCAGATTGGCAGGCAGCGCGATATCGGTGCGAAAAAGCGTTTCTTGTACCAGTTGCACGCGCCCCTGCATCAGCCTGTAGCTTTGATCGTCACTGCGGATGCGCCGAAGGGCTGCGGTGAATTCCTCGGCCCCTTGCGCCTCAGATGCGGCACCAATGGCACGAATTGCATGGTCTAGCGTGATCTTGAAGCGCAGATCTTCAGTTCGGGTCAAGATCTTGTCAATCGGGCCACTGGTCGCAACGGCATAGAACGAAGGGGCTGCGTCCACGGTGATGGCTGATGCATTTACCCAGATCCCGGCCACATATTCTTTGCGGCGGATCACCAGCGGCGTCGATGGGCCTTCGACTGTGATGATAACCTCAAGCGGTGCGCCTTTTGGGGCAGGGGAATCGCGTTTCACCGCGCCATAGATCAGAATTTCCGAACCATCGAAATTCGCCGTAATCGCCACGCGGTTTTGCGAAAGCCCTGAAACGATCTCTTCGCCCGCAGCACACGCCGCGCTGGGCAAAAACAGCATCGCAATAAGTGCGGCGCGCTTCATCATGGCAGCGCCATGGGCGTAACCGAGAAAAGCTCGGACGGTTGCAACAACAGGTCGAAGGCGATCTTGATCGCGACGGCCAGCACCATCGCCGCCAGAAGGATGCGGAGCTGTTCTGCCTTAAGCCGGGTTCCCGCCATGGTGCCAAGTTGCGCGCCGATCACCCCGCCGATGATAAGCAAAAGCGCCAGCATCATATCCACCGTATGGCTGTTCACCGCGTGAACGACAGTGGTGAACCCGGTGACAAAAATGATCTGAAAAAGTGAGGTTCCGATCACCACCTTTGTCGGCATTCCCAAGACATAGATCATCGCAGGAACCAGAATGAACCCGCCACCAACCCCCATGATCCCGGCCAGAAAGCCAACAAGCGCCCCCACGGCAAGCGGAGGCAGGACCGAAATGTAAAGCCCTGACGCGCGGAACTTCATCTTGAAAGGCAGGCCATGCACCCAAGTGTGGATATGGGCGCGCCGGATTGGGGGGGCACCGCCATGACGGCGCGACCGCAAGATGGCCCTGGCGCTTTCGAAAAACATCATGCCGCCGATCAGGCCCAGAAACAGCACATAAGAAAGCTGGACGAACAAATCGACCTGTCCAAGCGCTGTCATCCAGGAAAAAACCCGCACCCCGGCCCAAGACCCGATCAAACCGCCGATCAAAAGCACCAGCCCCATGCGGAAATCGACCGCCTTGCGCTTCAGCTGCGCCAGAACGCCCGAAATAGACGAGGCCACCACCTGATTTGCCCCGGTGGCAACCGCCACTCCGGGCGGGATGCCGATAAACAGCAAGAAGGGCGTGATAAGAAAGCCGCCCCCCACCCCGAACATGCCCGATAAAAAGCCCACGATCCCGCCTATTCCCAGAAGCAGGAAGGCGTTGACCGAGACCTCGGCAATGGGGAGGTACAGCTGGAACATCGGGATATGTCGGAAAGATGCCTGTTCACTAAGACTTGCGCGCCTTTGGCGGGCTTGTCAAATCCAGATCTTCCCGGCGTTTAGCGCCAGACGGCCGGTGCGGCAGTTCCGCGGCCAAAACCGATTGGCTTGGGCCCTTGTCTGGTGCCCTTCTCGGGGCCAAAGGCCTGCGTTGGTTTCAGGCCGTGACGGCAAGCCCGCGAAGAAAGCGGCGCAGGATCTTTTCCAGCTTGGCCGCGCCCAAGGGGGCCATGGCCTTGGTATGTTCATGGCTGATGTTTTCGTTCGACATTCCGGCGGCCATATTGGTGATGGTGGAAATCGCGGAAACACGCAGCCCAAGGAAGCGGGCAAGGATAACCTCGGGCACCGTCGACATACCGACGGCATCGCCGCCCAAGATCTTGATGGCGCGAATTTCGGCCGGGGTTTCGAACGAAGGGCCGGAATACCACGCATAAACACCTTCAGGCAGCGCCACATCCGCCGCCTGCGCCGCCGCCCTTAGCGCCGCCCGAAGATCGGGGTCATGGGCCGTGGTCATCGGCACGAAACGCGCGTCGGTCTTTTCACCAATCAACGGGTTAAGGCCCGAGAAATTGATATGGTCATTCAACAGCATCAGATCGCCGGGCTTAATGTCGGGGCGCAAGCTGCCCGCTGCGTTGGTCGCAATCAGCTGATCGGCACCCAGGGCCTTCAGCAGCTCCAATGCCGGGCGCATGGCCGATGGGTTTCCGTTCTCATAGTAATGTTCGCGGGCACCAAAGACGGCAACGCGGACACCTTCCAGCATGCCGATGTGCAGGTTTGGATTGTGGCCCGAAACGCCGACATGGGGAAAGCCGGGCAGATCGGAATAAGGGATCGCCACACCATCAACCGCATGGGCTAGATGCCCAAGGCCAGACCCAAGGATAAGGCCAAGGCGGATAGGGGCTGTTCCGGCGCGCGATTGGACGGTTTCAAGAAGGTTTGGCATGGTTCGGTCCGGCTTTGGGGGCATGGCCGGGGGCGACACGCCCCCAAGGCCCGGTGGATTTGTGCGGTCAAAAGGGGCGGCTTATCGTTCTTTCACGTAAGGGTCGCCGCCGGCACGCGGGGGAATGGCTTTGCCGACAAAGCCTGCCAGCACCAAAACGGTCAGAACATAGGGCAGCGCATCCAGCATCGAGACCGGAACCTTCCTGCCGACCACAGCTTCAACCACGTCAGGGCGCAGCGCCAGCGCTTGAAAAAAGCCAAAAAGCATCGTCGCGCCAAGCGCCTGCCACGGCCGCCACTTGGCAAAGATCAGCGCGGCCAGCGCGATATAGCCACGCCCGGCTGTCATCTCGCGGCCAAAACCCGCTTGCAAAGCGGTCGCCATATAGGCCCCCGCCACGCCACAAAGAACGCCCGTTATCATCACGGCAGCAAAGCGCAGACCCTTTACCGAGACCCCCGCCGTATCGACCGAGGCCGGATTTTCGCCCACAGCGCGCAGGCGCAGGCCAAAGCGGGTGCGATACAGCAGCCACCACGTCATGGGAACGAAGGCAAGCGCGGCATAGACCAAGATCGAATGGCCCGAGATTACCTCGAAATAAAGCGGGCCAAGCACGGGCACATCTTTGAGCGCTTCGGCGAAAGGCAGGACAATGGGGTTGAAGCGCCCATCGCCTGTAAGGGGCGGGGTGCGGCCCCCCTGCCCGAACAGCGCCTGTGCGATCAGCACCGTGATGCCAGAGGCCAGAAAGTTAAGTGCAACGCCCGAAATCAGTTGGTTGCCGCGAAAGGTGATCGACGCAACACCGTGTAGTATCGCGAAAATCATCGATCCGGCTATCGCGGCCAGAAGCCCCAGCCAGACCGAACCGGTCATGGCGGCGACGGCCCCCGCGCTCATCGCGGCCATCAGCATCTTGCCTTCAAGGCCAATGTCGAAAATGCCAGCGCGCTCAGAATAAAGCCCGGCAAGACAGGCCAGCAAAAGTGGCGTTCCAAGGCGCAGCGTGCTGTCCAACAGTTGCAGAAGCGTTGCGTAATCCATCACGCGGCTCCTTTCGCTTCGGCAGGTGCCCTGAACAAAGCGAAGACCCGCGCAAGCATCATCCGCACCATGTAATCCAACGCTCCGGTGAACAGGATCACCAGACCCTGTACCACCGTTCTAAGTTCGATCGGGATCTTGGTCCAAAGCCCAAGCTCTGCCCCACCCTGAAACAGAAACCCGAAAAGCACGGCCGCCAGCACTACGCCAACCGGATGGTTGCGGCCCATCAGGGCAACGGCGATGCCGATGAACCCCGCCCCTGACGCCGAGTTTTGCAACAAGCGCTCTGCTTCACCCATCACGTTGTTGATCGCCATCATTCCGGCAAGCCCGCCTGACAACAACATTGCAATCATGGTGATGCGAAAGCCGTTGATGCCCGCATAATGCGCCGCCGCGCCGGGTTTGCCAAAGGCGCGGATCTGATAGCCAAGCCTTGTGCGCCACAAGATCGCCCATACCACCCAAGCCGCGGCCAGCGCGATAAGGAAGGTGACATTGGCAGGCACATCCTTGGTGAAAATCAGGTTAAAGCCGGGGATCTGGTTCAGGGTCGGCAGATGGGTAGCTTCGGGGAAATTGGCAGTGGCCGGGTCCATCTGACCTTCGGGGCGAAGGACATCGACCAGCATGAACACCATCAAGGATGCGGCAATATAGTTGAACATGATGGTCGTGATAACGATGTGGCTGCCGCGCTTGGCCTGCAGATAGGCCGGAATGGCTGCCCATGCCGCGCCGAAAACCGCAGCCGCCACCGAAGCGCCGATCAGGGCAAGGCTCCAATGGGGCCAAGGCAGGAAAAGGCAGGCCAAAGCCACTCCCAGACCGCCCAGTTGCGCCTGACCTTCACCGCCGATGTTGAAAAGCCCGGCGTGGAAGGCGATGGTCACCGCCAATCCGGTGAAGATGAAACTGGTGGTGTAGTAAAGCGTATAGCCCCAGCCATAGGCCGACCCCACAGCCCCCGTCACCATGACGTTCAGGGCCTCCATCGGGTCTTGGCCAATTGCGAGGATGACAAGCGCCGAAATCAGCGCCGCAAGGCCAAGGCTGACCAAGGGCACCAGCGCCAGATCTGCCCATCTTGGAATTCGGTCCATCTCAGGCGGCCTCCCCGTTCATGCCGGCCATCAGAAGGCCAAGTTCGCGCTCGTTGGTTGTGGCCGGATCGCGCAGACCCATGATCTGGCCATCGAACATCACCGCGATGCGGTCAGACAGGGACATGATTTCATCAAGCTCGACAGATACCAGCAGAACCGCGGTGCCCGCATCGCGCAGCGCGACGATCTGTTTGTGAATGAACTCAATCGCGCCGATGTCTACCCCGCGCGTCGGTTGGCCGATCAGCAGAAGGGTGGGGTTACGCTCCATCTCGCGGGCAACAACGATCTTTTGCTGGTTTCCACCCGAAAAGGATTTGGCCGGCAACGACGCGATCGGCGGGCGCACGTCGAACCTTGCCATCTTCTTCTCGGTGTCCGCGATCAGCGCGTCATTGTCCATGAACAGCGCATTCTTCTGATAGGCCGGGTCATTGTGATACCCCAAGGCCACGTTTTCCCAAGCCGAGAAGTCAAGGATCAGCCCGTGATGGTGGCGGTCTTCGGGCACATGGGCAATGCCCGCCGCACGCCGTGACTGGCCATCGGCCCCTTTGCCTGACAGTGGCAGATCGACACCTTGCATGGTGATCTTGCCGCTGGCTTTCATCATGCCACCCAAAGCCGCCAAGAGCTCTGACTGGCCATTGCCCGCCACCCCTGCAATGCCCAGAATTTCGCCGGCACGAATGTCAAATGACACGCCCTTCAGCCGTTCAACGCCGTGGTCGTCCTTTATCCGCAGGTCTTTCACCGAAAGCACCACCGCGCCGGGGTTTGCGGGTTCTTTGGCAACTTCCAGCAGCACCTTGCGGCCAACCATCAGTTCGGCAAGCGATTCTGGGCTGCTGTCAGCGGTCTTGACCGTGGCCACCATGGTGCCGCGCCGCATGACGGAAACGTTGTCGGTCGCCTCCATGATCTCGCGCAGTTTGTGGGTGATAAGGATGACGGTCTTGCCCTGGTCTTTCAGACCTTTGAGAATGCGGAACAGGTGATCTGCCTCATCGGGGGTCAGAACACCGGTGGGCTCATCAAGAATGAGGATATCGGCCTGCCGATAGAGCGCCTTGAGAATCTCTACCCGCTGTTGATGGCCCACGGACAGGTCTTCAATCAAAGCGTCGGGGTCGACGTCCAATTCATATTCGCGGGCCAGATCGGCCAGCGCCTTGCGCGCGCGCGTCAAGGATGTGCTCAACATCGGGCCATCTTCGGCCCCAAGGATCACATTTTCCAGAACGGTAAAGTTCTGAACCAGTTTGAAATGCTGAAATACCATCCCGATGCCCGCACGAATGGCGCTTTGGCTGTCGGGAATAGGGGTAAGCTTGCCATCGACAAATATCTGGCCCGCATCGGCTTTGTAAAACCCGTAAAGGATCGACATCAAGGTCGACTTGCCGGCGCCGTTTTCCCCGATGATGCCGTGGATAGTGCCCTTTGGCACGGCAATATTGATGTCTCTGTTGGCCTGAACCGGGCCGAAAGCCTTGGAAATGCCTTTCAGCTCAATGGCATATTGGGCGTCGCCCATACGCATTTCTCCCCCATTTGGAAACACCGGGCCTGTCCGCTTTTTGCGGCTTCATTCCATGACCCTTTGGAAAATGTGCCGCGCCTGTGTTTCAGGCGCGGCACGCATCAGACCAAACCGGTCTTAGAACGTTGCAGCAGGGCAGGTGTTGTCCGTGGTGTAGTTGTGAACAACGATTTCGCCCGACATGATCTTTTCGGCCGCTGCATCGACGGCGGCTTTCATTTCAGCGCTGACCAAAGCGGCGTTGTTCTCGTCCATGGCATAGCCCACGCCGCCAGCCTTCAGGTCCATGACCGTGACACCGGGTGTCAGATCTGCGCCGGCTTTGAACGCGTCATAGACCGCGTTGTCGACCCGCTTGAGCATCGAGGTCAGAACCGAACCGGGGTGCAGATAGTTCTGGTTGCTGTCCACACCGATCGACAGGATGCCTTCGTCGGCAGCGGCTTGCAGCACACCCACGCCAGTGCCGCCAGCGGCAGCATAGATCACGTCAGCGCCCTGTGCCTTTTGGCCTTTTGCCAGTTCCGAACCCTTGACCGGGTCGTTCCACGCGGAAGGCGTGGTGCCGGTCATGTTCAGCACGATATTCGCATCCGGGTTCGCCGCCTTCACGCCTTGGGCATAGCCACAGCCAAAACGACGGATCAAGGGAATGTCCATACCACCGATGAAGCCAACAGTGCCGGTCTTCGACGCCAGTGCCGCCATCATACCAACCAGATAGCTTCCCTCATGCTCGGTAAAAGCAACCTGGGTGACGTTGGGCATGTCCAGCCAATCCACGTCGATGATCGCGAATTTGGTGTCGGGGAAATCGGGGGCCACTTTGGACAGAACGTCACCAAAGGCAAAGCCAGTCATGACGACCGGGTTCGAACCCGCTTCGGCCAGGCGGCGCAGAGCCTGCTCGCGCTGGGCTTCGTCCTGCATTTCCAGTTCTTTGTAGGTGCCGCCAGTTTCGGCTTTCCAGCGCTCGGCCCCGTTGAAGGCGGCTTCGTTGAAGGATTTGTCGAATTTGCCGCCAAGGTCGAAAATGATCGCGGGGTCCGCCAAAGCGGCCCCAGCGGTCAGCGCCAAGGTCGCGGCAGCGCCTGCAAGATGTTTCATCAGGGTCATGGATGTTCTCCCGGTTATGACTCTTGTCGTCCCCCGTCTTTATCGCAGCTTGGCCGCAGCGGCCGGGCGTGGAGGGATCGCAGACAGTTTAGGTCGCAAGGCGCGCATAGGGTCAACAGGAATCTGTAAAGTGCCGGGGTGGCTTTTACTTTCGCCTGTTTGCTGACCACCCAGGCGGAAATTGGTATTTACTTGGTTATGCCGTGGATGTGACCAAGATCAGGGCATCATCCTCGCCGCCATCGAGGTGGTGGTAATATCCCTTGCGGCGACCCGCGGCCCTGAACCCGCACGCGGCATAGAGCGCGCGCGCCGCAAGGTTGCTTTCTGCCACTTCCAAAAAGGCCGAATCGGCACCGCGACGTCCGGCCTCGGTCAGGAAGGCCATCACAAGGGCCTGGCCAATGCCACGCCCCCTTTGATCTGGCGCAACGGCAATGGTCAAAAGCTCTGCCTCACCGGCAACAACCCTGCCCAAAAGAAGGGCTCCCGGTTGTGTTTGGGCAAAGACAAGAGGGCTGGCCAGCAGCCCGGCAATTTCGCTTTCCGACCAGGGACGCGGCATGGTGAAACTTGCCGCGTGCAAATCCGCCATCTCTGCCGGGGTCATGGCAAAATCACCGGCGGCGGATCTGTAGGTGGGGCGGCATCGGCGCCGCGAAGGTAAAAGGGCGCGGGCCTGGGCTGCGGCAGGGTGCGGGTGGTGGCAATCTCGGCCATTGCGCGGGTCAGTGCCATGGAAGCAGGCAGAGCTGCCGGGCCGGCGGCCGAACCCGTGCAGGAGGTCTGCTTGCAAACTTCGTCGATCCCTACCAAGATCGCGGGTCCTGCCCCATCTTTGGCAAAGCTTTGCACATAAGCCTCGTTGCGCCGGGCATCTTCAACAACCGTGATCGGGCGTGGCAAACCATGGGCCAGCGCTTCCAGCCGGGTTACCCCAAGTGCGGGCACGCCTGAGGCCAAAGCCAGCCCCCGCGCGGTTGCAACCGCAATGCGCACACCTGTGAAATTGCCCGGCCCAGTGCCAACGGCGATGCAGCCCAGATCAGCCCAGACCAACCCGGCCTCGGCCATCATGTCGCTCAACAGCGGCAGCAGGCGTTCAGCCTGCCCCTTGTCCATGGCTTCGTGCCGAAAGATTACTTCGCCGTCTGCCAACCACAGGCAGGCCTCGATCCATGGGCCCGCGCTGTCAAAGGCCAGAACCGCTTTGTCAGGCGGCAACCGGACGAACCTCGGTCACTTCGGGGATATAGTGGCGCAGAAGATTTTCGATGCCCATTTTTAGCGTGAGCGTCGATGATGGGCACCCGGCGCAGGCCCCCTTCATATGCAGATAGACCACGCCACGGTCAAAGCCGTGAAAGGTGATGTCGCCGCCATCCTGCGCCACGGCGGGCCGTACGCGGGTATCCAGAAGCTCTTTGATCTGTCTGACGATATCACCGTCAGGCCCGTCATGCGCCTCATGCGCAGCGGCCTGTTCGCCGATGATAACCGGCTGACCCGACTGGTAGTGCTCCATGATCGCGCCAAGGATCGCTGGCTTGATATGGCCCCACTCCACTGCGTCGGCTTTTGTCACCGTCACGAAATCCGTGCCGAAGAACACACCTGTCACACCCGATACCGCGAAAATCCGCATAGCAAGCGGCGATTTTTCAGCCACATCGGCGCTGGGAAAATCTGCCGTGCCCATATCAAGAACGGACTGGCCGGGCATGAATTTAAGCGTGGCAGGGTTGGGCGTGGATTCGGTCTGGATGAACATCTGCTTATCTCCGACTATTCATGTCGGATATGCGCCTGCGCCCCGGCGCTGTCAAGGATGTGGAAAGATTTGACCAACTCGGCAGGGCACAAGGCCTGCCTTAGTCTTGGCCAGTGTAATAGCCATACATCGCCGCCAACGCCTCTTGCCCGGCTGAAAGCTTTGGCAAGGAACCGTGCTGAGGTACAGCGCAGTTGGGGCTGGCATTGTAATAGGTAAGGCCGGGAACTTCAGCCAAGATCTTGCAAGGCTTGGCGGAGAACTGGGTAAGACTGGTCATGGCGTATTCCTTCGATGCGCCTCCCTCATCCTTACGCTAGCCGATATTCGCAACTGCAGCATTGCGTATTTCGCAGTTGCAGCATGTTCGCCTTGCATGGCCAACCGGCAAAAGAGCAAAAGGCCGGGCAGCCATTACTTGCCCGGCCTTTGCCTTGTATTTCGTAAGATCAGCAGAAATCAAAGTCGTGATGACCGTGGTGGTCGTCTTCTTCGTGGTCATCCCAGCGGTCATCATCATGACCGTGGTCAAACGACAGAAAACCACCCATCAGCGATTTGAAGAAGTCTGCGGCATGATCCCCGCAGGCATGACCATGATCGCCAGAGTCATCATGGCTGGCGTGGTCATCATCATTGGAATGATGATCGCCGCCATTGCTGCTGCAATTGTTGGCACTGTCGTCATCTGCATCGCCGTCATTTTCCTCGTCCGGACCATCCGTCGGGCCATCTTCTTCCATGCCGGTGAAATTGTAGTAGGTTTCACTGCCCGAAGCCGTCGTGATCGTCGCCTTGACGATCACATCCTTGGGATCGACATCGGGATTGTCGGTTGCCACCTGATCCCGCGCCTTGGCGAGGTAATCTTCGAACGTGTTCGTATCGCTGTCGCGTCCGACCGGAATGTAATTGTCCATCGCCCCGTCAGCGTCATAGTCAACGTGAAAGGTGATGCCTGCAGTGTCTGACGGAATGTCGGGCCAGCCGGTGCCCTGAACCGCCCCACCGGAACCGCCGCCAGAACCCGAACCTGCGCCGCCGTCAGAGCCATGGCCATGACCCGCGTCGTGATCGTCATCGGTGTCGCAATCCTTGCCACCGCCGATGTTGCCGAAGAGGCCGCCGCCCGCATGGCCACCAAACAGCACGCCGCCAGAGTGCCCGCCAAACAGCCCACCGCCAGTATGCCCACCAAACAGCCCGCCCCCAGTCTGGCCACCAAACAGCCCACCGGATGTGTGGCTGTCATGCCCACCGCCGAGAAGTCCGCCGTTTCCAAACAGGTTCGGCAGTTTTCCAAAACTGCCGAAAGATTTCAGTCCAAATGTCATTTTCACACCCTATAGATGAAGTGCCCCCGCTTCACCCTTGGGGTGGCTGCCCGAAAATTGCCACAAAATAGACCTAAACAAACTGTTACCAAGCTGGAACCAATTGCCAAATACGGAGCCATGTATTTGTAATTAATATAATTTCCATCATGGCATGACTGTCAGCTTATGCTTTCAAGCCGTTCCTTGCTCATCTCTCCGGGCACAATTGTGATCGGGATCGGCAGGTTTCCCGAATTGCGTGACATCTGCGTGACCAAGGGCCCGGGGCCTGATTTGTCGGTTCCAGCGCCCAGAACCAACACGCCGATTTCCGGGTCTTCCCGGACTTGAGCCAGAATCTCGGTTGCCGGATCGCCTTCGCGTATAACCAATTCCGGGTTAACGCCCTTCTTGTCGCGCATCCATTTGGCAAAGACCTGAAAATGCGCCTCGATCCGTTCGCGGGCCTCGGCACGCATCAGATCGGCCACTCCGATCCAGTGCTGAAACTCCTCGGGACGGATGATCGAGAGGATCTGCACCCCGCCCCCGGTATGCGCGGCGCGCAGGGCGGCAAAGCGCATCGCATTCAGGCATTCGCGGCTGTCATCGAGAACCACAAGGAACTTGCGCATAATCTCTCCCTTTCCGGTCGAGTATTGCCGGAAGGCGCGCGCGGCGCAAGCCTTGGCAGCGGCGCGGCCCGCCTATTGGTTTGATGCCGCCCAGTCCCAATACAGCGCCCGCGCCCGGCTTGCCATGGCATGGGTCTTGTAATGCTTACCCTCAAACTGGGTCACCCGTGTGACCTTGTTGAAGTTGCCGGTCAGGAAGACTTCGTCTGCGGCATGTACCTCGTCAAAGGTGATGATCTTTTCGACCACCTCAACCCCATCGGCGCGCAAATTTGCGATGTGGCGCGACCGGGTGATGCCTGCCAGGAACGTGCCGTTGGCAATTGGGGTAAAGGCTACACCATCGCGCACGATGAACACGTTGGCTGTGGCGCTTTCGGCCACATTGCCAAGGGCATCGGCCACCAAGGCATTGGTGAACCCTTTTCGGCGGGCCTCTGCGATCATGCGATAGTTGTTGGGGTAAAGGCAGCCCGCCTTGGCATTGCACACGTTGTCGGCAAGAACAGGGCGGCGAAAGCTGGTGGTGGTCAGGGTCACCGAATTGTCGGGCGCTGACATCGGAATTTCCTCAAGGCAGACGGCAAAGCCGGTATGTTCTTTGTGCGGGCCAAGGCCATAGCCATCATCCTCCAGCCCCCAATACATCGGGCGGATATAAAGCGCCTGATCGGGGCGATAGGCCTTCAGACCATCCCGCACGATGCCTTCAATTTCCTGCGACCCATGTGTCGGCGTCAGCAGCATTGCCTCGGCTGACCGGTTGATCCGCGCGCAATGATTGGCCAGATCAGGCGCCATGCCATCGAAATAGCGTGCCCCATCGAAAACCGTCGAACCCAGCCAAGACCCGTGATCGGCTGCGCGCATGACGGGGATATTGCCCTCATGCCATTTGCCTTCGAAATAGGTGCGGATATTGGTGCCCGATGCCATGACGTCCTCCAGAAACTTGCCACACCTTAGTAAGGTCGCACGCCAAGGGAAAGGGGGCGGCACCATGCGGCTGGGCAGACGGCCAAACAGGCGGCCTGCCGAAAAAAGAACGCCCCCGGTAAAACGGGGGCGCCAGATGGGACAGTGAGAGCCGGGGAAGGCCCGTCCCGCATCATGCCGCGCCAGTGAATCGATTCCGTGACACAAGGGCGCAGCAAAGCGGGGGCTTTACCTGCCGCGCGACCGGATCATGCCGACGATGTCGTAAACCTTGTCCACAATCGGCCGGGCAATCGCCTCGGCGCGGTCGGCCCCTTGGCCCAAGATACGGTCGATCTCGGCCGGGTCTTGCATCAGCCGGTTCATCTCGGTCGTGATGGGCGACAATTTGGCCACTGCAAGTTCGGCCAGTTTCGGCTTGAAACTGCCAAACTGTGCCCCGGCATATTCGGCCACCACCTGATCCACGCTTTGGCCCGAAAGTGCCGCATAGATGTTCACAAGATTTTTTGCCTCGGGCCTATCTTTCAGGCCATCGACCGTTTCCGGCAAAGGCTCGGGGTCGGTCTTGGCCTTGCGAATCTTCGCGGCGATCATGTCGCTATCATCGGTCAGGTTGATGCGGCTTTGGTCCGACGGGTCCGATTTCGACATCTTCTTCGTGCCGTCGCGCAAGGACATGACCCGTGTCGCCGCCCCTTCGATAATGGGATCAACCACCGGGAAGAAATCCACCTTGAAGTCATTGTTGAACTTGATCGCAATGTCGCGGGTCAGTTCCAGATGCTGCTTTTGGTCTTCACCCACCGGCACCATCGTGGCTTGATAGGCCAGAATGTCTGCGGCCATCAGCGACGGATAGGCGAAAAGCCCAAGGCTGGCGGCTTCTGCGTTTTTACCCGCCTTGTCTTTCCACTGGGTCATGCGGCCCATCCAGCCCATGCGCGCCACGCAGTTGAATATCCATCCCAGTTCGGCATGGGCAGACACCTGCGACTGGTTGAACAAGATCGACCGCGCCGGATCGATACCGGCAGCAATAAAGGCCGCAGCCCCTTCGCGGGTTTGCTGGCGCAGCTTTTCGGGGTCTTGCCAAACAGTGATCGCATGCAGATCGACCATGCAATAAATGGTCTCGATACCCTCATCCTGCTTTTCAACAAAGCGCTTCAACGCGCCAAGGTAATTGCCAAGGGTAAGCCCGCCCGAAGGCTGGATGCCGGAAAAGATGCGCGGGGTGAATTTGGTCTGAGGCGTTTGGACCGGCTCGGACATCAGGAACTCCATCTGGAAAGTTGTGCCTCTTCGGCTTATCGCTGTGGGGCAAGGGCGTCAATCAACCCCCTTTGGAGAGACGAATGCAAGACCACAATGCCCCACCGCTGAATCCGTTGCCTCCCGTTGTCTGGGCGCTGGCCCTGCCGATGATCGCGCTTGAGATCGTGTTGCAGGCCGGGGCTGCAGGCCTTGCCGGCGGGCCGGATGCCGTGGGGTGGCGGATAGATGCCATCACCAAGGCTGCCTTTGTGCCCGATCTTTGGCGCGAGATGCTGTCGCTTGGGCAATACCCGCCCGAGCATATGGCGCGGTTCATCGCCTATCCCTTTGTACACGGCAATCTGACCCATACTGCATTTGCCGTGGTGATCCTGCTGGCGCTGGGAAAGTTCACGGCTGAGGTGCTGCGGTTCTGGGCGGTGCTGGTGGTGTTTTTTGGTGCGGCCATTGCAGGGGCGCTGGCCTATGGGTTGCTGACAACCCCGGTTCCGCTTTTTGGGGCCTATCCCGGCGACTACGGGCTTGTCGGAGCTTTCACCTATCTGATGTGGCTGCGCCTTGCCGGATCAGGGCGCGAATACCGTGCCTTTTCTATGATTGGGCTTCTTTTGGCGGCGCAGCTTGTCTTTGGTGTGTTTTTGGGCGGCGGGTTGGATTGGGTGGCTGATCTTGCGGGCTTTGCCGCAGGCTTCGCCATCACGATTTTGGTGGCCCCGGGCGGCATCGCGCGCTTGGCACAACGCCTGCGTCAGCGCTGACGACGCAGGCTTTTCAAATCTTCCAGCTTGAAAGCCCGGAAGGCAAAGCCGCTGGCGAAATAGGTGAAAATCCCAAATCCGACCAAAGCGGCCAGCGCAATATAGCGCCAGCCCGGCGATTGCAGCCAAGGTTGCAAAAGCATTGCACCCGCCCAGATCACCAGCACCATCGCCCCGCAGGCCAAAAGCACACGCGGCAGGTGGGAAAGAAGCCGGTCGTCAAACCGCGCCTCTGGCCCCATTGCGCGTGCACCCCACCAAAGTTGTCCGACCATGATCCATGCCGAAAGAGAGGTCGCAATCGCCGCGGCGGCAAAGCCCACGATCGGCATCAGCCCGACGGCAATCACCACATTCGTTACCATCGACCAGACCGCATAGCGAAACGGGCTTTTGGTGTCTTCACGGGCAAAGAACAAAGGTTGAAGTACCTTTTGCAGCACAAAGGCTGGCAGGCCCACCGCGTAGATTGCCAGCGCCAGGGCAGTGTTGGCCGTGGCATGCGCGTCAAAGGCGCCGCGTTCATAGATGACCTGAATGATCGGATACGACAGCACCATCAACCCCATGGCCGAAGGCAGCGTCAGTGCCAGAGCAAACTCGGTGCCGCGGTTGAAGGCATCTTGCCCCCCCTGCGCATCGCCTGCCGAAAGGCGGCGCGAAAGCTCGGGCAAAAGCACCGTGCCGACGGCAATCGCCACCACGCCCAAGGGCAATTGGTACAGATGGTCCGCATAAACCAGCCATGAAATCGCGCCTTCGGTGCCCGAGGCAACCTGGCGCGATACCAGAAGGTTGATCTGAACCACACCGCCCGCCAACATCGCCGGTCCGGCCGTAATCATCAGCCGCTTCAGATCGGGTGTCATGTGCGGCATGCGCAGCCGTGGCACAAACCCGACCCGCGCCGCGGCGCGCCAGGTGAAGGCAAGCTGGGCAATACCGGTCAAGGGCACCGTCCAAACCAGCGTTGTGCCCATGTCCCAGCCCATCACCACCGCGGCCCACATGGCCGCTATGAACACAAGGTTCATCAGCACAGGCACAAAACCCGCTTCGGCAAACCGGCCGTGGGCGTTCAAAACCCCTGCCAGCATGGCAAAGAGCGAGATGAAGAAGATATAACAAAAGGTGATGCGGCCAAAGCTGACGGCCAGATCAAACCTTTGATCCCCGGCAAACCCCGAAGCCATGGCCCAGACCAGCGCAGGCATCGCCAACGTGCCGATCAAGACAAGCGCCAAAAGCACCGCAGACAGGCCCGCAAAAGCATCTTGGGCAAAGGTTTCGGCATCATCGCCGGTTTGCAGCTTTTTGGCATATATGGGCACGAAAGCCTGATTGAACGCGCCCTCGGCAAAAAACCGGCGGAACATGTTGGGCAGGCTGAAGGCCACGTTGAAAGCGTCTGCCACCGCGCCCGCGCCAAGGTAATTTGCCATCATCAGATCGCGCGCAAGCCCAGCCCCGCGTGACACCAGCGTCCACAAGCCCAAGGTCATGATATTGCGGATCATTTTTCCTGGCCCGCTCATGCGCTGGCCCTCTCCGCGCCTTCGGTGATGGCTTGGCGCAGCTTCTTTTCCAGCGCCTCTTGGCGCGGCTTGGCGTGAAGCTTCAATCCGAACATGTCCTTGACATAGAAGGTATCCACCACCTGCGCGCCATAGGTGGCAATCACAGCGGACGAAATTTGCATATTGTTCACCGCCAGTGTGCGCGTCAGATCATACAAGAGGCCCGGTCGGTCCCGGGTGTCCACCTCGATGATGGTATAGATTTCCGACCCTTCATTATCGAAGGTGATATGGGTTGGAAAGCGGAACTCGCGCTCGCGCTTTTTCACCTTGTCGCGGCCTGCCAAAGCTTCGCGCGCCACCACTTCGCCCTTCAAGGTCTTGTCGATCATCTGGGTCAGGCGGGGCAGGCGCTCGACGTCATAAGGTTTGCCGTCGCCGTCCTGAATCCAGAACACCGGGGTCGCATAGCCATCTTTTGACGTATAGGTCTTGGCATCGACCACATTGGCACCGACCAAGGCCAAAGCCCCGGCCAGACGCGAAAAAATCCCTGGATGGTCGGCCAAGGCAAAGGCGGCGCGGGTGGCGTCGCGCGCGGGTTCGGGATGCAGGTCGATGCGGATCTCACTGTCATCAAGGCCGCGCAACAGCCGGGCAAACACCTCTTGGGTGTCGGTGGTCAGGCCCTGCCAATAGGGGGCATAATGCCGCCCGCATTCGCGGTTGATCGCCTCTTCGTCCCAGTCTGCCAAGCGCGTGCGCAGGGCCAGCTTCGCCTCATCTTCGCGCGCCTCGCGGTTGATATGCTCCAGCCCGCCCTCCAGGGCATCGGCGGTCAGCCCGTAAAGCTGGCGCAGAAGCATGGCCTTCCAGTTGTTCCAAGTGTTTGGGCCCACGCCGCGAATGTCGCAGACCGTCAGCACTGTCAGCAAATCCAGTCGCTTGCGCGTCTTCACCGCCTTGGCAAAATCGCGCACCGTGCGCGGGTCGCCGATATCGCGCTTTTGCGCCATGTCGGACATCAGCAGATGATAGCGCACCAGCCATTCGACGGTTTCGCTTTCCTCATCGTCCAGGCCCAGCCGCGGCGCAATCCGACGCGCCAACTGCGCGCCGATGATCGAATGATCCTCGGGGCGGCCTTTGCCAATGTCGTGCAGAAGCAGTGCCACATACAGCACCCGCCGGTTCACACCCGCATTCAGGATCGAAGAAGACAGCGGCAGGTCTTCCACCAGCTCACCCCGCTCGATCTGCGCGAGGGTCGAGATGGTCTGGATGATGTGCTCGTCCACGGTATAGTGGTGATAGACGTTGAACTGCATCATCGCCACGATGTTTTCGAACTCGGGGATAAAGGCTGACAGAACCCCCAACTCGTTCATGCGCCGCAATGCCCGTTCCGGGTTGCCGTGTTTCAACATCAGATCAAGGAAAATACGCTGCGCTTCGGGATCTTCACGCATGTCATCGTCAACAAGGCCAAGGTTGGCCGCGATAAGCCGCATGACATTGGGATGCAGCAAATAGCCTGACCGAAGCGCTTCTTCAAAGGCCCGCAGCAGATTCAACTTGCTGGCTAGAAATTTCGCAGGGTCCGCCAGATCAAGCCGCCCTTGAACCAGCTTGAAGCCCTTTGATACCTTTTTGCGGCTGAAGAACCCCATGAGCCGTGCTTCAGGCTTGGCATGCCTGGCTTCAAGCTCGGTCAAGAAAACCCGGGTCAATTCGCCAACCCGCGTTGCATGCCGGAAATAGTCTTGCATGAAATGCTCAACCGCGCGGCGGCCCTGCCCATCGCGGAAGCCCATGCGCGCGGCCACCTCGACCTGCATGTCGAAAGTCAGCTGATCGACCGGGCGGCCCGCGATGTAATGCAGATGACAGCGTGCCGCCCAAAGAAAATTCTCGGCCCGCTCGAACTGCGCATATTCCTCGGCCGTCAAAAGCCCGGCAGCCACCAGACCCGCCGAAGAAGACACCCGGTGCAGATATTTGCCAATCCAGTAAAGCGTTTGCAAATCGCGCAAACCGCCCTTGGCCTCTTTTACGTTCGGCTCCAGCACATAGCGCTGTCCGCCCTGTCTTTTGTGCCGCTCTGCCCGTTCGGCAAGCTTGGCCTCAATGAACTCGCGCCCCGTGGTTTTGAAAAGATCCGACCACAGCTTGTTGTCCAGCTCTGTGGCAAGGGGCGCGTGCCCGCAGATGAAGCGATGCTCCAAAAGGGCGGTGCGGATGGTGATGTCTTCGCGCCCCAGCCGCAAACAATCGGCCACCGTGCGGGTGGAATGGCCGACCTTCAGCTTAAGGTCCCACAGGATGTAAAGCATCGTTTCGATCAACGCTTCGGCCCATGGCGTGATTTTCCATGGGCTGAGAAACAGCAGATCAACGTCGGAATGGGGCGCCATCTCCGCCCGACCATAGCCACCAACCGCCAGCACGGCAATGCGTTCGGCTTCGGTCGGGGTGGCCAAAGGGTGCAGATGCCGCGCAACGGCAAAGGCGCATTCGACCAGCCCATCGGTCAGCCGCGCCTGTGCCTCGACCAATTCGCGGGCCTGCAAGGGCTTGGCCGCAAAAGCTGCCGCCAAGGCCGCGTTTGCCTGCGCCTTCGCAGCCGTCATGTGGCGAACGGCAATCGTCCGAACTGCCCGCGCCTCTTGGTCTGCAACGGTGGCCAATTCGGCGGTGATTGCGCCAACCAGCCCTGCGGCATCAATTGTAACTTCGCTCATTTGCGTGGTGGGCACCACTTCAGGGATAGGGGTGACCATTGCGCTCATGCCATGAAGCTGTTGGGGCCGCGAAGCTGTTGGACGGTTGGATCAAAAACCGGGTCCTGAAAAGCTGCGCGGTGCGGAATCGATGATGGTGGCCTGCCCGCCCTTGATCTGGGCCACGGCCAAACCACGTTCGTTCTGGCCATCTTCGCGCAGACGGAAGATGCCGTTAACGCCGACAAAACCTGCGCCTTGTGTCAGATCAGTCTTGGCCAGAGGTCCTTTCAGGCTGGAACGGCTGAGCGCACCGATTGCAGCGATGCCGTCATAGGCCAGACTGGCAATCGGGTGCGGGGCCTCGCCATAGGCAGCGCTGTAGCGGTTTTGAAACTGCGCATAAAGCGCGGGGTCAGGCATGGCGAACCAGCCGCCCTGCACGCCGGGAAGGCCCAATGTCGCAGAGGGAATATCCCACCGCGTCAAACCGATGAACTGCGCGGTTTGTGCATTCAGCCCGTTATCGGCCAAAAGCTGGCTGACCAGCGGCAAGGCGCCAGAACTGTCGGCGGTCAGAAAGATCGACTGTGCGCCGGTTTCCCGTGCCATTTTGACGATGGTGGGCGCGGCCGAAACAACGCCGTTTTGCGAAAACTCATAGCTGCCCACGCCAACGACAGACCCGCCCGCTGCGCGCACGCCACGGTCGATGGCGCCGCGGCCAAGCTCTCCGGCGGTGTTGCGATCATGCACGATCATGATCTTGCCCTTGCCCTGCCTTACAGCAAAAGCCGCCAGCCGCTTGGCGGTGTTGTCGAAGGTCGGGCCAAGCACAAAGACGTTGTTGCCCGCGATATCGGGGTTGTTCGAAAATGACAGCACATTGACCCCGGTCGGGGCAACGGCAACGCCGGCTGCATTTGCCTCTTGCGCGAAGACCGGGCCGAGAATGACTTGCGCCCCATCTGCCACCGCCTGTTTCGCCTGCGCGGCGGCTTGGGCGGGCGATCCGGCGGTGTTGTAAACCCTGAGGTCAACCTGCACATTCTGCAAATCGCTCATTGCCAGCCGGGCCGCGTTTTCCAGGCTTTTTGCCAGCACAGCATCGCTGGCTTGCCCTGAATCGGCCGGCACCAGCAAGGCCACCTGAACCCGGCCGCTGCCATTGCCACCAGCGGGGGACAAGCCCGCGCCCGGTACGCAAGCTGAAAGGGCAAAAGCTGCTGCAGCAACAGCAATATGGCCCAGCGACTTGCGGGCCCGGTGCAAAACGGACAACATCAGCGAATTCCCCACCAGATAAGAATGGTTTACCGCTAAGGAACCTAAGGCCTTCGCGCCGGGAAGTAAACGCAAAGAGGGAGACAGGAACCATGGCAAGCGGCAAAACGGTGCACGAGGTAAATCCGTTGACGCCCGGGCTTTATCTGGTGGCCACGCCAATTGGTTCAGCCCGCGACATTACCCTGCGCGCCCTTGATATTCTGGCCTCAGCTGATGTGCTGGCCGCCGAAGACACCCGCACTTTGCGCCACCTTATGGAAATTCATGGCATCGCACTGGGCGACCGGCCGCTTGTGCCGTGCCATGACCACAACGAGGCGCAAGCCAGCCCGCGCCTGTTGCAGGCAATCGCTGCCGGAAAATCGGTGGCTTACGCGTCTGAAGCCGGAACGCCGATGATCTCTGACCCGGGGTTTCCCTTGGCCCGCGCGGCGATTGCCGAGGGCCTGCAGGTAACCGCAGCCCCCGGACCCTCTGCCGCGATTTGCGCCTTGACGGTCGCAGGCCTGCCCACGGACCGCTTCCTGTTTGCCGGATTTGCCCCCAGCACGAAATCTGCCCGTCGCAGCTTTTTGCAAGAACTGGCCCACCAACCTGCAACCTTGGTGCTTTATGAAAGCCCAAAGCGCATTAACCAAATATTGGATGATCTGTGCGAGATTTTTGGGGAATCGCGCAAGATGGCGCTGTGCCGGGAACTGACAAAGCGATTCGAAGAAGTGATCCGCGGTTCTGTCGGGCAGGTGCGCGAAGCCTGCCACGACCGCGTGTTGAAGGGTGAAATCGTGCTGGTTCTGGGGCGCGGCGAAAAGGTTGCATCAGATGCAGCCACGGTGGAGGCAGCCTTGGACAGGGCTTTGGAACAGATGACGGTGAAAGACGCCGCCACCGCCGTGGCCGAAGCCTTCGGCCTTACACGCCGCGACGTTTATCAACTGGCTTTGTCGCGGGGGCGCAAATGAGCGGGTCAAGATCGTATCACGCAGGATTGGTCGCAGAAGCTTTGGTTGAACGGCTTTATGAACGCTCGGGCCGCCAGATTTGTGCGCGGCGCTGGCGGGGCAGCTGTGGCGAGATTGATCTGATCGCCCGCGATGGGGCGGAAGTGATCTTCATAGAAGTCAAACAAAGCTCGTCCCATGCGCAGGCGGCGCAACATTTGACACCGCGCCAAATGGCCCGAATTTACGGCGCAGCAGGCGAATTCATCGGGGGTGAGCCTGCGGGGGAATTGACGCCGGTTCGATTCGATGTTGCCTTGGTCGACGGGCGTGGCCAGATCGAGATTGTCGAAAACGCATTCGCGGCCTGAGGCATTTGCAACTCGGCCAGTGATCGGCCACAAAGGGCAGGTTCAGCGAAGGAGCGCGCCATGGCCCTGAAAGTTGCCTTGCAGATGGATCCGATTGGATCGGTCAATATCAATGGGGATTCGACCTTTCGGATCGGGCTTGAGGCACAGGCCCGGGGTCATTCGTTGTTTTTCTACACGCCAGACAAGCTCTCCTTTGTCGAAGGCCGGGTGATGGCACGGGGTTTTCCGATTGAACTGCGACGCGAGCAGGGCAACCATGTCAGCTATGGCCCTGAAACCGAGGTTGATCTTGGCGAATTCGATGTGGTCTGGCTGCGGCAAGACCCGCCGTTTGACATGGGCTATATCACCACAACGCATCTTTTGGAGATGATACACCCCAAGACGCTGGTGGTGAATGATCCGTTCTGGGTGCGCAACAGTCCTGAAAAGCTTTTGGTGCTGCGCTTTCCGGATCTTACCCCCCCAACCGCAATTGCCCGTGATCTGACCACCATTCGCGCCTTCAAGGCGCGCCATGGCGACATCATCCTAAAGCCGCTCTATGGCAATGGTGGCGCCGGGGTCTTTCGGTTGGATCCGAACGATCGCAACCTTGCCTCATTACACGAGCTTTTCACCGGAATGAGCCGCGAGCCTTTGATTGTGCAGAAGTTTCTTCCCGATGTCTCAAAGGGCGACAAACGCGTGATCCTTGTGGATGGAGAGCCCGTCGGTGCGATCAATCGTGTGCCGCAGGCAGGTGAGACGCGGTCGAACATGCATGCTGGCGGTCGCCCCGAGAAGGTTGGCCTTACGGCGCGCGATCTTGAAATCTGCGCCCGCATCGGCCCGGTCTTGAAAGAAAAAGGCCAGGTTTTTGTCGGGATCGACGTCATTGGCGATTGGCTGACCGAGATCAACGTCACCTCGCCCACCGGCATTCAAGAGTTGGAGCGTTTTGACGGCACCAATACCGCCGAGCGTATCTGGCAAGTGATCGAGGCAAAGCGCGGGCTGTAACGCCACCCTTCGGGCTAACTCTTTGCCCCAATGGTCAGCCGGAAGCTGACCGCCTCGGCGATATGGGTAAAGCGGACCTCTTCGCTGGCCTCCAGATCTGCGATGGTGCGGGCGACCCGCAAAACGCGGTGATAGCCACGCGCCGACAGGCCGAAGCGTTCCGCCACCCGTGCCAAAAGTGCGCGGCCTTCGGCATCGGGGGCTGCGGTTTCTTCCAGCAGGCCGCCTTCAAGATCGGCATTCACCCGCGCCGTTGCATGGCCCTGAAACCGTAGTGTCTGGCGCATTCGTGCCGCCGCCACTCGTTCTGCGACAGCGGCCGAAGTGTCACCCGACGGCGGCAAGTCCAGATCGGTATAGCCCACAGGTGGCACGTCGACGCGCAGATCAAAGCGGTCCATCAGCGGCCCCGAGATGCGCCCAAGATAATCATCACCACAGACTGGAACCCGGGCGCAAGCGCGTGCGGGGTCGGTCATATAGCCACATTTGCAAGGGTTCGCTGCCGCGACCAAAAGAAACCGCGCTGGATAGCGGATATGCGCATTGGCCCGCGCCACAACCACATCGCCGGTTTCAATCGGCTGGCGCAGCGTTTCCAGAACGGCGCGGGGGAATTCGGGAAATTCGTCCATGAACAAGACGCCGTTGTGGGCCAGCGAAATCTCTCCTGGCTTTGCCCCCTTGCCACCCCCCACAATCGCCGCCATCGACGCGGTGTGATGGGGTTCGCGAAACGGTCTTTCGCGTGAAATCCCGCCGTCAGGCAAAAGCCCTGCCAGGGAATGGATCATTGAGGTTTCAAGCGCCTCTTGCGCCGAAAGTGGTGGCAAGATCGTCGGCAGACGCGCGGCCAGCATGGACTTTCCCGACCCCGGCGTGCCGACCATCAGCATGTGGTGACGCCCCGCAGCGGCAATTTCCAACGCGCGCTTTGCGCGCTCTTGCCCTTTGACATCGCGCAGATCACGGGACTGCGGGGCCCTTGCAACCTCACCCGCCTCGGCGGCAACAAGGGCTGTCTGGCCGGTAAAGTGTTTGACAACCTCATGCAGCGAAGCCGCACCCAAAACCTCGGTTGCGCCAACCCAAGCCGCCTCGGCCCCGCAGGCGCGCGGGCACAAAAGCGTTTTGTCTTCTTGCGCCGCGCACATCGCCGCGGGCAGCGCCCCGATCACCGGAATGAGCCGGCCATCCAGCGACAGTTCGCCAAGGGCGACGGTGCCTTCAACATCCTCTTTGGGAAGGATGTCCAATGCCGCCAGAAGTGCGAGCGCAATCGGAAGGTCGAAATGGCTACCCTCTTTCGGCAGATCTGCGGGCGACAGGTTTACGGTGATGCGCTTGGACGGCAAGGCGATGGACAGGGCGTTCATAGCCGCGCGCACGCGTTCCTTGGCTTCGGTCACGGCTTTGTCGGGTAGGCCAACCAGATTGAATGCTGGCATGCCGGGGGAAACGGCGCATTGCACCTCTACCAGCCGCGCCTCGACCCCTTCGAATGCCACTGTGAAGGCGCGCGCGACCATGATCCCTCCGAATTAATTGGTTAACGGATAGGTGCGAATGGTTTAGGAAAAGTAAATTCCCGTCATGATTGTGTAAGGTTCGTGAAGGTCGCGCCAAATGCCAAAGAACATTGTCATTCTTTTCGACGGCACGTCGAACGAGATTTCTTCAAACAGAACCAATATTTTGCGCATGTTCGGCTGCTTGGAAAAATCTGCGCAGCAGGTGGTCTATTACAGCCCCGGCGTTGGCACCTTTGGTGCAGATAATGCGTTGTCCTACCATTGGCGCAAAATGGTGGAACTGGTTGGAATGGCCACGGGATGGGGCATCGATCAGACCGTGAAGGACGCCTATCGTTTTTTGGTCAGCCATTATGACAAGGGCAAAGGCGGCACAGATCGGGACCGGATCTACATCTTTGGTTATTCGCGTGGGGCCTATACGGCGCGGGTCTTAGCAGGGTTCATCAATTGCCTTGGGCTGATGCACAAGGACCACCTCAATCTGCTGAACCCGGCCTTTCGCGCCTACAAGGCGGTGAATGAAATGGGCGATGAGGTAACCGATTGGAGCGAGCTGAACCTTTATGATCGCATGCTTCAACCCGATCATCCACCGATCCGCTGTCTGGGCCTGTTTGACACGGTCGCCTCGGTTATCGAACTGGGCCGATACGGGCCGCGCTTCCGCCTGAACGCGGCGACAAGCGTCAACCAATCGGTGGAAGCGGTACGTCACGCGGTGGCACTGGATGAACGCCGGACGCTGTATCAGCCGGTGCTGTGGCCGCAGAACCAGGAATATTATGGCCACCGCTTCAAACGCACCAAACCCCGCCCGCAAGACGCCAAGGAACGCTGGTTTTCGGGGTTTCACGCCGATGTCGGTGGCGGGCGCGCCGAAAAGGACAGCGCTTTGGCCAAGGTGCCCTTGGTCTGGATGTTGAATGAAACAGCGCCTTTGGGGCTGGAATTGCGCGAAACGACGCTGGCCGAGATTGTCATGGCCAGCAATCCAAAAAAGGCCTACGTCGCGCCCGATCCTAATGCCGCGGCGATCAGTTCAATGACCGTTGGCTGGGCAATCTTGGAGCTTTTGCCTCGCCGCGTGCCCCGGCAGGAACGCGGTTGGCGGCGCGATCTTTTTGGCTGGTACATTCCGCTTTTCGGGCGCCGTCGCGTTCCACAGGGTGCCGCGTTGCACCCTTCGGTGGCCGAACGCGGGCCATTGCCGCCCAATGTGCCCGCCGATCATCGTCTTGAGATTTAGCTTAAAGCAGGGCCATGAACTTGGGCCAAGCCTCGGGGTCTGCCACGGTTTTGTCGCGGCAAAAAGCGTTGCAAAAGCCAAAGCGCCGGCCCTGCATTTCCAGAACATGGGTGACCGGGTTGCCAGAATAGGGGCAGGCGCTGTTTTCGGCTGCGGTTCCCTCCACAGGCCGCGCGGTCAATGGCGCCGGGCCGGGCCATGGCCGCTGCGGATAGGGGCGGCGGTAGAACTCTTGGTCTGCCCCATCGACCATGCCCATGGCCCGCCAGCGCCGGAATGAAGGATGCGCCAGATGGGCCTGCACATAGTCCATGGCGCGGGCCGAAACGGGCAGGTTATAGCTGGCAATCCGGGCCGCGACTGGGGCAAAAAAGGCATCCGCTGCCGAATAGTCACCCGCAAGCCAAACCTTCGCACCCGTCGTCTCACGCGCCCAATCCCAGATCACCTCAAGCCGCTTGAGGTCGGCCAGAACCTCGTCGGGTGGCGCGCAATCGGTATAGCTGACGCGCAGGTTCATCGGGCAATGGCTGCGCAAGGCGACAAATCCTGCGTGCATCTCGGCGGCCAGAACCCGCGCGATTGCACGGGCTTTCGGCGCTTCGGGCCAGATACCAGCGCTGGGGTGGCGGCTTGCCAGTTCTTCAGCAATCGCAATGGTTTCGGGCACCACAACCCCGTCGGGCGTGCGCATGGTGGGCGCTGTTTTCGCCGGGTGGAACGCCTTAAGTAGAGTGGGCAGTTCATCGGTATAAAGCCTGGCTCTGTGCAGCTTTACAGGAATGCCGAAAGCATCGAACAACAGCCAGCCGCGCAAGGACCACGACGAATAGGCGCGGTCTCCGATCACAAGATCATAGGTCATGTCGTGTCTCCTTTGGGCACAAAGAAACATGGCCCGCGCATCAAGAAAAGTTCCGTTTTGTGCGCGGGTCCATCACGCGATGTGATTGACGGAATGCACGCGGGAATTCAGCCCGAAATCAAGACAGGTGACCGAAAGGTTGTCGATCCGGTGGACGAAGGCCTCGGTCGGGGTCAGGCGTTCGGCAAGCTGGATCGCCGCGACGATAGGCCCGAAATGGGCGACGACGATCACCTCGGGCAAATGCGACAGGCGCGTCAACGCCGTCTGGACCCGCGCGGTCAGGGCGTGCCAGCTTTCGCCGCCTGGTGGGGTGACGTCGCCGGGGGTTTCCCAAAAGGCGCGGATGTGATCGGGCGCCTCTGCTTCGATCTCGGCAAAGCTGCGCATTTCCCAAGCCCCGAAATGCAGTTCCCGCAAATCCGGGTCATGGGCCAGCCTTGGACGGGCGATAAGAGTGTCGGCAGTGGCTTTGGCGCGGCTGAGGTCGGACGAAATCACCGGAACGCCGGGCAGATGCGCGTTAAGTCTGGCCAACGCAGCGGTATCCGACAGATCAGCGGGAAGGTCGGTCCAGCCCACCATGCCTTTGGCGTGGGTTGGACCATGGCGCACCATCCAGATGCGGCTCATGCCAGCACCGGCATTTGGCCCTTCAAGACCAATGGCAGCCCTGCCATGACCCCCGCCACCAGATCGGCCGCCTCGGCCATTCTTTGGTTCAACCGCCCCTGTTCATCGCGGAAATCGCGCGCCAACGCGTTGTCGGGCACAATGCCCCAGCCCACTTCGTTCGACACCATGATAACCGGTCCCGGGTGGACCACGATTGCTGTCGAAAGCGCCGTTGTTTCGGCCTGAATATCCCCGCCGCCCAACATCACATTCGTCAGCCACAGCGTCGCACAATCGATCAACACGACACCCTTGGCGCGGGCCAAGGCGCCAACCACGTCACGCGGGGCCTCGTGCGTTACCCAACCCTGCCCGCGGTCTGTGATATGCCGGTCAATCCGCGCCCGCATTTCTTCATCCAAGACCTCGGCCGTCGCGATGTAATGCCGGGGCAGCCCCGAGGCGATGGCCAGCCGTTCGGCCAGCCGGGATTTTCCCGACCGCGCGCCGCCGACGATCAGTGAAAATTTTGGGAAAGGCACAGGTGATCCGGTCAAGCTGTTGGTCCGTACAAAGTTCAAAGCATTTCCGCGCCCCTGAAAGGAAACGCC
>JAIOXV010000180.1 GCA_021741465.1 Paracoccaceae bacterium
TGGCAAGATCTGCGCATATTGAATTGCGCAGAAATCAGGCGATGCCACAGAATTGTCAGGCCCTCAGTTTTCCAAAGCGGGGCGCATAAACCTGCGTGCTTTGAACAATTAACTTCTGCGTCGATCAATGCTATCGTCCGCGTGAATTTGAATGCAAATGCCGTGAGGGCCCATGCGCATTACGTTTCTTTCTTCGCTGTTGCGATTGTTCGGCGCGCTTGCCCTATTTGCTGTGGCATTGGCTGAACCTGCCTCTGCTTCTGATGATTTTTGCGGCGCGCAAGACAGCCAAGCGACGATCTATGCCAATATTCCCATTTTGCGCACCGGAAACCTGTATGATTTCCTCAAGACGCAAAATATCAGCCGTTATGACGGAATTGAAAAGTTCCTGACAGAAACGCCAAAAATCGCCGAAAGCGCAAAGGCCGATCTGACCGGGGTCTTAAACTATCTTTACGGCTTGAATGATTTGTACAATTACATGGCCAAGGACTCTGGCGAAGGGATCGGGAACCTGATCTCGGAACGCTTGCGGGGGGAAATTGACGCCCTGTATTTCAACGAAAATACCCAGATGCGGCGCATTTCCTTCAAGGATATGACCGGCCCCAATGCAGATATCGCCTATGCGGCCTATGGGACTTATACCTTTATTGGCGCGGGCAATGTGTCGATCACCATCAAGATTGTCCGATTGAGCGATGGCGAGACCCGCACTTTCGTATCTGCCGGACAGCCATTAGAGGCCGCGCAGCAATTGGCCTTCAAGATATTCGATGCGTTTCAATTTCCCAACAGGCAAAGCATTACAAACCCCTTTCAAGGCAAGGCCTGGGTTGGCGGTTTAAGCGATGGCGTTGGCCGGGAAATCCGTGTGTCAGATGCGGAAGATTATTGCTTGGCGATTGGCGCGGTTTTGCCCCGTAAAATTGACATCATGTTGGCCAGCAATCTGGGCGCTTATCTGACAGGCGCGCGGATCGACATGGAAAAAGCCTATATCGTCAGCGAAGATGGCAAGGTGAAAACCTATATTCCCTCAAAGGGAAGCTGCGCCCCACAAAGCAATGACAAAACCGAAACGGGAATTGTGTTGTGCCTGAAAGACGCCAATTGATCGGGGGCGCTGGCCTGTAGGTCTTGCAGCCAAAACGCCATGAAAATCGTCGCGTTCCAATTGCCTTGAAGGCCCATTCAAAAACCACCTGACAGTGGTTCAGACCGGGCGAAACCTGTCGCCCGGTCTTTGGAAACCCTTAGGCCAAATGATCGACGCGGGCCATGTATTGCGCCAGATGACTGACCTGGCCCAGGAATATCTCGATCAGCTTGGGGTCATGGGGGGCGGCATGAACCCCCGCCGGGAAGGCGCGGGCCTGCACTGATTCGATGGCCAAAGACACCGGAACAGACACAAGCCGCCCCATGGCCGAGCCGCGCGCATCGCCCCAGGCATCCATCGCCCAGGTTTGGTCAAACACCGCCCGCCCGTCGCGTTCAGCCTTCAGGCTGACAAAAAGAACCACGCGGTCAGGCTCGCCCGGCGCATAAGAGTTTTCCTTCAGCAGCGCATCGGCACGCGCTGTCAGCGCGGCGTTGATTTCGGCGTCCGACTTGCCTTCCAGCCCTTCGATCTCGCGGAAAATTGGGGCCCAAGCGTCCGACCAGCCATTCAGCCGGATCGTTCCGCGCACGAAATCGCGCACCTTCCAGGCCTTGTCGAAGCGGTAATCGTCCATGAACGGATAGCTGTCGCGGTTCGGGTAAACCTCAAAGCTTTCCGGCTGCGGCAGGGGCGCGTCATAGCGGGTGATCGCATCCCAAGGGCGGTTTACGCGCAATTCGCTGAAATTCTTCAGCGACCGCGACGGCGACCGCAGCGCCTTCAGCACACCCGCCGGCGCCCAGCTGAACTTATAGCGGAAAGGGTTCGGAATTTTCGGCACGCCACCGCAATAAGACACGAAGGACAGCGCGTTTTCTGCATGATAGGCCGGCGAGGCGCGATAGGCCGCCACAAGATCATGCGCCATCAGGTGATCGATGCCGGGGTCAAGGCCGACTTCATTCACCGAAATCAAACCCTTGGCGCGGAACGCATCGTCCAGCGCGCGCATTTCCGGCGCGATATAGGATGATGAGACAAAGTTCGCGTCCTTGGAAAGGCAGGCCTGTGCAATCGGCACATGCTGATCGGCGGGCAACATCGACACGGCGATGTCCCCCGGCTGCAGTGCTGCGGTCAAAGCCTCAAGGCTGTAGGGGCGGATATCGTTTGTCAGATCGCCCACCACGTCGCGGGCTTTTTCGACGGTGCGGTTCCACACCACCACCTTTTGCCCGGCCTCCAGCAAACGCCGCAACCCCGGCCCCGACGACAGACCCGTGCCACACCAGTGAATCGTCATGTCTCTCTCCCTCAGAGTGCCGCCGAATGGCGGTCGAATTCCAGTTTCGCCCGGCCCCAGACCCCGGCATCCAACGCGGTCAGCGTCAGCAGGCTGGGCAAAAGTTGGGCGGCATAATCGATGCTCGATTCAACGGGCATCAGCGACGGCAGATTGTCGATCGCGGTCACGTCCAGCACCGGGTTTTCCGCAACCCGCAGCGCAGGCGCGCCCCAATCCGTCGCCTCGTCATAGACCTTGATCGGCGAAAACTCTGATGTCGGGTCGCAGGCAATATCGCCGATGACGGTCAGCTTGCGCGCGGCATCGGTCTTGGCGGCCGCTGGCACGAAAACCGGGCATCCGGGACGGGCCAGAATGCAGTTCAGGAAAATCTCATGCTGCAAGACTTCGGGGAAAGGTCCGCCGCTCGCGGTTTCGGCCATGTCCCATTTGGTCACGGGAACACCCATCGCAGTGCACAGGTCTGCCGCCCCGGTTCCAACCCGCCCCAAAGCGCCGATGATGATGGCGCGCGGATGCCCAAGCCCCTGCATATCGGTGGCGAGTTCGGCCAGAAGCGCCTCTTTCGACCCGACCTTCTTCACCGCGCCGGCGATCCCGCCCCTTTGTTGCGCGGCCCAGCATTTCAAAGACACCGCCGCCCCGGCATAGCCCGCCCAATACCCAAAGGCCGCCACGCGCCGCCCGGTTTCATCGACAAGATATTCCAGATCGTAAAGCGTCCCGCCCCCGGCCTTGAACCGCTTGAGCAGAACCTGCCCCGCCGGCTGGCCCTTGAAGGCATGGCCAAACATGATGTGGCGGTGCGTCAGCGCGCTGCCATCCTCAGGCAGTTCCTTCAGCCCGAAGATGATCGCATCGGCAGGGGCCTGCGGCCAAAGGTTTTCGGCCGCAATCTCGCAGCCCGCCTGCACATAGCCGTCCAAGGCAATGGCCCGCACCGACGATTTTTCCACCGTGACGCGGATACCCGCCTTGACCAAGGCCGCGGCGCCTTCTGGCGTCAGGCCCACGCGTTCCTCGTTCGGGCGCTGTTCGGCTCTTACCCAAAGATGAGTCATTTGGTCCTCCGGCCTATGGTTATTCGGGCGCTCAGATACCAGATATGACGGCAAAGAACAGGGGGGCGCTAAAGAACTGGGAGGCGCTGATGCAAAGGCGGATCATTCTGACGGCAATCGCCGTGGCGGCGGGCCTTGCCCTTTGGCGTGCGTGGCCAAAGCCGGGTCTTGACGATGCCGCATGGCGGGCGGCCTTTGACACGCCACTTTCCCCGCCACCGGGCCCGATGCCCACCTATCATCTGGGCCACAGCCTTGTGGGGCGTGACATGCCGGCCATGTTGGCGCAGCTTGCCGGGCACAGCTTTCACAGCCAGCTTGGATGGGGGGCATCGCTTGGTGACCACTGGAATGATGCGGTAAACGGCTTTGCCACCGAAAACGCCCACCCTGCCCATCGGCCGGCGCGTGCAGCCCTTGCAAGCGGGGCCTATGCGGCGGTGGTCCTGACCGAGATGGTCGAGCTGAAGGATGCCATCCGCTTTCATCACAGCGCGGAACGGCTGGCCGATTGGGCACGACTTGCCCGCAAGGCCCGGCCGGATGTGCGGCTTTACCTTTACGAAACCTGGCACCGCCTGGACGATCCGGCTGGCTGGTTGACTCGTCTTGATGCCGATCTGCCCGCGCTGTGGGAAGCGCAGGTTCTGCGCCCTGCCATGGCGCGGGCCGGGGGGGTGATCCACATCATTCCCGGCGGGCAGGTCATGGCAGCAGCAGCGCGTGCCGCTGAAGCAGGCCTTTTGCCGGGCATCACCGATCGGCACGCTTTTTTCAGCGATGAGATCCACCTGAATGATTTGGGAAACTGGCTGATCGCCATGACGCATTTCGCCGTTCTTTACCACCGCACCCCGCACGGATTGCCCGCGCAGTTGAACCGTGCGGATGGCCGTCTGGCAACGCCCCCCGATGCCCAAGCGGCAAAGCTCTTGCAAGAACTGGTCTGGCAGGTGGTGACAGGCTATCCTGCCTGCGGGGTTGCAAGAGGTTAGGCGATGTCGGTGTTTTCGGTTCTGACGGATGTTCTGATGGTGGGCCACAGCCTTTTTGGGGGTGGCCTGCCCTTGCTGACCGAAAGCGCGCTGCGCGAAATGTCGGGCCCGTCCTTGGTTCAGGCCCAGATCATCAATGGCGCAAGTCTGGCCTATAACTGGGACAACGCCGCCAAAGCCGAAGGCGTGGATGCCCGCGCCCGGCTTGCCGAACGTCCTACGGATGTGTTGATCCTGACCGAAGCCCTGCCGATTGCGGGCCATGTGTCTTGGTCTGACACGGCTGGCAGCGTTGCCAAATTCGCAGGTCTCGCGCGTGAGGCGAACCCGCAGGTGCGTGTCTATCTGTTCGAAGGCTGGCCCAGCCGCGACCCAAATGCTGCGCCCAAGGATGATCCCGATGCCGCCCTGCCGTGGCGCGAAAGGCTTGCAAAGGACTTGCCGCTTTGGCAAGGCGCGGCGGGTCAAGGCGTCGAAATCATTCCAACAGGGCAGGCTTTTGCCCGGCTGGAAGACGAAATCTCCGCCGGGAACCTGCCCCAGATCGACAGCATCGATGATCTGTTTTCAGATGACATTCATCTCAACGGCAAGGGCCAGTATTTTGCCGCCATGGTCATCGCCGGGGCGGTTGCCCAGAAATCCCCCGAAGGCCTGCCCGCCAAGCTGACCCGCGCCTGGGTCAGCCGGGATGCCTATCTGTCGGACGATCAGGCCCGCGCCTTCCAGCGCGTCGCATGGGCGGCGCTAAGCGCTTATGTTCCCGCCGAAGGGGCCGCGGCGACACCCCCGCCCGCCCCATCCCCCCCGCCTGCCCAGCCCGCCGACGGCGCCGCCGCAAC
>JAIOXV010000181.1 GCA_021741465.1 Paracoccaceae bacterium
CGAAGATCGCAACCTTGCGCTCTTGTTCAATCTCGGGCGTGGGCCGCGCGAGGCCCCGCTCGTCAATCTCTATATGGCAAAGCCGGTTGGTCATGAGTGTCTTCCAAGTGTCAGGCACCTGTGATGCCCGACCCGCAATTGGGTTTCAAGGGGCATGCAAGCCAGATTGCGCCCAAGCTTGGCCATGCTGCAACGTTTCGCCTTAGCGGTTCAGCTTTTGCAGGCGCGCAGTCACACTTAGCCCATGGGCTTGCAAGCTTTCGCTGCGTGCAAGCCGTTCGGCGGCAGGGCCGATTGTGGCCAAAGCCTCGGGCGTCATTTTCGTCAGCGTGGTGCGTTTAAGAAACTCCATCACCGAAAGGCCCGACGAAAACCGCGCCGAACGCGCGGTTGGCAGCACGTGGTTCGGTCCGCCGACATAGTCGCCAATTGCTTCTGGCGTCCAGGCCCCAAGGAAAATCGCCCCGGCATGGGTAATGTCACGGCTCAGTGCGTCGGGATCGGCGACGCAGAGTTCCAGATGCTCGGGTGCCACGCGGTTGGACAGGCCGGCGGCCTCGGTCAGGTCGCGGGTCACGATCACCGCGCCAAAGTCGCGCCAGCTTGCGCCCGCAATGGCGCGGCGTTCCAGCGTTTGAAGCCGCTTTTCCACCGCCGCCACCACGCGCGCGGCAAAGGCTGCATCGGGGGTGACAAGGATAGACTGCGCGCTTCCATCATGTTCGGCCTGGCTCAGCAGGTCCAAAGCGATCCAGTCCGCATCATTGTCGCCATCGGCAATCACAAGAATTTCCGAAGGCCCGGCGATCATGTCGATGCCCACCTTGCCAAAAACCCGGCGCTTGGCGGCGGCAACAAAGGCATCCCCCGGCCCGGTGATCTTGTCCACCGGCTGGATGGTTTCCGTGCCATAGGCCAATGCCGCCACCGCTTGCGCCCCGCCGATGCGATAGACGCTGTCCACCCCGGCAATCCGGGCGGCCAAAAGCACCAGCGGGTTCACCACCCCGCCCGGCGTCGGACAGGTGACCACCAGCCGCTGCACCCCCGCCACCTTGGCCGGAATGGCGTTCATCAAGACAGAGGAAGGATAAGAGGCAAGCCCCCCCGGCACATAAAGCCCCGCGGCCGAAACCGGCGTCCAGCGCCAGCCAAGCCAGGCACCGGACGGGTCTTGCCACATGGCGTCTTCCGGCATCTGGCGGGCGTGATAGGCGCGGATACGGCCGGCCGCCAGCTCCAGCGCCGCGCGGTCTTCGGCGCTGACCTTGGCGATTTCGGCCTCGATCTCGGCCTCGCCAAATATCATGCCTGCGGCCGTCAGCTCCAGCTTGTCGAATTTCGCCGTCAATTCCAGCACAGCCGCATCGCCGCGCGCCCGCACATCGGCAATGATGGCGGCAACGGCGGCATCCACATCGGGGCTGTCTTCGCGTTTTTGGCCCAGAAGGGCGGCAAAGCGGGGTTCGAAATCAGGATCGGCGGTGTTCAAGAAGCTTGGCATGGCGATCTCCGGGGGAATGCGCGCCCGTCCTAGGCCAAAGCCCTGCGTGCCGCAAGAAGAAGGGGCAGGCCGGGTTGCGACGTTTCAGCCCCCGAAATGTGAGAACCGATAGGGGCTGACGCCGTATTTTTTGCGAAAAGACTTCGAAAAATGCGAGGTCGAGGCATAGCCGCAGGCCACGGCAACTTCGGTCACTTTCATATCGGTTTCCGCCAAAAGGGCGCGGCCGCGCGCGAGGCGCAGATCATTCATGTAGCGTACGGGTGTGAGACCCAGATAGCGGTTGAACAGCCGTTCAATCTGCCGGCGCGACAGGTCCAGATGTTGGGCGCAGCCGTCAAGGTCCAGATCTTCTTCGATCCGCGCTTCAAGATAGGCGGCGGCCTGCAACAGCTTGTCGTGGCGGGTGCCCAGCCGGGTTGCAAGACTGGCGGTCTGGCTGTCAGCCTCGTCACGGCGCTGGGTCAGCAGGCACATGTTCATGACCTCTTGGCCAAGCTCCGCGCCGAACCGGTCCGAGATCAGCTTCAGCATCAAATCTGCCGCCGCCACACCGCCGGCGCAGGTCATGATCCGGTCATCAATCGAAAACACCTGCCGAGATGGCAGCAGATCGGGGAAGTTTTCGGCAAAAGCGGTGGTGTTGTCCCAGTGCATGGTAAAGCGGCGGCCCTTGAGAATGCCCGCCTGTGCAAGGGCATAGGCCCCGGTGCACAGCCCCCCCACCATGCTTCCGCGCCGCCAAAGCCCGCGCAGCCAATCCCCAAGCGCCACACTGGCCTTGCCTTCCGGTTCCACCCCGGACACCACGAGCACGATGCCCTCGGGCTTGGTCTCGGTCCATGATCCATCGACCATGACCGACACCCCGTTTGAACAGGCCACAGGCTTGCCGTCGTCTGAAAGCACGCTCCAGCGGAACAGCACGCGTTGCGTCAACTGGTTTGCCATCCGCATCGGTTCGATCGCCGAAGAAAAAGCCAGCATGGTGAATTTCGGCAAAAGCACGAACGCCACATCGATGCATTCGGTTTTTGCCGAAAGCGTCACATGGGCAGAGCCCTTTGAGACGTATTTCTTCTGGTCGGTCGTCCGCGCCTGGTCTTGCTCTTGCAGTGCAGAGGGGGGCGCAGTGCGCATCAGCTTCTGACCCCGGCGAAACGCTCTTGCCACTCGGCGCGTTCTTCATCGGTGATCTTGCGAAACAGGTTTTCCGGCACGGCAAAGTCGTGACCTGCGGGCAGGGCACGGATAGCCGCCGAAACGTCGCTTGGCCATGTCCAGTCCTGCGAGCTCATGGCCGTCATCATGGCTTGGGCCGCATCCGGGATGAAGGGCGCCGACAAGATCGCATAAATGCGGATCAGGTTCAGCGCGAGACGGATTTGCGCCTGTGCATGGTCGGGGTCTGTCTTGACCACGGACCAAGGGGCGGCGGCCTGCAGGTATTCGTTGCCGATCACCCAGATCGCGCGCAGTTCGGCCGCGGCCTTTCGCACCTCCATCAATTCCATCGCGCGGGTGTAATCGGCCACCCTTGCGCCAAGATCGGCAATCAGCGCTGTTTCCATCGGGCCAAAGCTGCCCGCCTCGGGCACGCTTTCGCCAAGCTTTGACTTGGCAAATTTGGTGACGCGGCTGACAAAATTGCCCAAGACATCGGCCAGATCCTTGTTCACGCTGACTTGGAAATTTTCCCAAGTGAACTCGGCATCCGACGATTCCGGGGCATGGCTGAGAAGCCACCAGCGCCAGTAATCTGACGGCAGGATCGACAGCGCCTGATCCATGAACACCCCCCGCCCGCGCGAGGTGGAGAACTGGCCGCCGTCATAATTCAGGTAATTGAATGACTTGAGGTAATCGACCAGCTTCCACGGTTCGCCCGAACCAAGGATGGTCGCGGGGAAGGACAGGGTATGGAACGGCACGTTGTCTTTGCCCATGAACTGATAATAGGTCACGTCCGACGCGCCCTTGTCGGTGCGCCACCAGCGTTCCCAAGCCGCATCTTCCAGCCCGTTCGCATCGGCCCATTCCGCCGTGCCCGCGATATATTCGATTGGCGCATCGAACCAGACGTAGAAGACCTTGCCTTCCATTCCCGGCCAAGGCGCATCGCCCCGCATCACCGGGATGCCCCAGTGCAAATCGCGGGTAATGCCGCGGTCTTGCAAGCCATCGCCGTCGTTCAGCCATTTCTTGGCAATGGATGTGGTCAGGATTGGCCAGTCGGATTTTGAATCGATCCAGGCTTCCAGCTTGTCCTTCAGCGCGCGCTGCATCAGGTAAAGGTGCTTGGTTTCGCGCTCTTCCAGATTGGTCGATCCTGAAATCGTAGAGCGGGGGTTGATAAGGTCGGTCGGGTCCAGCTGCTTTGTGCAGTTGTCACATTGATCGCCGCGCGCGCTTTCAAACCCGCAGTTCGGGCAGGTGCCCTCGATATAGCGGTCGGGCAGGAAGCGGCCATCGTCGATCGAATAGATCATCTTTTCGGAAACTTCGCGGATCAGCCCGTTGTCAGCCAGACGCCCTGCGAAATGCTGGGTCAGCTTGTGGTTGCGCTGGCTGGAGGACCGCCCGAAATGGTCAAAGGACAGGCGGAAGCCGCGGGCGATTTCGGCCTGCACATCGTGCATTTCGGCGCAATATTCGGCCACGGGCTTGCCCGCCTTGGCGGCCGCCAGCTCGGCGGGGGTGCCGTGTTCATCGGTGGCGCAGATGAACATGACTTCATTGCCCATCGCCCGATTGAACCGGGCAAAAAGATCAGCCGGCAGCTGGCTGCCGACAAGGTTGCCCAGATGCTTGATGCCGTTGATGTAAGGAATGGCCGAGGTGATAAGTATCCGTGCCATGGCGCCCTCTTGTCCAATATCGCGCCCCGTTTAGCGCATGGCGCGGGCGGGGGGAAGCGCCCCCTTGCCCTTGGCCGCGCTTTGGCTACCTTCGCCCAAAAGGAGCGCCCCATGAAACATATCCCCCTTGGCACCACAGGTCTGCTGGTCTCGGAGCTGTGCCTTGGCACAATGACCTGGGGCACCCAGAACACCGAAGCCGAAGGCCATGCCCAAATGGACATGTCGCTGGAGCGGGGGGTGAACTTTTGGGACACTGCCGAAATGTATCCGGTCAACCCGGTTGCCGCCGAAACCGTCGGCAGGACCGAAGAGATCGTTGGATCATGGTTTGCCAAGGGCGGGCGTGACCGGGTCGTTCTGGCGACCAAGGCAACCGGCGGCGGCCGGTCTGAGGTGCGGAATGGGGCCGCCCTCGACCCTGCGGTGCTGCGCACAGCGGTGGAAGGCTCGCTGCGCCGGCTGCGCACCGATTACATCGACGTCTATCAACTGCACTGGCCGAACCGCAGTGTTTACCATTTTCGCGATATCTGGACATTTGATCCCAGTGCCGGCGTGCGGGAAAATGTCGAGGACCACATGGTCGCAATCCTGCAAGAGGCCGCGAAACTGATGGACGAGGGCAAGATCCGCCATCTTGCCGTTTCCAATGAAACGGTCTGGGGCACGGCGAAATGGCTGTCGCTGGCTGATCGCCACGGCCTGCCGCGCATGGTCAGCGTTCAGAATGAATATTCGCTGCTGTGCCGCCAGTTTGACAGCGATTGGGCCGAGCTTTCCCATATGGAAAACCTGCCGCTTTTGGCCTTTTCGCCCTTGGCAACCGGGTTGCTCAGCGGAAAATACAGCGGAAACGCCACGCCAAAGGCAAGCCGCCCCAGGCTGAACCCCACGCTTGGCGGGCGCATCACGCCGCAGGTTTTTCCTGCGGTTGCGG
>JAIOXV010000182.1 GCA_021741465.1 Paracoccaceae bacterium
CGTAACGCGCTGCCATCCCCGCGCCTATGCCGACCGGATTCTCGCAGCAGTTCCCACCGAGGGTTGGGCGCAGATCGATGGTGACACCTTCTTGTCGCCCGGAAGCCTTGCTGCGGCCCTGCGCGGCGTTGGCGGTGCGGGTGCCGCTGTCGACGCTGTGCTGGCGGGTCAGGACAAGACCGCTTTCGTCGCCTGTCGTCCGCCCGGACACCATGCCGAAAAGACAACGGCCATGGGGTTTTGCCTTTTTGGTACCGTGGCCATTGCTGCCAAGCGCGCGTTGGATCATCACGGCCTTGCGCGCGTTGCGATCGTGGATTTCGACGTGCATCACGGCAACGGTACCCAAGACCTGCTGTGGGATGAAGGGCGCTGCCTTTTCGCCTCAAGCCACCAGATGCCGCTTTATCCCGGCACAGGCTCGGTTCGGGAAACGGGCGCGCAGGGCCAAATCGTCAATGCGCCATTGCCCGTGGGCTCTGATGGCGACCACATGCGCAGGGTTTATGACAGGCTGATCTTTCCCCGGCTTGTTCAGTGGCAGCCAGAACTTATCCTGATTTCCGCAGGTTTTGACGCGCACGCGCAGGATCCTTTGGCAGGGCTTTTGTGGCAATCTGCCGATTACCGCTGGCTGACTGAGCGCATTTGCGAAATTGCCCACGATTGCGCCGGGGGGCGGGTGGTATCCTGTCTGGAGGGCGGCTATGATCTGAACGCGCTGACGGAATCCGTCGCTGCGCATGTGGGTGTTCTGGCAAGGCAGGGATGATGACCGACAAAGCCGTAACCGAAATGAGTTTTGAAGAGGCCATGGCCGCTTTGGAGCAAGTCGTGACCCAGCTTGAACGCGGCGAGGTCGCATTGGAACAATCCATCGCGCTTTACGAAAAAGGCGCGGCGCTGAAAGCCCATTGCGCTTCAAAGCTGAAATCAGCCGAGGAAAAGGTTGAACTTATCCGCGCCGCCGAAGGCCGCGCCGTTGGCACCACACCCGTGGAGGGGATGTGAGCTTTCCCGCGCAATTGGCAGCCGATGCGGTTGCCATTCAAGCCCGGCTTGATGCTGCCATGGCAGAGCTTTCCGGCCAGCCCGTTGTCGATGCCATGCGCTATGCCGCCCAAGGTGGCAAAAGACTGCGCGGCTTTCTGGTCTTGGAATCCGCCCGGATGTTGGGCGTGGCTTCGCCAACCGCGATCAGTGCCGCCGCCGCGGTCGAGGCCCTGCACGCCTATAGTCTTGTGCATGATGACATGCCCTGCATGGACGACGACGCGCTGCGCCGCGGTCTGCCCACGGTGCATGTGAAATGGGACGAGGCGACAGCGGTTCTTGCGGGCGACGCCCTGCAAACGCTGGCGTTTGAGCTGTTGACGGACCCGGCCTTGGGCAACGGCGAAACCCGGATCGGCCTTGTCGCCGGTCTGGCCAAGGCCAGCGGAGCCGAGGGCATGGTTTTGGGGCAGGCGCTGGACATTGCCGCTGAAACCGCCGCCCAACCGCTGACGCTGGACGAGATCACCGCCCTGCAGGCCGGCAAAACCGGCGCGCTTATCCGCTTTTCCGCCGAGGCCGGAGCGATCATTGCGGGCGCTGATCCTGCACCTTTGCGGGCCTATGCCACAGCACTGGGACTTGCCTTTCAGATCTGGGACGATGTGCTGGATGTTACGGGCGATCCCGCGCTGACCGGCAAGGCCGTTGGCAAGGATGCTGCCGCCGGCAAGGCGACGTTCGTTTCGCTGTTGGGCCTTGATGCGGCCAGATCGCGCGCCAAATCTCTGGTCGAACAGGCGGAAACCGCCCTGTCGCCCTATGGGGCGGCCGCAGAAAACTTGATCGAATGCGCGCGTTTCGTTATTGCGCGCGAAAGCTGAACAGGAAAAGCCATGGCAGACCGTCCGATTACCCCCGTTCTTGACCGGGTTACGCTGCCAGCCGACCTGAAGGGTCTGACCGACCGTGAGTTGCGCCAACTGGCAGATGAGCTGCGGGCCGAGACGATTTCAGCGGTTTCGGTAACGGGTGGTCACCTTGGGGCAGGACTTGGCGTGGTGGAACTGACTGTCGCGCTGCATGCTGTGTTCAATGCACCGCGTGACAAGATTATCTGGGACGTTGGCCATCAGTGCTATCCGCACAAGATCCTGACCGGGCGGCGCGACCGCATTCGCACATTGCGCACCGAGGGTGGGTTGTCGGGTTTTACTAAACGGTCGGAAAGCCCTTTTGACCCCTTTGGCGCTGCGCATTCCTCCACGTCGATTTCGGCAGCGCTGGGCTTTGCCATGGCCGCCGATCTGGGCGGCGACCCCGGCGATGCCATTGCTGTGATCGGTGATGGGTCGATGTCGGCGGGCATGGCCTTCGAGGCGATGAACAACGCCGGCCATTTGAAAAAGCGCATGTTTGTCATTCTGAATGACAACGAAATGTCCATCGCGCCGCCGGTTGGAGCATTTTCCAGCTATCTTTCCCGCCTCTACGCGGGCGAGCCGTTTCAAGATCTGAAATCGGCGGCCAAAAGCCTTGCCGGGCTTTTGCCCGAACCCTTTGCCGAAGGCGCACGCCGGGCAAAAGAGATGATCAAAGGCATGGCCGTTGGCGGCACGCCCTTTGAAGAATTGGGCTTTTCCTATGTCGGCCCGATTGACGGACACGATCTGGATCAGCTTTTGCCGGTGTTGCGCACCGCGCATGCCCGCGCCACGGGCCCGATGCTGATCCACGTGCTGACCCGCAAGGGCAAGGGCTATGCCCCGGCAGAAAATTCGCCTGACCGCGGACATGCGCGCGCAAAATTCGATGTCGTGACGGGCGAGCAGAAGAAAGCACCATCCAACGCGCCATCTTATACCAAAGTCTTCGCCGAAGCCCTTATCGCCGAAGCCGAGGTTGATTCCAAAATCGTTGCCATCACCGCCGCGATGCCTGACGGCACCGGGCTTGACCTGTTTGGCAATCGCTTTCCCAAGCGCACCTTCGATGTCGGCATTGCCGAACAGCACGCTGTCACCTTTTCGGCTGGGCTTGCAGCGGGCGGGATGAAGCCTTTCTGCGCGATCTATTCGACCTTCTTGCAGCGTGGCTATGACCAGGTCGTGCATGATGTGGCCATCCAGCGGCTGCCCGTGCGTTTTGCGATTGACCGCGCGGGCCTCGTAGGGGCCGATGGGGCAACCCATGCCGGCGCGTTTGACGTGGCCTTTCTGGCCAATCTGCCTGGCATGGTCGTCATGGCCGCCGCCGACGAGGCAGAACTGATGCACATGGTTGCAACCGCCGCTGCCCATGACGAAGGCCCGATCGCCTTCCGCTATCCGCGGGGCGAGGGCATGGGCGTGGACATGCCGCGCAAAGGAACACCGCTAGAGATTGGCAAGGGTCGGATCATCCGCGAAGGCAGCCGTGTCGCGATTTTGTCTTTTGGCACCCGGCTGGCCGAGATTCTCAAGGCCGCTGAAAGCCTTGCCGCCAAGGGTCTAACCCCAACCATCGCCGACGCCCGTTTTGCCAAGCCCCTTGACCGTGATCTGATCCTTCGGCTTGCGCGTGAGCATGAGGCGCTGATTACCATCGAAGAAGGCGCGGTCGGCGGTTTCGGCAGCCATGTCGCGCAACTGCTGTCTGACGAGGGGGTGTTCGACCACGGATTGAAATTCCGCTCCATGGTCCTGCCTGACACTTTTATCGATCAAGCATCGCCCGAGGCGATGTACCGGGTTGCAGGTATGAACGCCCCCGAGATCGAGGCGAAGGTGCTTGAGGTTCTGGGCGTGGCAACGGTCGGCAAAAGGGCATAGCTTTGCCGGCCAGCACCATGTCGGCCGCCGCCTTGCCCAAAACAAAGCGCTCTTGAAGCTGCCATGATGTCCTGACAGTCTGCCCGGACGTCGAAGGAGCTTGCACATGTCCAGCCAACCCGCTGCCAATCTGAAAGACACCAATGCCTTGCCAAAGGTGGTGCGGGCGAAGGGCAGTTATCTTTGGGATGCTGATGGCAAGCAATACATCGATGGCTCAGGTGGGCCTGCGGTCTATTGCCTTGGCCATGCCAATGCCGAGGTGAACCGCGCGATTTGCGACCAACTGGATCTGCTGGCCCATGGCTACCGATATAACTTCACTACCGATGCGCTGGAACAACTGACCGAGATCATCCGTGCCCGCTGCGGCGGCACTTTGCGCGAAATGGTCTATGTGACCGGGGGCTCTGAGGCGGTTGAAAGCTGTCTCAAAATCGCGCTGCAATATCAGACCGCAATCGGCCAGAATTCGCGGCGCAAGTTCATTTCCCGGCAGCGGTCGTGGCACGGCAATACGCTGGGGGCGCTGGGGCTTTCGGGCTTTGCCGAACGGACGCTGGCCTATGAAGGGGCTTTCATCCCTTCGGTGAAAATCTCGCCCGCAAACGCCTTTCGCCCAATTGCAGGGGCCACCGCCGAAACTGCAGGTGCCGCCTGTGCCGCGGAATTGGAAGCGGCGATCCTGCGCGAGGGACCTGAAACCGTGGCGGGGTTCGTCTTTGAACCGGTTGTAGGGGCTGCGGGTGGCTGTGTTCCCGCGCCCGAAGGCTATGCCAAGGCGGTGCGCGAGATTTGCACCCGTTATGGCGTCTTGATGATCTCTGACGAGGTGATGTCGGGTGCGGGCCGGTGCGGGACATGGCGCGCGCTGGAACATGACGGGGTGGAACCTGATATCATGTCCGTCGCCAAGGGGCTGGCGGCGGGGTACCAACCCCTGGGTGCCGCGATTTGCACTACCGCTGTTTGGGACGCGATCCGTGCCGTTGATGGTGCCTTTGGCACGGGGCACACCTTTACTGGCCATACTGCGGCCTGTGCGGCTGGGGTTGCGGTGCAAAAAATCGTTGAACGCGAAGGCCTGGTGGCCAAGGTCGCCGCCAACGGGCCGCGCCTTAAAACCTGGTTGGCCGATGCGTTCAAGGGTGTTGATGCGGTTGGCGACATTCGCGGCCGCGGCCATTTCATCGCGGTGGAGCTGGTCGCGGACCGCGTTTCCAAACAGCCGTTCGAGAAAGAGCGCAAACTTTACATCAAGATCCGCGCTCAGGCGATGGCGAACGGCCTGGTTTGCTATCCGGTTGGCGGCAATGTCGATGGTTTCAGCGGCGATATCGTGATCCTTGCGCCGCCCTATAATTGCACCGATGACGAGTTGACCGAGATTGTTGACAAGACCGCGCGCTCTGTGCGTCAGGTGCTGGCCGACGAAAAGCTTGGCTAAAGCCGCCGATGGCTGGGATCAAC
>JAIOXV010000183.1 GCA_021741465.1 Paracoccaceae bacterium
CGCGGCGTCAAACTGAACCACCCCGAGGCGATTGCCCTCATCACCGATTTCGTCGTCGAAGGCGCGCGCGATGGCCGCAGCGTGGCAGATCTGATGCAGGCCGGTGCACATGTCATCACCGCCGAGCAATGCATGGACGGCATTCCCTCGATGATCCACGCCGTGCAGGTCGAGGCAACCTTCCCCGACGGCACAAAGCTTGTCACCGTTCACCACCCCATTCGATAAGAGGCTGATTTGAAACGCATCCTAGCACTCACCCTGATCCCGACCGCGGCTTTCGCGCATCCCGGCGGGCATTTTGACCAGCCGTTTCTAAGCGGGCTTTTGCACCCGTTCAGCGGTGCAGATCACCTTTTGGCGATGTTTGCCGTTGGGCTTTGGGCCTCGGTCACGGGTCGGCGGGCCATTTGGGCAATGCCGCTGGCCTTTTTGCTGGGTCTGCTGACGGGCGGCGCGCTGGGGGCAAGCGGGGTTGCGCTGCCTATGGTGGAGCCGATGATCCTTGCCTCGACCCTGCTTCTGGGCGGGGCCACAGCCCTTGCACTGCGGCCTGATTTGGCGGTTTCGCTGCTGTGGGTTGCGGTCTTTGGCGTTGCCCATGGCTTTGCCCATGGGGCCGAGGGCCCAGCGCAGGGCTGGGTGCTTTACGCGCTTGGCTTTGTCGGGGCCTCTGCCAGTCTGAACGCGATTGGCCTTGGCCTTGGGCTGGTGTTGACCCGCCGCCTGATCCGGGCTCTGGGTGGTGCCGCTGCGGTGGCGGGCCTTGCCATGGCCTTCGCATAGGGACGCCCAGATGCCATCCCCAACACGCATTCCGGGCGAGATTTTTCCAGCCGCTGGCGAGATTGAACTCAACGCAGGTCAGCCCAGCCTGATCTTGATGGTCGCCAATACCGGCGATCGCCCGGTTCAGGTCGGCAGCCACTATCACTTTGCCGAAACCAACCCCGGCCTTGCCTTTGACCGCGCCGCTGCGCGCGGCATGCGGCTGGACATCGCCGCAGGCACCGCGGTGCGATTTGAGCCCGGCCAATCGCGCGAAGTGCGCCTTACCCCTTATGGCGGGTTGCGCCGTGTCTTTGGGTTCAACGGCCACGTCATGGGAGAGTTGTAAATGTCCACCCGCATCGCCCGTGCCGATTATGCTGCCATGTATGGCCCCACCACCGGTGACCGGATCCGCCTTGGTGACACCGATCTTGTCATCGAGGTGGAGCGCGATCTGACCACCTATGGCGAAGAGGTCAAATTCGGCGGCGGCAAGGTCATCCGCGATGGCATGGGCCAAAGCCAGGTCCCGCGCGCGGGCGGGGCGGTGGATACCGTCATCACCAACGCCCTGATCTTGGATTATTCCGGCATCTACAAGGCTGATGTGGGCTTGCGCGACGGGCTGATCCACAAGATCGGCAAAGCAGGCAACCCCGACACGCAACCAAACGTCGATATCATCATCGGCCCCAGCACCGAAATCATCGCAGGCGAAGGGCGCATCCTGACCGCGGGCGGCATGGACGCCCATATCCACTTTATCTGCCCCCAGCAGGCCGAAGACGCGCTGCATTCCGGCATTACCACCCTGCTTGGCGGTGGAACTGGCCCCGCGCATGGCGCGCTTGCAACCACCTGCACGCCCGGGCCGTGGCATATTTCGCGCATGCTGCAAGCGCTTGACGGCATTCCGATGAACTTTGGCATTTCGGGCAAGGGCAACGCCAGCCGGCCCGAAGCCTTGGTGGAAATGGTCAAGGCAGGGGCCTCGGCGCTTAAGCTGCATGAAGACTGGGGCACCACCCCGGCCGCCATCGACTGCTGCCTGTCGGTGGCCGACGATATGGATGTGCAGGTGATGATCCATACCGACACGCTGAACGAATCCGGCTTTGTCGAAAACACCCTCGCCGCCCTCAAGGGCCGCACCATCCACGCCTTTCACACCGAAGGCGCGGGCGGCGGCCATGCGCCGGACATTCTGCGCGTGGTGTCTTCGCCCAATATCATCCCGTCATCGACCAACCCGACGATGCCCTATACCGCAAACACCGTCGAAGAGCATCTCGATATGCTGATGGTCTGCCACCATCTTGACCGCTCCATCCCCGAAGACGTCGCCTTTGCCGAAAGCCGGATCCGCCGCGAAACCATCGCCGCCGAAGATATCCTGCATGACATCGGCGCGCTGTCGATCCTGTCGTCCGACAGCCAAGCCATGGGGCGTATCGGCGAGGTTATCACCCGCACGTGGCAAACCGCCCATAAAATGCGCCAGCAGCGCGGCCGCTTGGCGGACGAACAGGGCGAGAATGACAACTTGCGCGCCCGCCGCTACATCGCCAAATACACCATCAACCCTGCCATCACCCATGGCGTGGCGGCCCATATCGGCAGCATCGCGGAAGGCAAGCGCGCCGATCTGGTGCTGTGGAACCCCGCCTTTTTCGGTGCGAAACCGGAAATGGTCCTGATGGGCGGCATGATCGTGATGGCGCAAATGGGCGATCCCAACGGCTCTATCCCGGTGCAGCCGATGTATTCCCGGCCGATGTTCGGCACATTTGGCCGTGCTTTGGCGCAAACCTCTGTCACCTTTGTCAGCCAAGCCGCCCAAGCTGATGATGTCGGTGCGAAACTGGGCCTGCAAAAGACCACCCTGCCAGTGCAGCACACCCGCCATATCGGCAAAGCCGATATGATCCTGAACAACGCCCAACCTCAGATCGAGGTGAACCCCGAAACCTATGAAGTTCGCGCCGATGGCGAATTGCTGACATGCCAGCCCGCGACCGAGCTGCCTCTTGCCCAGCGCTACTTCCTGTTTTGATCTCTAGAACCCGAGGCTACCATGCTCCCCGCCCGCCAAATCTCACGCGCCTACACAGGCCAAACCGCTGAAATCGTAACGCTTTCCTATGATGAACGCTTCTTGCGCCGCAAGCGGCTGACCTGCGAAAGCGGTGCCAGTTTCATGGTAGATCTGGCCGAAACCACATCATTGAACCATGGTGACGCGTTGATCCTTGACGATGGCCGCGCCGTGGCTGTCCATGCGGCCGAGGAACCCGTGGTACAGGTCGCGGGCAATCTGCCGCGCCTTGCCTGGCATATCGGAAACCGCCACACGCCCTGCCAGATCGGCACTGACCATCTGGTCATCCGCCGCGATCCGGTGATCGAGGCGATGCTTGCAGGCCTTGGCGCCCGGCTTACCTTGCAGATTGCCCCTTTCACCCCTGAAGGCGGTGCCTATGGCCATGGCAGAACGATGGGGCATGACCACAGCCCTGCTGGCCACTTTGCCCTGCACCATGGCTGATCCGACCGACCGCCTGCGCCTGACCCAATGGCTTTCGCCCGCCTTTCCCATTGGCGCGTTTGCCTATTCTCAAGGCCTCGAATACGCCATCAGCGCGGGCGATGTGCGCACCGCAACTGACCTTACGCACTGGATCACCGCGATCCTGCGCCACGGTTCTGGCCGCGCCGATGCCATCTTGCTGGCCCATGCCCGCAGGCCCACGGCGGATCTCGACGCCCTGAGCGACCTCGCGCACGCCCTTGCGACATCGTCCGAGCGCGCGCAGGAAATGAACGAACAGGGCCGCGCATTCGCCACCACCATCAGCGCGCTCACCGGCATGCCGCACCCCGCGCGCCCCTATGCCGTGGCCGTGGGTGCCGCCACCGCCACGCTTGACGTGTCCACAGCCGAAGTCCTCGGCCTGTGGCTGCAGGGGCTGGCCACCCAGCTTACATCGGTTGCGACCCGCTTTGTTCCCTTGGGCCAAACCGAGGCACAGCAAGCCCTTGCAACCCTCGCCCCCGAAATCACCCGCCTCGCCGCAGTTTATGCCACACTGCCGCTTGCGGCGCTTTCCTCGACCACGCCCGGCGCCGACCTTGCCGCGATGCGCCATGAAACGATGCCCGTCAGGATATTTCGTACATGACCAACCCCAATGGCCCCCTTCGTATCGGCATCGGCGGACCCGTCGGTGCAGGCAAGACCAGCCTTACCGAACAGCTTTGCCGCGCCCTCGCAGCGCGGTGTTCGATGGCTGTGGTCACCAACGACATCTACACGCGCGAAGATGCCGATTACCTGACGCGGGCCCAAGTCTTGCCTGCCGCGCGCATTCGCGGGGTTGAAACCGGCGGTTGCCCGCATACGGCCATCCGCGAAGACGCAAGCACCAACCTGGCCCCCATTGCCGATCTGCGCGCGGCGTTCCCCGATCTGGACCTGATCCTGATCGAATCCGGCGGCGACAATCTCGCCGCGACCTTTTCGCCCGAACTTGCAGACCTGTCGATCTACGTCATCGATACCGCCGCAGGCCAAGACATTCCGCGCAAACGTGGCCCCGGCGTCACCCGGTCCGACCTGCTTGTCGTCAACAAGACTGACCTTGCCCCATATGTCGGCGTTGACCTTGCGCTGCTGACGTCAGACACCGCCGCCGCCCGCGGCCAGCGCCCCTATGTCATGGCGCAAATTCGCAATGGCCTTGGCCTTGCAGAGGTGGTGAACTTCTTGCAAACCGAAGGTGGGCTTGAGCTGCGCTAAGGGGGGTGGAATGCCCCGTCTGACGCGGGCCACCCTTTGCGCGCGGCCTATTGCGCTGTGCGGCACATCAAAGGGATTTCAAAGGCTATGAGGTAAGACAGTGCCCAAAGAGCGGACCCCGGCCGCGGTGCGCGATTGCACGGCCAGAGCCCGCGTGGCCAAAGGGAAGGGCGGTTCCGGATCAGTCGGCCGTGGCGGTCGCAGAATTTTCTGTCAGGCATGGCTTACGCTGCGGACAGCGCGCGTTTTTTGCTGCGGCGGCATCAAAGGCCAAGCTGGCGCTTCATGTGACACAGCGGGCTTGTGCTGAAACCCGGGGGAAATTATCCCTTTGGCAGGCGTTCAATCTTCCGGGCCCCATGCCGCGGTGTTCCCAGTGAACCAGACCCAACACGGACAAAGGACAAACAATGCCCCTCAAGGCCATCGCCTTTGACGCTTACGGGACGCTCTTTGATGTCTATTCGGTCAGCTCCTTGGCGGACGAAC
>JAIOXV010000184.1 GCA_021741465.1 Paracoccaceae bacterium
TGGGGGCGGGGCCATTTGCTTGCGTGTTTTTGTTCATCTCGCCCGAGGCGGATCTGGCCGGGCTTGCCGCCAGCCTGCCTGCGGCCTTTGGGACAACCCCGGTTTTCGGCTGCACCACGGCGGGCGAGATTACCGCGGCGGGCTATGCCGAGGGCGAGATCGTAGCTGTGGGCCTGCCGTCTTCGATGTTTATGGCCGCCCCTTTGGTGATCCCCGATCTTGGCGCTCTGGATGCGCAGGCCTTGATCGGCCAGCTGATCCGCGACCGGCAGGCCATGGCGCGGCTTGCGCCGCAATGGCAGGGCGAATTTGCCTTTTTGATGGTGGACGGGCTTTCGGTGCGCGAAGACGAGCTGGCCTCGCATCTGGCGCGCGGGCTGGGGCCGGTGCCGCTGTTTGGCGGCTCGGCCGGGGATGGCACGCGCTTTGGCCAGACTTTCATTCTGGCCGGCGGGCAGATTTTGCGCAATGCCGCGGTGGTGACGCTGGTGCGCAGTGCCGCACGGGTGAAAGTCTTCAGCCTTGACCATTTGCGCCCCACCGGCGCACGCATGGTGGTGACCGAAGCCGACCCTGCGCGCCGCATCGTGCGCGGCATAAATGCCGAACCCGCCGCGCGGGAATATGCCCGCATCTTGGGCAAAGACCCCGGACAACTGACCACGTTCACCTTTGCCGCCCATCCCGTTGTGGTGCGCATCGGCGGCACCCATCATGTGCGTGCCATTCAGCAGGTCGATGGCAATGGCGATCTGGTGTTCTTTTCGGCCATCGACGAAGGCGTGGTGCTGACCTTGGCCGAACCGGTGGACATGGCGGCCCATCTTGCCGCCGAACTTGCCGCGCTGAAAGGGCAGGGGCCGGCACCCGCCATTCTGGCCTGCGATTGCATCTTGCGGCGGATGGAGGCCTTGGAGAAGCAAAAGACCAGCGAGATTTCGGCAATCTTGCGCGCCCATGGGGTTGTGGGCTTTTCCACCTATGGCGAGCAGGTGAATTCGATGCATGTCAACCAGACCATGACCGGGGTTGCGCTGTATCTGCCCGATGAGATGGCGGGGCGCGCAGGCCCATGACCGACACGCTTGTGAACCCCGAAGATCCGCCCGCGCGGCAGATCGAAAAGCTCTTGGCCATTTCGACCGTGCTGATGCGCCGGGTGGAACAGATCACCGATGACGGCGGCGCGGCCTATGCCCAGTTTCAGCGCGCCGCGATGCTGGAAGATCAGGTGCGCGAACGCACGCGCGAATTGGAACGCGCGCTTGATCTTCTGAACGCTTCGAATGCGGCGCCTGAAGATGCCAACCGCGAAACCGAACGCACGCGGCAAAACCTTGCCGATGCCATCGAGACGGTCCAAGAGGGCTTTGCGCTATTTGGCCCCGATGATGTGCTGGTCATGTGCAACGCGCGCTTTTGCGTGCATCTGACCGATGTGCGCCCCCGCCTTGTGCCGGGCCTTGGCTTTGCCGCCTATGTCGATCTGGTCAGCCGCTCGTCCGATCTGGAATTGCCTGCGGGCGAAACCCCCGAAAGCTGGGCCATTCAGCGCCGCCGGCGCCATATCGACCAGCATGTCATCTTCAACGTGCGCATGCGGTGGGACCATTGGGTGCAGGTCAGCGAACATCGCACCGCCGATGGCGGAACGGTGGTGTTGCAAACTGATGTGACCGACCTGATCCGGCTGGAACGTCAAGAGCTTGGCCGGCTTCTGGACGATCAGGAACGTCTGGTCCGCGCCACGCTGGACCATATCAACCAGGGGGTGGCGATCTTTGATGCCGGCCAGCGGCTGGTGGGGTGGAACGCGCGGCTTGGGGTCTTGTTGGCGCTGCCGATGGTGCGGATGCGGGTTGGGGCCGAGTTTGAAACCCTGTTTGACGGGCTGGCCCGCCAGTTCCGTTTTGGTGAAGGGATGACGGCCGAAAGACTGGCCACTTGGGTGGATGGTAGAAGAGGCCGCCCGCCTATCACCTTTGAATTGCGCCGCAATCCGGGGCTTATTCTGGACGTTTTCGCGCAGGAAATGCCCGACAAGGGGTTTTTGTTAAGCTTTACCGATGTCACCGCCGAACGCCGCGCGGTCGAGGATATGGCACGCGCCAAGGAAACACTTGAGGCGCGGGTGGTGGAGCGCACGCTTGACCTTGAAGACGCGCTGGCGCAGGCCGAACGGGCCAACGCCAGCCGGTCGCGGTTTGTCGCCGCGGCCAGCCATGATTTGTTGCAACCCCTGTCAGCGGCCAAGCTGTTCTTGTCGTCCTTGCCCGAAACCGAAGTGCCCGCTCCGGTGGCCGAAGCGGTGGGCAAGGCGCAAAACGCGCTGCTGTCGGTCGAAGGCATTCTGGCCGCTCTTTTGGACATATCGCGGCTGGAATCGGGCAAGGCGGCCGTCACGGTCGCCCCGGTGCGGATGGGGCGGCTCTTGCGGCAACTGGCCGATGAGTTTGCCCCGCTGGCGGCGGCAAAGGGGTTGGAGTTGCGCTTTCGCCCCTGCGATGCGGTGGTGTTGTCTGATGCCGGTTACCTGCGGCGCATCCTACAAAACCTGATCGGCAATGCCATACGCTATACCGATCGGGGCCGGGTTCTGGTGGCCGCGCGCCCCCGCGCGCGCATGCTGCGGCTGGAGGTGTGGGATACCGGGCCGGGCATTCCGCATGAGGAACAGGAAAACATCTTCAAAGAGTTTCACCGCGTTGCCGCGCGCGCCTCGGCCTCGGAAGGTTTGGGCTTGGGCCTTGCGATCGTAGATCGGGCGGCGGCACTTCTGGGCCACCCCTTGGGCCTTGCCTCGCGCCCGGGCCGGGGCACGGTCTTTATGCTGCAAGTGCCGCTGACCGATCTGGCGGCAGTGCCCGACCCTGCCGCAGGCCAGGGCACCAGCGCCGGATCGGTGCAGGGGCGGATCGTGCTTTTGGTGGAAAATGACAGCGAACTGCGCCGGGCTATGGTGCTTTTGCTGGAAAAATGGGGTGCGGCCGTGATCGAGGCGGCCAGCGGGGAAGAGGCGCTGGCGCTGATCGAAGATCTGGGCATCCTGCCTGATGCGATGATTGCCGACCATGGTTTGGGCGCGGGCATGACAGGCCTGCAAACAGTGCAAGCCCTGCGCCTGCGCGCCCCGCACCTGCCCGTCCGTCTGATTTCCGCCGACCGCAGTGAAACCCTGCACGAGGCGGCGCGTGCCGCTGGCATCGGCTTTTTGGTGAAGCCGGTCGAACCCGAAGCCCTGCGCGCCTTTCTGGCCGGGCCTACGACCAAGGGACCATAGCGCCAAGACGCAGGCCCGCTTAGTCTGCGGCGCGGAGTGAGGAGTAATGTGATGCAACTGTCCGATGTGAAAACCATCAAGGCCAGCCCGGAAACCGTCTGGGCTGCCATCCTGAACCCAGAGGTGTTGAAGCTGTGCGTGCCGGGCTGCGAAAGCATGACCGGTTCGGTCGAAGAAGGATTTCAGGCCACCGTCAAACAAAAGATCGGCCCGGTCAGCGCCACTTTTGCCGGGGTGGTGAAGCTGTCGGACATCGACCCGGGCCGGGCTGTCACCATCACCGGTGAAGGCAAGGGCGGGGCTGCCGGCTTTGCCAAGGGCGGGGCCAAGGTTGCATTGGAAGCTGTGCCCGAAGGCACGCGGCTGAGCTATGAGGTTGATGCCTCGGTCGGGGGCAAGATCGCGCAATTGGGCAGCCGTCTGATCGACGGTTTTGCCAAGAAAATGGCGGATGAGTTTTTCACCCGCTTTCAAGACGCTTTGGAGGGCCCTGATGAGGGGACCGAAGAGCCGGAAGAAACCACCGAAAACGCCCCAAAGAAGGGCTGGTTCAAGCGCCTTATGGGCGCGTGAACATAACCCGTACCCATGAATTTCCAAGGGAGGAAACCCATGACGACAGTCTCGATGACCGTGAACGGAAAACCCGTTTCGGCACAGGTCGAAGGCCGCACGCTGCTGGTTCAATACCTGCGCGAAGGCCTTGGCCTGACCGGCACCCATGTCGGCTGTGATACCAGCCAATGCGGGGCCTGCGTGGTGCATGTTGATGGCAAGCCGGTGAAAAGCTGCACCGTTTTTGCCATGGACGTGGCCGGCGCAGAGGTGAAAACCATTGAAGGCATGGCCAATGCGGATGGCTCTTTGGGCACCTTGCAGCAGGCCTTCCAAGATCACCACGGGCTGCAGTGCGGCTTTTGCACACCGGGCATGGTGATGTCATCCGCGGCCCTGCTGGCCGAAAATCCCAAGCCCACCGAGGCAGATGTGCGCCATTACCTTGAAGGCAACATTTGCCGCTGCACCGGTTATCACAACATCATCAAAGCGGTTCTGTCGGCCTCGGGCCAGACAGTCGCGGCCGAATAAGGGGGGATCACGATGCCGAAAGATCACGGAATTGGCGCCTCGAGCAAGCGGCGCGAAGACATCCGGTTTTTGACCGGACGCGGTATTTACACCGATGACATGAACCTGCACGGCCAGACCTATGCCGTCTTTGTCCGCTCGAACGTGGCCCATGGCCGCATCAAGGCGATTGGCACGGCGGCTGCGGCGAAGATGCCGGGTGTGCTGGCGGTTTTCACCGGCGAGGATTTCAAGGATGTCGGCGGCAACCCGGCAGGCTGGCTTATCAACAGCCGCGACGGCACGCCGATGCGCGAACCCAAACGCCCGGTTCTGGCCCATGGCAAGGTGCGCCATGTCGGCGACGCCTATGCCGCTGTTGTGGCCGAAACCTATCAACAGGCCAAGGATGCCGCCCAGCAACTGGCCGATGACACCGACATTGAAGAGTTGCCCGCCATTATCGACATGCGCGCGGCTTTGGCCGACAATTCCAACCGCGTCCATGACGAGATCCCGGACAACCAGTGCTATGACTGGGGCTGGATCGAAGACAACCGCGCCGCGGTGGAAGAGGCCTTCCAATCGGCCCCGCATGTCACCACCTTGGAACTGGTGAACAACCGCCTTGTGCCCAACGCCATGGAACCGCGCGCCTCGATCGGCGAGTATTTCCCCGGCACGGGCGATTAC